>BBBF01000015.1 GCA_001315925.1 Thermocladium modestius JCM 10088 | reverse complement strand
GCAGCAAGTATCGCCTTTATCGTGTGCATCCTGTTCTCGGCCTCGTCCCACACCACGCTGCGCGGCGAGTCGATCACGTCGTCGGTGACCTCATAGCCCCCCCTGTGGGCGGGCAGGCAGTGCATGAATATGGCGTTCTTCCCCCCCGCCAGATCCATTAGTCGAGAGTTCACTTGGTATGGCTTGAATATCTTCATCCTCTCCTCCGCCTCCTTCTCGAACCCCCCCATGCTGACCCACACGTCGGTGTAGACCACGTCGACGCCCTTCACGCCCTCCTCCACATTGTCCGTCACCATTATGGAGCCGCCGCTCCTCCTAGCATCGTCCTCCGAAGGCTCTAGGTACTTCTTGCCGGGCCAGTAACCCTTGGGGGGGGACACTATCCGCACCTCCATGCCTAGCTTCGCGCCCATCTGCATCAAGCTGTGGGACATGTTATTGTCCCCGTCGCCCACGAATGCAAGCTTCACTCCCTCCAGCCTACCCAGCTTCTCCCAGATGGTGAGTGCGTCCGCCAACACTTGGGTTGGGTGGCACTCATCGCTCAACGCGTTTATGACGGGCACGTCGGAGTTCTCCGCCAGCTTGACGAGGGATGAGTGGCTGTAGACCCTTGCCATTATTCCATCCACTATCCTGGAGACCACCCTGGCCGTGTCCTCCACTGTTTCCCCCCCTCTCCCCCCCAACTGCAGCTCCTGGGGATTGGTGTATATCACCTTCATCCCCCCCAACTGATTCGCGGCCACCTCAAGGCTTATCCTTGTCCTGGTGCTCGGCTTCTCGAATATGCCCAGCACCGTCTTGCCCAGATGGTTGGGGGGCGTACTTCTCCCCCCCAGCGTATAGCCTCTCCTTCATGTTTTTGGAGAGGTTCAGAAGGAAGAGGAATTCATCCCTTGAGTAATCCGTCCACGTCAACAAGTCCCTACCCTTCAACTTCACTTGACATCCCCGAAAACCTCGCCCAACGCGGAGCTTAAGAGCTTTACCAGCCTCTTGTCAGCCAATGCCCCCCCGCCGAGCGAGTCCCTGTACGTCTGCAACGCGTTCAAGTCGCTCCAATACCTGCCCCCCCTGTGGGGCTTGTCGTATAGAAGCACCATGTAGCCCTCGTACCCAATCATGGAGAGGAGCTTGATTATGGATAGGTAATCCATGGATCCACCGCCAAGCAGCGGCAGGCCGCCGCGGTCTCCATCCACGTTATAGGCCAGCATGTACTTTATGGATGATTGATTCAACAACGTGAATTTGGCGAGGGCCTTCATTGAGCCCAAGGATGGAATGCTAAATGCCACGCTCATTGGGTGAGGAAACACGTCGGGAGGCGAGTATCGCAGCGGGTCCTTTAAGTACCAGGTTATCGACACGCCGTGCTGGGCCGCCTCGTCCATCGCCCTCACCATTAGATCGTGGTCCCTGGGCATGGTTAGAATCACGGAGGAGACGCCCAAGTAATCGATCAAGTCAAGGAGGCGAGAGACGCCGGGCACGCTTCCCGGCATGGGGGGGAGCCGTATCGCCACGGCCTGCTCAACGTCGTCCGGGTACACGAGGGGGGGGAGCATGTAGTCCCACCTATCCCGCACCACTCGCCTCAAGTCCAGCACCAAGTCGAAGCCGGGCCCCCCCGGCAACTCCTCGCCGGGCTCCAGGTAAGCCGCGAACAACACGCTGGATAGAGCCGGCGCCCGTTAATAAGCCTATGGCAATGGGGGGGAGTCCGGCGGGCAGCCGCCTAATGTGTCCCGCCATCACTCGCCCCATCCATCATCGCTGGATTCACTTAAAATTCTTTTCCCCCCCGTAAGGCAATTAAGGAAACGGGGGGGCGCCGGGCCCCCCCAATGCTGCCCGGCTTGTTTGATTGCCGCGACTGCCCCCCCAGGCTGGTTCAGTACAGGGAGTCAGTGAAGCCGTTGCCCAGATTCGCTGGAGAGACATACTGGCGCCGCCCAGTTCCGCCCTGGGGGGGAGAGCCTGGAGGCGTAATGATAGTGGGGGGGCTGGCCCCCAGCGGCTCACGGCGGTAATAGGACGGGGGGGCGGATGTTCACCGGGGGGGACAGGAGCGCGGAGTTCCTCTTCAAGGCGCTGCACGCCGCGGGCCTCTCCAACAATCCCTTCAGCGTGTCTAGGAATGACGGCACTAGGCTTAGGTGCGCCTACTTGACGTCCGCCGTCAAGTGCGCTCCCCCCAATAATAGGCCCTTGCCATCGGAGGTGAGGAACTGCCTCCGCTGGTTGAGGATTGAGGTGGATGAGGTGAGGCCTAAGTCTATTGTGGTCCTAGGCAGGTTGGCGGCCCAAGCCATCTCATCCGTGATGGGAATCAGGATTGAGTTTAAACACGGTAGTTACGTAGATGCCGGCAATGTGAGGGTATTCATTAGCTACCACCCAAGCCCCCGCAACACCAATACGGGGGGGAGGCTCAGCATGGAGGAGTTGATCGATATATTAAGGAAGGCGGGGGGGAGGTGGGCTGGATGCGACTCGATTTAAAAGGGGGGGTTAGACCGACCAAAGCAGTGAGCGTGCTGGTCACCACGGTGCCGGGCCTGGAGGACTACGTAGTAATGGAGGTAGAGGAGAGGATGGGGACCAAGGTGGGGCACGTCTATGATAGGATGAGTGGGCGAGTGCTTCTGGAGGCGGGGGGGTTCCCCCTCAATGATGACTGCCAGGTCCTTCCTGGCAAGCATGAGGACAATAGAGAATGCCTACTACCTGCTGGACAGGGGGGGGAGGTGGGGGGGCCCTTAATGGAGGATCTGGAGGGCAGGGCCAAGTCTTTAAGACTGGAGGGGGCTGCTGGGGGATCGCCACCTCGGAGACCAGCGTAGCGGTTGAGGCGGTGAGGGCTGGGAATCACGAGTACGCCAGCACTGACGTGGCCAGAGTTGTGGGGGGGGATGCCGTAATCTCCTTCCTGGAGAGTAGGGGGGGAATCAATGCATTGGTGAATTTATCGGACCCGACGTGGTTATAGGCGCGCACGTACTGGGAAGGGACTTCATGGTTGGGGTGAAGATCACTAGGTCCACGGCTAGGGATAGGGAGTACAGGGTGAGGGGGCACCCGGCCTCCCTTAACCCGGTAATAGCGTTTTCCATGATAATGATGGCATCGCCGGACGAGGGCGACACCATATGCGACTTGACTTGCGGAGGAGGCACCATACCGGCCGAGGCGGCTCATTTCTGGAGGAGGGTTAGGTCGGTGTGCATAGACGTTAACCCGGATTACTGCGACGCGGCTGGGAGCAATCTATTGGCTGCCGGCGGCGATTTCGATCTGGCGGTGGGGGGACTCCACCACGCCGATGCTCAGGCCGCTCTCGTGCGATCACGTCATATTTAACCCACCATATGGAATCCGCATGAAGACCGAGAAGCCCATACGGGTCTTCTATAAGGAGTTAATTGAAAATGCATTGAGGGCGGCCAGGAAGACCGTGGTAGTGATAACGGGGGGGAGGAGGAGGTTGGTGGTGGGCGCGCTGGGCAGGGAGGCATCGATTAGTGAGCGGCGCATAGAGCAGGGGGGGGCATGTACTCCAGTATTTTCACTATAAGGAAAAAATGAGTTTTTAAGTGGCCCTGGGCACGAAGGATTTGGCATCCACGTTGGGGGGGAACAGCTTCCCCACGACGCTGCGCGGCACCTTATATACCTTGGCCGCTATCTCCCGTATCAGCTTATCCGAGGGGGGGGCGCACTTAGTGAGACCTAGCCTGACGCAGTATGCGTACTTCTCTATCTTCTTGTCGTTTAAGTTGGTTATTTGGCCCAGCGCTATCTTCTCCGCTATCTTGGTTGCCACGTAGAATCTAACGTAGTTATCAGCCTCTCCGATAGTTGGGGAAAAACATCCAGCAGCGCGGAGTACATTTTGACAAAATCCGTTTCCGGCATGAAGCCCATTATGCTCCCGGTGTAGACCAGCCTGTACGCCCTGAACACCCTCTCCTCCAGCGTCTCCCCATCACGTCGACGTCCACCCTATCCCTCACGTAATTCCTCAAGTCATCGCTTAGGGAGAAATCGACTGACTTCAACTTGCCGTAAACCTCATCCCCCCCTATCGCCTCCACTTGGAACAAGTGAATGTATTGAGAAATGGATGAGTCGTCCACCACGGCCAAGCCGTATTTTCCAACGACGTACACCGTGGCTATCTCCTTGTCGTAGATCCGTATCTTGGAGAGGCCCCCCCTGAACGGCTCCACCCCCCCCGTTGTTTATATAAGGTGACCAGGAGATTCTCCAACTCGGGCCTGGTAGAGACGTCGCCCCCTCAGAATCCTGTCCCAAGCGTCAAGCGACGCCTCTATTCTATCCTTATATAGCTGCCTTGGTTCACTCATCAACGGCGCCTCTTCATCTTTCGGCGCCTCAACTTTTAAACTTTATGAAGGGGGGGCGCGGGAACTCTGTTAGTACTTCTTTATCACCATGGCGGTCAATGTCCGCTCCACCCCATCTATCGCATGTATCCTCTTTATTATATCCTCAAGGGACTCTATGCTCTCTATCTCCATAGATGCAATTATATCGTAGGGGCCGGTTACGGTGTAGGTGGACTTAATGCCGGGTATAGACCTTATCTGCTCGGTCACCTGAAATGCCTTGCCCACCTTGGTCTGTACCAACACGAATATCTCGAACATGTATATAGCGGGGGGGCGCCTGCATTATTAAATTTAACGATTCAATTAACTAGATGCCCAGCCCACTGTAATCATAACGGAGCCGAACAAAGCGATAAGGTATTTAGGCTGGACGCCCACGCTTAGGGTGATGAAGTTCCAAGTATCCAAGAAAATAGACGCCCCCCCGGACGAGGATATATGGAGGATTGTGAGGGATGTGAACGGCATCCCCCCCAAGTATTGGCACGGCACCAGGAACTTAACCATAATAGGCAAGGAGGGGGGGGACGGAATAAGGGCTAGAGTTCAATTTGCGTTTCCAGGGCCCTTCAATAAGGGAGAGGTCATAATAAACATGAATGAGCAGGAAAGGGAGGTGTTAATGAATTACGTGAAGGGGGGGCCATTCACGGGAGTACATAAGATAAGCGTCCGCGGTGGGGGGGAGGTGATCAGTTATTGGGACGTTAAATACAAGTTCCCGTTCAGCTTGATTGAGTCGTGGAACGAGAATCACTTCAAGCAGGGAACGGTTCACGCACTCGAGAGAATAGAGCGGGAATTAATGGAGGGGGGGCGGAAATAGTGGAAGCAATGGCTACCGCGGGAATATCCAACCCTCCTTCGTCTTATCGTTCCATTCAACGCTGAGGGGGGAGGGCGTACCCATAAACTATTGCTCCCTTCCACACGCTGTACTGAGGATCCTTAACCATCCTTATGTTCAACCTATTAAGCAGGTCGGGGACCTTGTTTCCTATCATTAACTTCACCTTATCCACGCTGCCCACCGCAACGTCACTCAAGGAGGGCGGGGCCCTCCAATTGAACGCGCCGCCGCTCAATATTATGTTGCTGACTATCTTATCCTGTATCTCCACGGGGGTCTTCCTAACGCTGCTTATCACAGCGTCGGCCAGATTCATCTCGCCGTAGAACACCATGTCGCCCATGGTTACGTCCTCTATCGAGAACCGGCCCTGCTGTACGTAGCTTTTGAACTCATCATGGGTCGGGTCGAAGAGAACCTCGCCGATTAGGAACCTAGTCCAGGAGAGCTCGTTTAGCTCCACAGTCACCAATGGATTCACCTTTATCTTGATCGAGAACCTGGCCGGGTCCTCCCCTGGCTGCCTTCACCGCGGCGCCCAAGTCCCTCGGCACCAGCCCGGCCTCCCGCTTAACCGCCTCCACGACGTACTCATCCTTGGCCAAATCGCTGTAGCCAGCATCCTTCAGTATCTCCCTGGTTATCGCATTGGTCTCGGACCCGCCTCTGTTTAGGGCAACTATGCCGTCCCTTATGGGGGGGCCATAACTTATGGGGGGGACTATCTGTATATTGCCGTGCCCCCCCGCCTCCACCACCATGCAAGTGACGGCCTTCTCGGATATGGCAACCGCGAATGGTTGATCTATCGCCGTCACCGCCCGAATCATGTTTCCCTGGAATTCCTGGTTTATCTCCATGTGCATGTCTATGAACCGCTCCCTCATGTAGTCCGGGGGGGAAAGCGCCGAGAGCGACATGACTACCAGGAACCCCCCCTTGAAATCGCCGCTGCCCGCGGCCTGCTCGTAGAAGCTGGATAGCCGAACCTGGCCAACTCCTTAGCCACGCGCCAGGAATCGTCATCATCCTTTCTAATTATGCCGTCATGAAGCGGGTATTTGAGGTTCCTTACCATGTCCCTGGTGGAGCTGAGGTACTTGGACACCTCGTCCCCCCCACCACTATCCCCCCTCCTAGCCACGTCGGGCGGTATAAGCATCTTAACGCTCTCAGGAAGATCCCTCAATATCAATCCCCTGCTCTGCGTTATGCGCGGCGACTCCCCCAAGCTTATGGGGGGGCCGTACTTGAAGTAACCGGTGCCGAAGTCCTCCCCATACGTGTATTTCAATTTATACCTCAACTCCTCCTCCATGGAATCACGGATCCAGCCCTCAATCCACGCTTATAAAGGTACCCCCCCGCCCCCCCAATCCCATCTAGCCGCGGCTATCGAAATAAGGGATGACATCAACAATAGCTGGGGGGTAGCTTGATAGGTAACGTATGCGAATACCACGTATATTATTAGCATGACTATGAATGCTATCAACACATAATCACCAACGAATCCCCCCCGCCTCCTGTAATCCATAATGCATATGCGCCGACCCCCCATCATAGCCATGGTCACCAAGACCAAGCCAACATACGACGACGTGCACTGACCTGGACGAGGGACACTGGATAGCCTGTCGGCGACACTAATTGCCAGAAACCGTATATGAATATGGCCACGGCTATTATTAATATAAATGCAAGCACAAGCCCGCCGCGGGATATATCCAAGCTACTCATCGAAACACGCGAGGGGGCATCCGCTTTAAAGTTATTCTTCCCCCCCGCAGTACGACGGCTCAACGACTCGACAGCAACTCCCTGAGCTTCTTAATCATGCTATCCAATAAGGTGAGTATAAAGCCTACCTGTTGTTCCTTGGACACTATGGTAAGTATGTTATTTTCATCTACCTTGGCAACAACTATCAAGCCGGGGGGAACTATATACTATCGAGTAGTCGAAGTTGCCCTTGAAGAAGAGCTTCGACGCGTTCTCCGACACTATTGCGAGAGGAGCCGAGACCGCCGACACCTTATCTGGATCCACTTGTTCCATGCTTACATAATCCTTTATCAAGCCATCCACCGTGGACAGGTAAATCCCCAAAATTCCAGGCGACTCTATCGCTCCCTGCTGCAGTACCTCCCTTATGGTCACGGAGAAGAATGAGAGGAATGAGTTATAAATATTTCCTTGAAAATGAGGCAACTTGCGACGGAATTTTTATAGCATTTCAGAATAAATGTAAACGCATGAATGAACCACCGTTCGAGTACGCCGACCACACGGCCGACATCATGATAATAGCCCGAGGAAGGAGCTTGGGCGAGGCCTTCAAGAACGCCGCCCTGGGCGTGCTCAACTTAATGTATGACCCGACCAAGCAATGCCAATTCTATCAATTCCAGTCCAATTAAGCGGCGCCGACCTGGAGCAACTGCTCTTTAATTGGATAGATGAGGTGATTTACAGGTTCGACGGGGGGGAGAAGGTGGCGATAGGCAATGATTTGGAGGTCCATGTTGATGAGGGGGGAGATAAAATTGACGGCAGAGATGAGGGGGGGGAACCATATCGCCCAGAAAAGCATGGATTTAGGGGAACCATAGTGAAAGCCATTACGTATCACCTAATGAGGATAGATAGGAATGGGCTATATAAAATTCAATTCGTTGTGGATATATGACGGAGACCTCACTTAACCACTAGGACGGGCACCTTCGACTCGCTGACCAACCTGGACGACACGCTGCCAAGGAATATGCGCTTCAAGGTGGATAAGCCCCCCCTGCTCCCGGACACCAAGAGATCCGCCTTCACCTTATCCACGAACTCCAGTATGCTCGTGGCGGGATCGCCCTCCAATACCTGCCCCCCCTCCGAGCTCACGCCCTCCGCCCTTCTTCGGGCCTCCTCCACGTCGCTCTTCGCCTTTTGATAGAGCTGGTCCAAAACGGTCTGGGGGGGCACGGGGGGGCTTATGCCCAGCCCTATCAACGCTGCCGGGTCCACCACCTCCACCACGTATAGGCGTGAGTTGTACTTCCTTGCCAAATCTATGGCCACGTCCAAGGCCCTCCTGGAGTGAGGCGAGCCATCATACGCCACCACTATTTTCTCGAACATGGATTGATAATATCGACCAGATATTTAAGGATTAACCACGTCAAACCCTTCATGAGTTAATGGACATCTTGATTCGGGGCAATCATGCTATCCACTCCCCCCCACGTAGCCTACCCCCCCCTCTCCAGCCTGTGCCCCCCCTCTTCTTGAACCCAGCATAGCTCACCATGCTCTCCAGCTCATCAAGGGTGGGGGGTACTTATTGGCGCCCAGCAGCATCTGGACCAACATGTATAGGTAGCCGAAGCCGTTCTCCTCCAGCGGCTGTACAATTATCAAGGATCCCCCCAGGCTTTATTAACTCATGAAGCTGACCGAACTCAAAGAGGTTTGTCGACAGCCAGTTGAACGACATGAAGAGAACGCCCGCGTCGAATTTCCCCCCCCTGAAGTCATTTACGTAATCATCGAGGGGGCCCTCCGTGAACTTAACCCTATCAGCCATTGTAGATGCCAGCCTAGACACTAAAATGCGGCTCGACTCAAGCGATGAGGGCCTGTCGAAAACCAATGCCTCCTCCAGAAGCGGGGCGTTCATTAAGGTGGCCACAGCGCCGAAACCGTCATCGAACGATGCCACCAAGATGCGGCGGAACCTCTTCAAGTCAAGCGATTTCGCGAGTTCGTTCTTCAACGCAGTCACTGCCTTGATCCTATTGAAGCCGGAGTGAATCAATTCAAGCACGGTTTGATTTATCTTGTTCTCCACGAAGTCAGGGCCCTGCTTGACTATGAGGGCGTTGTACAGCCGGCCAGCCTCCTTGGCGGCATCCCCCGCTTACCTGGGGGGGTAATCGTAATCCCGTATTGTGTATAGTTTATCTAGTATATTCATTCTCTGGGATACCCCCCCTATTAATGATCTAATATAGAGGGATGTCTTGTTCTCCTCCGCCAACCTTATGGCCCCCCCAGCTATTGTGTATCTGCTTTCCATCACGCGCAGGAGAATGGTTATATAATATCTATCCATTAGGCCGAGCTCGTTCAGTGCATTTATCAATCCTGGATCCCTTATGGAGGATTGGGCCCCCCCGCCCGAGAGGAATTTGAAGAACGACATGAAGAATCACCCTATCTTATCCACCAATAATCCCAGAGCCGATAACTTTGCCATAAGCGACTCCAGCTCCGGCGTTGGAATGGACTTACCGCTCAATGCGTCCTTTATGGCGTTTAAATATTCATCCCCCCCTAAAACATCCGATATAATGGATTCATCCACGAGCTTCTTGCTGCTCCAATTAATGCTAATGGTACCCGTCTTGAACGAGGGGGGGCCCCCCCAGTCACTAACAGCGTGGTGGATGTGCGCCTCACCATGCCATACCTATCCACGTATGCCAGCAGCACGTGGTCGCCACACGGAATCGCTATTTGGGCCAGCCCACCCTTGGCTGCCTCCTCCAGCAGGGATGGATTGACCATTATGGAGTGCTCCCTGCCGCATTTGGGGGGGCATTTGACCCTGGTCTCGGACTGCATTGCTCCAGTAATATAAAATCAATATTAATAAGGTTTTGCAGTCAAATTGCTATATCTATTGACCATCCTAACTATTTCGCCCAATATTCCCGCCACCTCCCTCTGATCCATGTTTATCAAAGACGTCTTGAACACCGCTATTGGATCCATAATGGAGGGCAGCGTCGATATTATTATGTCCGGATCAACCAGTTCTATATCCATCTTGTTAACCACCAGGAACTTGGGTTTGCTCGATATCCCCATGTCTATCATCTTGGAGTACCAATATGTTAAGTTGGAGAACGTCGCCATGTCGGAGGCATCGGCGAACATTATTATGACGTCCACATCGAAATTCAGCTTGCTTATGCTCTCGAACAATTCCCGCTGACCAGGGAAGTCATACACCACCACGTCGGTTCCATCCACGTTCAACCTATAGACCTCCAGTTTAGTAGTGGCTCCCTCGGATTCCCCGAGACCCATTATTCTCCGTATGAACGTAGTTTTTCCAACGCCCCCCCCATCCCCTAATAACGCCACCCTCACGGATGCAAATCATAGAATGCAAATATAAAAATTTTATGATGGTCAACCGATTAAATAATTTATAATATATAATATTATATGGATCTATAGCCCGTTGACAAGCACATGAAGGACCCAACCTATCCCTTCCTCTTCTCAGAGGCCGTAAAATCGGGACGAACGCCAAACCGATTCACGCCAACACTTATCAGCCCTAAAAGATGGAACTTATCCTCATCTACTCAAGCCGAAAATCGAGGCGTGGCGAAGCAATCCCAGCAAAACCGCGTCGCCTCAATTGAATGAACTACTCAACCCAAGTACTACTCACCCTCAACTGCTATACCTGCAACGATCACACGGAGAGGGGGGGCACGCACCTTATTATCCTCACCACTGCCCGCACGTCCTCAGCCGTTATTGTTTTCCTATTAGCGTGCTTCGACATCTCTATGCTTCTATTGGCCAGATCATAGGCTATGGATTCCAATATATCGCGCAGGGCTTGCACGGCATCCTCCCCCCCAACGCGCTCGGCACCGGCCTTCTTGAATATCCTGTCCACGGGCGCAAGCGGTATTTCCGGCATGACCAGACTCGACCAACTCAACGCTTTAAACCTATTCTTTAGCTCCACGAAGTAATTCCTGCCCAAATCCAAAAACATCTATCGCGTAATAAACAACGACGAATGGCCAATAGCGGCTCCATTATTTAACGCCATGGTAAACGAAGAACGACTCCAAGGCGCTGAAGGCCAACGCCCCTTGCTTTCACGGTTCACGCTAACCTTCCGGTGAATTAACGCCGCCCTGGGCACTGGATGAGACGCGGGCCAGATCCACGTCCTCCAGCCTATAGGTTATCGATCTTAGCCTGGTCTTTGCAAGGTAAAACATCTTGCCGCAATTATCACACCTACACAGAATTATATGGGTAGTGAAGAATCTGGGGGGGTTATTCATGAATCTATCACTGACGAACTCAACCATGCTCCAAGTGGGCAACCCGCAATATGGACACGCTACCGCGGTAGTCATTTCAGAGAAAGCGGAGGCACCGATTTATAAAACTTAGCAAACCCCAACCAGGCACCCGGGTTTTAGAATTAATTAAGCCCATAATTGCTTGCGATTAGGGAGCTGTCGGGGGGGCTAATCGCGACTAGGGTTTACGAGACGATCACAATTTATTTTCGAGGGCTCCTTAATCTCAAAAAATTAAATCAAGGCAAGATGGGGGGGACATGCATGTTGGAGATAGATGGATCCATGGGAGAGGGAGGGGGGGGTCAAGTGCTGAGAACCGCCGTGGCACTATCAGCAGCGATGGGGGGGTTCCAGTGAGAATACGAAACATACGGGCTAAGCGCGGTAATCCAGGGCTTGGAATGCAGCACTTTACTGCAGTGACTGCCGCGGCAGAGATAAGCAATGCAGAGGTAAGTGGGCTTCGTGTTGGATCAACCGAGCTAACGTTCAAGCCAGGCAGCATATCGTGCAGGAATCGATCGTTCGACGTGGGAACGGCTGGAAGCGTTTCCCTGGTAATACAGACGGTTTTGCCCATACTGGCCGCCGCCGGATGTGAATCCACAATCGAGATAAAGGGGGGGGAACCGACGTCCCCCATGGCTCCTCCCATAGATTATATGGCGAACATAGTCATCCCCAACCTTCGGTTGATGGGCATAGAGACCTCAATAAGAGTGAGGCAAAGAGGCCATTACCCCAGGGGGGGTGGGGGGGGTTAGTAGAGCTATCAATACATTCATCCAAGCCACGCGGTTTATCCCTTGGGGGGGACTCCCAACTGGAGCGGATAGGGGGGGGATCTCGCATGCAACGGAGTTGCCTAGACATGTAGCGATCAGGCAGGCAAACGCCGCCTCCCGTGCATTGACGGAGTTGGGCACGCGGGTAGATATAGGCGTGGAGGTAAGCAGAGGACTTGGGGGGGGCGGGCAGTGGAGTCGTGGTGTGGGCATTATTCAGCGATGGCCACAGAATGGGGGGGGAGACTCCCTGGGAGAGCGGGGGGGAAAGCCAGCCGAGCAAGTGGGGGGGATGGAGGCTGCGAGGAGGCTGATCGAGGCCGTGAGAAGCGGCGCTCATTTTGATCCAAACATGGGAGATATGCTGCCCACCTACGCTGCATTGAGCGGCGAGAAGAGCAGATACACGGTGTCCCAAGTGACTGCTCACTTGGTCACCAACGTAGAGGTGGTGAAGCTAATGGGAGTGGATGCACGGCTTGATCTAGGACGTGGAATGGCCGAAGTCATCATTTGGCCTCATCTATGAAGCCCATTATCCCATCGCCGTTGCCCCCCCCAAGTCTCTCCTCACTGGACTTGTCGCTATACTTCGTTGTCAACACCTTCCTGACGGAGGATACGGTCTTCTCGCTTACGCCATTTATTCGACTCCAAGCCTCAAAGTTATTTAATGCCTCAAGCGGGGGGGAGCCGAACTCCATTAATATCTTCTCGGCCCTCTTCCCACCTATCCCGGGCAGTGATCCCAGCAATTGAGTTTGAAGTTCGCGGATTGTCTCCCCCCCTTTCGTATTGTCACTGTCTTTATGGACTTATTCTCATCTACCTTGGCCAGCGAGAATATCATATAGGCGCTCAATGAGGCGTTTGCCGAGTAAAGTATCCTAATTCCCATTTTGTTCAGCGCCACCATGGCGCCAGCAACGGAGTGGGAATGAATGCTTCTCTTGGAGGTGGCACGCCATGGATCGCCCTCTATTAATATTATGGGGTTCTGGTAGTGCTCCGCTAACCTCCTTGCTTGATCGAATAACCGCCCGTCTATTATGGAGTTGATGAAGTCCATGGCCTTCTTCCGCTCTATCACGGTTGTGCTGGAGACCACGTAGTCCCCCACCTCTATGGTTTTCTCGATCACAGTGCAGCCGAGCCGCTTCAATTCATCCACGACGTCCACAGCCGTCGCATGCTCCCTCGAATCCACCACGACGCTGCACTGCATGCAAGCTAAAGCGGAGGCAGGGAAATAAATAAATCGCTTAGCTGTTGTTAGGCTTAGGTACTGGAAAGTTTCAAGCAACTTAGGGTAGGTGCACTTCGGACAGCCACAGATATAAAAGTTTTTAACGCTAGACGTGATCGAATAGATAATGGAGGTTCAAGAGGAGCGACTTAGGTATCATGAAGTCATAGATGGCAAGCTAAGGATAAGGATAGACACCAGGGCCGATCTACTTAGGTCAAAATACGGCGTGTATGGCCACGCCACGGTGGAGCTATGCCATTGGAGCAAGTCCGCCCTATCGGGGGGGGCCCAGCTGCTATAAGTATAAATTCTATGGAGCGCCTGTGGGCGGCTCGCATAGGTGCGTTGAGTTCGGGCCTGTGGGGGGATGACTTGCAGCAATAGGTGCGTGTATTGCTGGAGACCTACCGATTCATTTGATACCCTGTCGCCGCGGGAGGAGGAAGTAATGGATCCCGAGGAGCTCCTGAATGGAGTGATGGCTGAGAGAAGAAGGCTGTTGTCCGGCTACTTCGGTCACCCGGAGGGGGGGCGGAAGAGAATCAAGGAGGCACTGGAACCCACGCACTTCGCCATCTCCCTCTCAGGCGAACCCACCTTGTACCCCCCCAAGTTAGCCGGCTTGATAAGGCTGATCAAATCCATGCCCAACACGCGATCCATATTCGTGGTTACCAATGGAGAACACCCGGAAGCAGTGGAGAAGCTGGCCGAGGAGAACGCGTTGCCCACCCAGCTATACCTTTCCTGCAACGCGCCAAACAAGCAATTATTCAATAAAATAAACGTGCCCGTAATGAAGGGCGAAGGCGCTTGGGAGGCTTGGCTCAAGACCTTGGACATGCTGCCGAAGCTGAACACGAGGACCGTGGTCAGGATAACATTGATAAAGGGATGGAACACAGAGCCAGAGCACATACCTGAATTCGCCGAGTTAATGAGGAGGGGGGGAGCCCGCACTTCATAGAGGTGAAGTCATACATGCACCTGGGCCACTCCATATATAGATTGAGCAGGGATAATATGCTGAGCCACGATGAGGTCAAGGAGTGGGCCATGAAGCTACTGAAGGAGGTGGGAGATATGTATGAATACATGGATGAAGACGCGAACTCCAGGATAGTCGTGCTTCAAAATAGGAAGAGGAGAGTAGATAGGTGGATAGAGAAGCCCGCCTCCTCCCCCCCTTCATATTCCCAGTAAAACTATAATCTGGCCGGTTGCGCTATGGGCACAGTTTCCTCGCGTATCCCCCCCTCCTTGGTTATTATCATTAAATCAACGCCATCGCCGGAGACCGCGTCCCTATAGCTTGCCTCCCTTATGGCATTTATCGCTATCATCCTCGCATCATTTACGCTCAATCCCTGCTTATAGCTAGTCTCTATTATTCCTATGGCAGTCCTGGCACCCGTGCCCAGCGACGCGAAGTCGTCCTCAATCAACGCGCCCGCCGCATCCAAGACTATCAAGTGGGGGGGGCCTGATTCATCCACTCCGCCAACCATAGCCTCCACCAAGAACGGCATATATCTATTCTGGAACAAGACTTGACTGAGGAACTTCGCCACCGCTCTAGTGCTGGCAGGCCTCTTCGCCTCCATTTCATGTATGGATATGTTCGCCCTGACCAGCTTCGAAATCACCTGCATGTCTGCCAATACTCCAGAGGACACCAAGCCAACGTTGTCCGTTACCTTGAATAATTTCTTGCCAGACTTACTGAGAAGGTAAAACCCATACGCAACCCTCTTCTCCGACGCCAGCACTACGCCGTCCACGGCCTTTATGCCCACCGACGTTCCCGTTATTATCTCGTACTCACTCATGCTTAAACCGCATAAGTGAATGTATTTAAATTTAGGCTCCTGGTTCACTCTCGATGTCAGTCAACGTACCCTCATCCAAGGAATTAATAAAGGCGTTTATGGATAGATATAAGACGGCGGAGGCCAGGTACAGGCGGCGCGGCGTTGAAGCAATGCGGAACCTGGAGGCGGTTAGAATCAAGAAATCCTCCGATTACGTGGCGAGGAAGCTGAGGGAGGCGGCCACATCAATGCCCTTCTTGAATGATTTACATGCATTCCACAAGGAACTGCTGCTCCTCAATATAAGCGAGGCAGAGTATAGGAGGGCGACATCCAAGGTATTCAATGCATCGAGGGCTGTCAAGTCCATACGAAGGGAGGCTCTAATGATGATAAAGGGAGCCGCCGGCAAGGGCGATATAATAAAGGCGAGGCGGCGATTCATGGCCAGGATGATAGATCTATTGAACGATCTATCCAAGGAGTTGGATGAGCTCAGAATGCTGGGACCCCCCCATATAAGATACATGCCTAGCATAAACGTAGGTCTCCCCACAATAGTGGTAGCCGGCATGCCCAACACGGGGGGGAAGAGCAGCTTCGTGGCGTGCGTATCCACCGCTAAGCCGGAGATCGCCGACTACCCCTTCACCACTAAGAAGATAATAGTGGGCCACGTAAAACTGTTCGGCGACTTCTCAGTGCAAGTGCTGGACACGCCCGGCCTGCTAGACAGGCCGCTGAGCGAGAGAAACAAGATAGAGCTGCAAACAATATTGGCGCTGAGACACTTGGCCCACGTAATAATCATGATAATCGACCCAACCCCCCCCACAGTGGAAACTCCCTGGAGGAGCAGTTGAGGTTACTGGAGGAGATACGCGGGGCGTTTAAGTCGCCCATAATGGTTGTGCTAAACAAGGTAGATATAGCCGCTGATGAAGAGGTTAGGAGAGCGGAGGCAGCATTGGGGGGGGAGCCCCCCCATATAAGGTAGCCGCGGCTAAGTGCTTGGGAACCAACGACGTTATTCAAGATGCGATCGATAAGTACGTGATGCCCAAGCTGAGTCAGGGCACCACAGTGTAATACATCCTCTTCCTACCCCCCCTTCCCCCCCTGTTCTCCACCTTAATTAATTCTATCCTGCCTATTTCCCCCCCGGTGTTCTTCACGTGAGGACCACCATCTGCCTGTATATCTATTCCAGGTATCTCTACTATTCTCAACTTATCCTCCCTCCCCCCCGGCGGTAACCTATTGGCCAGCTTCACTATTCCCGGTATTCTGCTGGCCTCCTCCCTGGATAGCCAGTAAACCTTGACCTCCAGTCCCCGGGACGCGATCATATTGGCGGCCCTGATCACCTCCTCCGCCTCCTCCTTGTCTAACTTATCCACGCCGAAATCATCCTTAGCATAATCAGGCTGTATATCGCCCCCCCGGTGATCAAGGCATTGTGTTTGCTATACATTATAGAAGCTATTATATGGGATGCCGTGTGCAATCTCATCAATCTATGCCTCCGCTCCCAATCCAGCCTCACCACCACCTTATCCAGGCGCGATAGGTTGGGCTCCCTATCCAGGACGTGTATCACGTCGCCGCTCTCCTTATCTTGAATCGCATCTATTATCGAGTACTCCTCCCTTCCTATTATCTTGCCTGTATCATGAACGACGCCGCCGCCCGTTGGGTGTATTACCGTGGAGTCCAGCACCACGTTCTTCCCCCCCTCAACTTTAACCACCCTAGCCTCGGCCTCCCGCAAATAACTATCCCTTTGATATAAGTGGACGGTCATGGTATTTACTTATGCCGAAGCATATATATACTTAGCGCGATGAATGTATAATATTAATGCCATTATCAAAATTGACCATTCTTAATCCTTATTATTCAAGGAAAGTATCTTCTGAACTATTCTGGTGGTGCTGCATAAATCGCATTTTGCCTCCTCCTTGGCTCTAAGCACCCTTGCGTTAATTCCCCCCCTTCTCTCCAGCTCGCGCGCTATCTGCGACTCATCGAAGGCTGATTAGGGCCCAGCAGTATTATGTCCGGTTTTTCCTCCTCAACTACCTTAAACATATCGCCCTCATAACCCACCCTAGCCCTCTCCACATATTCGATGGAGCCAACCATGAAGGCCCTCTGATCCTCCGGTATTATCGGTCTCCTCCTCTTTATCCTCTCCACAGTTGAATCCCTCGACACCACGGCAATAACCCTACCCAACTCCCAAGCCTGCTTCAAATAAAGGACGTGCCCTGGATGAAGAAGATCAAACGTGCCCGCGACGAATACCTTAGATCTAGCTGGCGCAGTCAATTGACTTGGGGGGGTCAACCACCTAATATCCATGATGCCCATCATACGCAATGCATCCAATAGCCCCCCCTCGGCGTAGGAGGCCGTGGAGATGGCCGTGGCATAATCGCCCTCCTTAAAATAATGCTTGCTATCTTTCAGGTATGCCTTAGCTGCCTCCACTACCTCCGCTACTCTCCCATCAATCGGCCTTCCTATTTGATCCAATGCCTGCTCAACATTTCTTATATATATTGATGCCCTTGATGCAAGATCGTTTACATTCATTTAAGCTGGCTTCAATGCTATGTGTTTTAAACTTGACCCTACTCCTTTATTACTTCCAGCGATATGAATGTCTTCGTGTCCTCCACTCCCTCCATAGTGCTGAGCACTCGCAGTAAATCATTCACATGCGCCTCCCGGGTTATCAGTATTAAGTCGTACTCCCCCCCTGAAACCCTGTAGGCCTTTTCAACTGGCAATTCCTTTACTTTCTCATAGACTTGAGGTCTATACTTCGGGGGGGTCGCCTTTATCATGACGACGGCCTCGGCCGTGCTCAGCTTCAAAACCTTGAGTGTCTTTTCAGTTATATCGACGAATTCCCTTCCCGTCCTTATCAAGCCCAAATCCTTCAATTTCTTTAAGTGAACGCTCAACGCTTGCCTGGTCATGCCCAAATCCCTCGCTATCTCGTCTTGATCGGCATACACCGTGTACACCTTTAGCGGCTGAGCCCTCTTTAACAGATACTGAAGTATTTGTATCTGCCTTTCCGTGAGTTCCCTCTCTATTTCGGCCGGAGTTAATTCATACGTTCTCTGCACTGCCATACTTACCTTGAAAAATAACATAATTGACCAGTATAAATACTTATTGTTTCTAGTGATCCATAAGACCGGCCAATTGCAATACCTTTTATAAGACGACTATATTATTTTTCCTTGAATATAATTTACTCCTACGCCCGATCAAATTAAAATTCTCGAAATGAACCCCCTTAAAAACGTTGCGTAAAAACAGAGATAATTCAATCGATGCATGCAAGGAATTGCGTCCAATGCCATATATTAGATCAAGGCGAGCCTGGATGAGTTAATGTCCTCCACGTCACTGATCCAAACATTATTTATGGCATTGCTCTATCCTATGACTATTGATTGGTAAAGTCTACGTGAGGTTTCTATTATAGAACTGGAAATAATGGATAAATTTTAATAATTATTATTTACTATGTTATACAATGAAAATATGGAAACCCAGCAAGGATAACTTATCCGAGAGCAATGTGGCCAGATTCATGGTTGAAGAAAAACAGAAAGATCTTGATGAATTCATAGAATCGACCTACTCCAGACCGGAATGGTTCTGGGATAAATTCGTCAATATCATTGGAATAAAATGGAACAGGAAATATAGCAAGGTGCTTGACCTCTCCAAAGGCAAGCCATGGGCTCGTTGGTTCATTGATGGAAAGCTCAACATAGCGGATCAATTGATGGATGGATCGGATATTTTGATTAAGTGGGAAAACGAGCTCGGCGATTCAATCCAATGGTCATATTCGTATGTTCTCTATAGAGCCAGGGCAGTTAGCAGTTGGCTTCATAGAAATGGCCTTAGAAGGGGAGACAGGGTCGCCATATATATGCCCATGATCCCCCCCGAGATAGTGCCATATTCCTAGGAATCATAAGGCTGGAGGGTGGTGGTACCGCTATTCAGTGGCTTTGGCCACGGCGCAATAAGGACCAGGCTGGAGGACTCCGAGACCAAATTCGTCTTCGCCTCGGACTCATCGATTAGGAAGGGAAAGCAAGTCGATATGTTAGGCGAATTGAAGAACGGCCTCACATCCACCGTTAAAAACGTCATCCTCCTCAACAGGTCGGGCAAGCGACTGGATGATTATGTCGATGCTGGGGGGGACATGATGAGGACGGGGGGGGCGATCATGTGGAGGACACGGATTCCGAGGATCCATTGATGATACTCTATACCTCAGGCACAACTGGGAAACCCAAGGGGGGGACGGTTCACACGCATGATGGGTTCCCCATAAAGGCAGCCGCTGATATATACTTCCATTTTGATATGAAGAGGGGGGGAGATACATTGATGTGGGTAACGGATTTGGGCTGGATGATGGGGGGGCCATGGATGATCTTCGGCGGCTACCTACTGAGAGGATCCATCGCGTTGTTCGAGGGCGTGCCCGATTATCCCGGCCCTGATAGGCTATGGGAATTCGTGAATAATAATGAAGTGAATATATTGGGTCTATCCGCCACGTTAATACGGCTGCTGAGATCCGAAGGATCCAAGCCAGCGGTTGACCCCGTCAAGGCTTTTGGAAACACTGGAGAAGCGATAGATCTGGAGAGCTGGGAGTGGCTTTATGATGCTGGGAACGGCAGCGTACCGATAATAAATTACAGCGGCGGCACTGAGGTATCGGGCGGCTTGGTTGGGTGCTACGTGGTGAAACCAATAAAGCCATCATCCTTCAACGGGGCTAGCCCAGGCATAAAGGTAGCTATACTGGATGTGAACGGCAAGCCGGTGCCTCCCAACACGGAGGGGGGGAGCTCTCCGTGCTCTCCGTATGGCCTGGAATGACGAGGGGGATTCTGGAGAGATACCAATAGGTACTTGGAGACATATTGGAGCAAGATTGAGGGGGGGGTGTGGAGCCATGGAGATGGAGCAATGTATGACGAAGATGGATACATCTATATAGTGGGCAGGATTGATGATACCATAAAGGTCGCAGGCAAGAGACTTGGGCCGGCCGAAATAGAGACTATCATAAATTCGAATCCAAACGTGATTGAATCCGCCTGCATAGGTATCCCGGATGAGCTCAAGGGAGAGACCGTCATGTGCTTCGTCGTTCCTCGTCAATGGAGCGGGCTAGAGGAGCTCAAGATAAGGCTGATAGAGGAGGTGGCCAACTCTATGGGGGGGAAGGCATTCGCTCCCCCCCGCGGAGTAGTGTTCGTGAAGGCCTTGCCCAAGACCCGAAATGCTAAGATAATGAGAAGGGTGATTAGGTCTATATATCTAGGCAAGGATCCGGGTGACCTATCGTCTCTGGATAACCCTGACGCCGTGGAGGAGATAAGGAAAGCATTAAAATCTACCTAACCTATCCTGCAATAATTGAAAAATATTATTTGTACTTTTCTGAAAGACTATTTATATAAATCGCTCACCAGAGTTCATGGAAGTACTCCTGCCCAACTCCCAACGTCGCGGCGTAATTACTTCCTGAATCGCTGGTTCCATAGACGTTCTCCGCCGTGTTTGCTCCATAATCGAATGCATGGGGCACTGAGACCAATTTTCCGCCGCTAACGTATTGAAGCGTGTACGTGGCATTATATGACACCGGCATTGCACTGCTGCCTCCTCCAGGTCCTCCAGTGACGAGCTCCGCATCAGCATAGAGCCCACTCGGGAGGAGACTGTATCCTTCAACAGTGTATGTTGCCGACGTGGATGGTACCTTAACGGTAACTGAGTCGTACTTAATCACGCTTCCGCCATAGACGAAATAGAAATTGATGACGGGGTATCCCCCTCGATGAGGTGCCCACCGTAACGAAGAGGGATACCGAAAGCGGATAACTGTATGTTATGGTTGATGGATATTCATATGCATAATATGTATATCCTGGTACGTATACACCTTACCATTACCGCTCACCAACCTTCTATTCAGGTTTGCACTACTAGTGGTTAAGTTCCATATGTTGTCCACTATATTCAATTGATCCGTCGCAGTGTTTATAACGGCAACATCTTGAACCCATAGGTATCTGCTCGAGCCTCCCGATGTGTAGTTCAGCACAACATTAAGTTGAATTGAGTAACTATGCGGATCAGTGGAACTATTTGAATTGAAGTTGGCATTATAAATGGTGAAGTTTCCCATAAATTCATCACTTGAATAGGAATAAGCCACTACTGTGGAACCGCTTTGGTAAGCCCCGTAATCCGTGACTCCCACAGGTGCATGGTCACCACTATACCAGCTGGGGGGGCAGAGTGACTTGATAAACAACGTGGTGAGGCCTTACAGGCGGAAACGCAGCAGGGGGGGCTTGGCCAGCCCCCCCGCCTATTTGCATTATTGCTACCAGCGCCGCCACCATGGCGATCGCTGATAGTATATAGATATGCTTTACCGACATACAAGCAGCCCCTCCTTTAAAACTTTTTTAAGCATTATCTTAAAAATATAAAGATAAACTATATAGCTCCATTCACATCGCTAAGCCCAAAATTATCTGCGCAGAAAAAGGCAATCACTCAAGCGATGCAGTGCATTTCTAACTGACCTCCCTCCCAGCCATAACGTTCCCTTTATCAACTAGGATATCGTACTGAGCGATCTCGATCAATATATAGATTTGCATTGCGTCATCAATAACCTGCTCCATAGGACGCATACTTTATATAGGCCGACCCACTGGGGTTGCTGGTGGGGGGGATCCGTTGAATCCCTTAATTGAACTAAAAAGCCGCTTAGAAATATCGAAATCAACGGGCAAGAGCGATCCTAGACGCCTGCCCAACCAAGCACGATGATGGGGGGGAAGTGCCGCCGGGGGGGCCGCACCGGCTACCTTCGCTTGGAGGATGGTACCGTATTGATGGGATGCGGCTTCGGCGCTGAGGGGACCAGGATCGGCGAGGTGGTGTTCACCACAGCAATGAGTGGTTACGTGGAGACCCTCACTGATCCATCATATAAGGGGCAGATATTGGTCTTCTCACATCCATTGATCGGGAATTACGGAGTGCCCGAACCGCTTCGGGAGGATGGCGTGTTGCTCAACATGGAATCCGATCACGTGCAGGTAGAGGGGGGGGTTGTCGTGGCTGAGGAGACCATTCCCAGCAAATGGAACTCCAAGGAATCGCTTCATGAATGGCTATCGGATGAGGGGGGGTGCCCGCCATATCCGGGATAGACACCAGGATGTTAATTAAGAAATTGAGAGAGAATGGAAGCATGATGGGTATCATATCGTCGAACGGAGACGACAAGCCATCCCTTGATTGGAGGTATGATGAAGTGGATTTCACCGACGCGTCTCTCCCCCCCACAGCATCATAGTGCACGGAAGAGGCGAGAACCGCTTGGCGGTGGTCGACTGCGGAGTCAAGCATGGCATACTCCGCGAGCTGGTGGGCCGGGGCTTCACCGTGGTTAGGGTGCCTTGCAAATCCCCCCCGTGGATGAAATACTTGCCCTTGAGCCCCCCCAGGGAGTGATCTTCAGCAACGGGCCCGGCAATCCCAATTTACTTCCCGGCTTGGCTAAGACTTTTAGATACATTGCCGAAGAGAAGCTGCCCATCCTTGGAATATGCTTGGGCCACCAAGTGGCGGCCCTAGCTATGGGAGGTAGGGTGAGGAAGATGAAGTTCGGCCATAGAGCAGTGAATAAGCCTGTAGTTGAGGCGAGGACTGGCTCGTGCTTCGTGACAACTCATAATCACGGCTATGGAATGTATGATGATGATGTGCCGCCCAACATGAAGGTGTGGTTCCGCAATCCCGATGATGGGGTAGTTGAGGGGTTAATCCACGAGGAGTTGCCCATATTCACGACGCAATTCCACCCCCCCGAGGCCAGGGCTGGGCCACGCGATGCTTCCTGGATTTTCGATAAATTCGCAAAGGTGGTGCGGAGTGGATGACGTAAGGAAGGTATTGGTGATAGGATCCGGCCCCCCCATTAAGATAGCTGAGGCCGCCGAGTTCGATTACAGCGGTTCCCAAGCGTTGAAGGCATTCAAGGAGGAGGGAATAGAGACCGTGTTGTTGAATCCAAATGTGGCTACCGTGCAGACCAGCAAGAAATTCGCTGATAAGCTATACATGGTTCCAATAACATTGGAGTACGCGGCGAAGGTGATAGAGCGCGAAAGGCCGGATGCGATAGCGATAGGATTCGGCGGGCAAACTGCATTGACCGTGGGAGTGGAGTTAAGCAAGGCCGGCGTGCTCCGCAAGTATGGGATAACCGTTCTAGGCACGCCGATAGATGGAATAGAGAGGGCATTGAGCCGCGAGAAATTCAAGGAAACCATGATTCGCGTGGGCATTCCCGTGCCTCCCAGCGCGGCCGCTAGGACGGAGGATGAGGCGTTGGCTGTGGCACGCCGCATAGGTTTTCCAGTCATGATGCGCGTTAGCTTCAATTTGGGTGGGCGTGGTTCCACCGTTGCGTGGAGCGAGGAGGATCTCCGCCGTAGCTTGGGGGGGAGGGCATTCTCGCAGAGCCACATACATGAGGTTTTAATAGAGAGGTACCTATATCATTGGAGGGAGTTGGAGTATGAGGTGGTCAGGGACTCCCGCGGCAATTCCGTGGTAGTGGCTTGCTTGGAGAACTTGGATCCAATGGGCGTTCACACGGGGGAGTCGGTGGTGATAGCTCCATGCCAGACGCTGGACGATTATGAATATCAAGAGATGAGGAGCAGCGCAATTAGGGTGGCCGAGTCAATAAACTTGATCGGCGAATGTAATGTTCAATTCGCCCTTGATCCAGCGAGCTACTCGCACTACGCCATAGAGACCAATCCCAGGATGTCCAGGTCAAGCGCGTTGGCCAGCAAAGCAACGGGATACCCACTGGCATACATAGCAGCCAAGCTATCGCTCGGCTATTCCCTAGATGAGGTGATAAATAAGGTCACTGGCACCACTTGCTCCTGCTTTGAACCCAGCCTGGATTACGTGGCGATAAAGATACCTCGCTGGGACTTGGGGAAATTCGATCACGTCAATGAATCGCTGGGCAGCGAGATGAAGAGCATCGGGAGGTGATGAGTCTTGGTCGGTCCTTCGAGGAAGCCATGCAAAAAGCGATCAGGATGCTCAACATAGGAGAGCCCGGCATAGTTGGTGGTTCCATCTATGAATCCAATATGTCGATGGAAGACGCCTTGAATTCATTGAGAGCTAGAAAACCATACTGGCTCCTCTACGCTGCCAAGGCATTCAGGGAGGGAGCCTCCGTAAGGGATGTGGCAAACGCATGCGGCGTCAGCGAGTTCTTCCTCTTTAAGATAAAGGAACTCGTGGATTTTTACGAGGATTTGAAGAAGAGGGGGGGAGTGGATGAGAAGAAATTGATAGAGGCCAAGCGGCTCGGATTCAGCGATGCCCAAATAGCCAAGGCAACGGGCATTGAGGAAGACGACGTGAGGCGGATTAGGAGGAAACTAGGCATAATGCCCAGCATAAAGCAAATAGATACTATGGCGGGGGAGCAACCGGCCTCGACCAACTATCTTTACTTGACATATAATGGAGATGAAGACGACGTAAAACCAAGGGGGGGTGGCCTCCTCATATTGGGGGGGCCGGCGTCTTCAGAATAGGGGGGGTCTCCGTGGAGTTCGATTGGGGGGGAGTCGTATCGCTGCTGGAGGCCGCGCGCGAATTTCTGGGCGAGGCAGCCATACTCAATAATAACCCAGAGACGGTCTCAACTGATTGGGATGTATCAAGGCTTCTCTTCTTCGACGAGGTGACCGTAGAGAGAATAATAGATATAGTTGAAAAGGGTGGATTCAGTGAGGTGGCGACGCTGGTCGGGGGGGGACAGCTGGGAAACGACGTGGCAAAGCCATTAGAGGATAGGGGGGGAGTCAAGCTGCTGGGCACAGCCGGCCACAGCGTCGACGTCGCGGAGGATAGGGAGAAGTTCTCTAACCTGCTCGACTCGCTGGGTCTCAAGCAGCCGGAGTGGGTGTCAGCGTCCTCCGAAGCCGCCGTGCGCAAATTCGTGGACTCGGTGGGATTCCCAGTATTGGTGAGGCCCAGTTACGTAATCAGCGGGTCCTGGATGAAGGTTATCCATAATGAAGAGGACTTAATGGGCCTGATCAAAAAGATCAGGTTATCCACTGCCAGGCCCATAATTATCTCCAAGTTCATGGAGGACGCCGATGAAGCTGAGATAGATGGAGCCAGCGACGGGAGGGGAGTAATAGGGGTGGTATTGGAGCACGTGGATGAGGCTGGAATCCACAGCGGGGGGGATGCAACCATTACTATTCCCAACAGATCCTTGGGGGGGATGACCACCATTAGTGAAATGAAGCGGGCAGCCTTAATGCTGGCCAGGGAGGTTGACATCCATGGCCCCTTCAATCTACAATTCATTGTGAAAAATAATGAACCCTATATAATAGAACTCAATCTAAGGGCCAGCAGGTCAATGCCGTTCTCAAGCAAGGCCGTCGGCGTCAATCTTATACGCAAATCCATGGAGGCAATAGCGAGGGGGTTATCCACTGATGAATTCGTCGAGCTACGGCCAAAGGCATGGGCGGTGAAGTCGCCGCAATTCTCCTGGTCCCAACTACGCGGCGCATATCCGACATTGGGTCCCGAAATGAGGAGCACGGGAGAAGCCGCTGCCCTGGGCCTTAGCTTCCCCCCCGATGCGCTATTGAAGAGCTGGCTATCCACCCCCCCGCCCAATAGGATGCCTCACAAGAATGGGCGAGTATTAATTTATGGAAAGGGAATGGAGGAGGCGGCCCGGTCTATGGCTAGGACTGGCTACGAGGTGACCACACTGCGGGGGAGCCAATGCTTCCGACTGGGCGGAGGAGCTGGGAATCGATGAGGCGGTCAACATGATTAAGGAAGGCAGAGCGGAGCTCATCATGACAAGCGGCGATATGCGCGGACTGGATTATTGGATTAGACGCACGGCCGCTGATCTCAATGTACCCCCCCTGGTGCTAAGCAGTAGGCTTAGCCGCGAGCTGGCCAAGGCGATTGAGCTCGGTGGGCACACCAGCGTCAAGGAGATCGATGAATACTCGCTTTGAATACATTCAGCGTCATGGGTATCCATACCATTATATTCTGGACGAGCGTCTTCCCCCCCGTGTTGGGGGGGACTATACATTGGTAACTATTATTGCTGCGGTTATGAATAATATTGCATCGGTGGTTATGCAATACATGCAGTAAGCGCCGTGCTTTACTTGGAGGGCCAAGCCATATAAGCCTATGGCTATTCCTACTATCGACAGCGCCAATGCGGGTTCCGCATAATTCATGGCTATTAACAAAGCCATTATTGCCAACGCGGTTGCCGCGCCTATTGCAACTGCTAATCGGGTGCGCCGTGGCACAATGAAATTGAATATTTCGCAGTGAAATATGCCTGGCAAACAAGCGTTCACACGTTTCATATTTTGATATGTATAATATATCATCAATGCGGAGCCGAAGGCAGGCACCAGGGCCAGTAACTGCTGCATGGATTCGCTTCAGGGAAGAGCGAATTTAATATTGAGATGAGAAGCGCATTTTTTGCATAATGATACGAAGATGGGGCCTTGCTAATTTAAGGCGGGAAAGCCAGATCGCAATCCAACATGCAGCCCCCCCGGCTATTTATCTGTTTATTTGATGCAGGGCAGTTCTCGCCCTTAGAGATCTATGCAATGCCACAGACCAGATGGATGGGCTTCCAATATAATGATCCAAGTATATATCAGGTACTCCGGTTGCTGCGCTTATCCTAGATGGGTGGTTCCACGCCATCCCTTTACTCACCAAAGTATCCCATTCCCTTTTAACCAGGTCTAAAATGCAAGGCACATCGAACTCCACTCCGAGAACGGCGAGCGACATTACCAACCTAGGCCATGAACTCCCATCTGGGGAGAAATACTCACCACCTCGCCGCTTGGTCTAGCCAGGTTAGGGGGGGTGCATATGGTAGATGCTCTTCCATTAATGTCGCAAATATATCTTAGAATGCTGGCCGCAGATTCCCGATCAGTAGTAGGGGAGCCCAGTTATGGCCGCCCACCACATGCCAGCCACTTGACCCAGATATAGGGAATCACCGGCATCCGGCGATCCCCTCCACGCATCGAAATACTTTCCATTAAATAATTTATGGATGGACCTCTCGGCCTTCTCCACCATGACCGATATATACTTTACCATCTCATCCTTGCCGAGGATCCTCGCGATCTCCCTAGCCGCATAGAGGGACTCCAAATACAACGTGGAGGTATAACTATCGATCCCCCCTCTATCGAAGTCACATCAAACGAGGTATCCGCAGATCCCTCCAGCTCCGGCAATCCATCACCATCCTTATCGCGAGATGCCTCCCAATTCAACGCCTTCACTATTACAGGAAATAATTTCGCAATTAAATCCGCGTCGCCGGTCACTATATAATACCTATAGGCTAATAATATGAAGGTTGGATTCAAATCCTTCCATCGGGGTGGGAGGTAGTTCCATCTATTGGATTGTCAAGGGACCAAAAACCAAGATCGTGAGGAACATATCCCTCATCATCTATATGCGATGCCAGTAACTCCAAGAAGGAACGCTCCAACATAGGCAGATTCAGCAATATAGGAATGGAGCCAGCCTCATAAGTCCAACCCCCCCCTATAGTGCCCAATACAGGAAAGTTCTCGGGGGGGGACTCAAACATAGAGAATCTACCACGCTCATCCAACCATGTATTAGTTGAAAGGATATAGGCCGAGTTGCAAATCGCATCACCTAACCACCCAGGAAGGGAGGCATCATTTGGGCAAAATGATGCTGACTTAGAATATAGCTCGTCGAACATGTCCATGAAGTGCCTCGCCACTTCATATGAATCCTTAAAGAAATTTCCATAATAATGCCTATAGGGGGTAATATATCCATGGATTATTGAAGTACCACGAAATGACGAATCTAGCCTCATCCTCTAACTCCCTCACAATCAATCCAGCATAATCATCCCACATTCCCCCCCTCGCTGGACCCGTTGGGGGCGAAAATCGGAGACCTTTCTCCACATATACCCATGGCCTTTCATCCTCCAAGGAATCCTTTACCTTGCCACTGCTTATCACGGCCTTTGGATCCACATTTATGGAATATTGTGGAACCACCATCAGCGGATCGTCTGATATGAGGGACATGTTTCCATACGCTGGATCCAATTCCGAGCGAGACTCCGTGGAAAAAATTATTCCTTTCCTGGCCTCTACGTTTATCCTACCCTTCATAGACGTGCCAACCAGGTTAGGCAGCGATACTGCCACTCTAATCCTACGTCCACTCTTGTTCCTAACGAGCATGCCGAACGCTGGAAGGGAGGAATTCATCAAATCGCCCGGAATCAATGCTGAAAACATGATTAGTTCCACTTTATAATCATCCACTCTACGCAATCTCAGGAAGGGATATGTGGCATCATATAAAAGCCTTGAGCCTTTATTTTCCATTCCATTAACGGTAACATCGGTTTCCATGAATGAACCTAACCCCCCCCTTCCTCCAATACAAATACATGAAAGCCCCCCCTGGCCGCTCTAAGCGGCTTGTTCCAATTATTGAAAATAGTTAAATTGATCAGCTTCCCCCCCCTATTGCTGAGCTCGACCTTACCGGCCCCCCCAATCCCACCAAGCGGGAGCCCAGCCCTTAACTCCCAAGAAGAATCATATACAACCATCAGCTCCCCCCGCGCCCTTCAAGCCTGGCTTGAATTTAAATCATTTCTAAATATTTATTGATGCCATGTTTAAGTATCTCAAGTAGGACCTCCAACTTTGGTCCACGCCTCAATGACCTCTCGGGGGGCATTTTATGGCCCTCATCGTTCCCTCGCTCATCTCAACGCATGCAGCCGCCACATGGCCATACGCAGCCCTAATCCCCGTGCTATCGTTAAATATATTGAACCCATACCTAACGGCCTAGTCCTGGCCTCCTCGAGCGAGAGCTCCACGCTGATCGAATCTCCTCTCCTTATGGGCGATTCATACCTAATAAATGCCTCTATTCTAGGCATGAATTCATATATTTTTGGAAGCCCCCCCATCGATCTATAGAAGTCCTCCTCGGCTCTCTCTACGAACCTCAAGTAATTTGCGAAGTGAACTATGCCCGCGGCATCGGTATCCGATAGATAGACCATGTACTTAGCTATGAATGGCATTTATTTGAATGAAGTTAACACTTAATAAGCATAACCCATGCAATTACTGGGACTCCTCATCCACGATAATCTCAACTCATCCCTGAAATGGCAAGGCCCATCATCTATTTCTTGCTAATATATCATGAGCGAAACGAGCCATCACATACGCATATGGCAGATCCATTATTAATAGGAATAGGGAGGTCAACCAATTTCCAAGAGCTAAGTTCACTAATAGAATTGCAGTGAAGATGGATAACGCAAATACCTCCAGGGGGGCCCCCCCTTTCATGGTGACGGCCCTTCCCTTAGGCGTTACCCTCCAATGCATGGGAAGACGAAGAAGGCCCTTAAAGCTGGCCACAAGCAAGTGAGGCGCTAGTGCTCCCATTATGGCGGAGCTGCGGCCGGCGTATATCATCGCAGTGATCCCATCAAAACCACGCCTCTTTAGGGAATCCCCCCCATAGAAGGCCGACGAGACGACCAACAAGCTCATATGTATGGCAGCCAAGGGCCATAGGAGAACCATCACGTCAATCCTCAACAAAGCACTTCCCAGACCGGCCACTAGTATAGCTAAGAACAGCGTGGGTATGGCCATGTACTGCATCAGGAACGCGGCGGAATCCAACCTAGCCCAGAGACCCACGGGCGAACGCAACACATCCCATAACCTCCTCCTCAACACGTCGGCTGTGCCGTAAGCCCACTTCGACTGCTGATACCTGAACACGCTATACGTGCTTGGATTTTCCACCAATGTGGTCAATTCCAGGAACTTAACCTTAAGGCCAGCCCTCAATATCTTGGTCCCCATGTCCATATCATCCTGAGGCGCAAGCGGGCACCACCCCCCCCTAGCTTCCTCAGTACATCTGCCCGAAATAACGTTCCAGACCCTATTACATAAAGGGGGAGACCCAAGGCTTGTCTGCCGCCCCCCCATAAGCAATCCACGGTGAAATCCATGGACGCGGAGACTGCCTGTGACACAAGCGTGTCAAAATTGCGGCCCCCCCTCCACCTGCTGACCACCGCCGCCACGTCCCCCCCCTTAGCCAATGTCGCTGCCCGTCTTGGAAATAGGGGGGGATCAACTTCGCTGTCCACATCGATGACCAACACGTAATCCCCGGAGGCGTGCTTGAGACCCTCATTTAAGGCACCTGTTCTCCCCCCCCGCTCGGCTTTTCCCTTCTGATGATTTTCACTTTGAACGTGGGTTTCATGGAGGCGACGTGCCTTTCCAGCTCGGCGAATTCATCTTCCTCATCATCGCTAACCATGAGTAACTCCATATCATCCTTGTCCCATTCCACCTTCTCCAACGACGCAATCAATCTAGACACCAAGCTAAGCGGCTCCCCCCTTCACGGGAACTATCACCGATAATCTACCGAGTGGGTTTTCATTAACGTGCTCCCCTTCTCGTCTCCGGTGTAAGTAAGCCGAATAATAGATCATTTCATTAATGGTCAACAGGAGAGTTGGCAGCCAAAGGATCACCGTTATAGCCATCACGGCCGCCAATGCGACTATCATTGCAGAAATCCATAATGATCAGTTTTTAAGCATCTTGGTCTTTGGGCTTAGTCGACCTTATGACGACGACCTCGACTGAATACTTAATTCGGCGGTGATGTGAATATACGTGGGGGGGAATGAGCAGCGTGGAGGTGTCCACTATAGTACCTCCAGTCTTCTTGATTACCGCGGCCGCCGCGCTTGACTTATGAATGGAATATATTATGCCGCAAAATGACATTGATGACTTGACCATCTCCACATCGATTCCCCGCCTGCTCCAAATGCCGAATGGGGGATTAGTGAAGCAAGTAGCGTTAAACCCATCCCTGATCGCCGGCAATAATGCATCCATGACTGCCGCATCCACATCAAGCCCCCCCATGGAATTATCCACGCAGTCCCCCCCAACTGCATCTAGATCCACGTCTATGCAAATCGAGCGAGATCCCAGCAATGATGAGGCTATGGCAAAACCACCCGGACCGCATCCTATATCGACCACCCTGCCCAACTCCCCCCCCTTATGAACGATAGCCATACTATCGATGCAATCAGCTTGGCCGGAGTGACGTATTGCTCCAATCTCAGTTTTGGCCTGCTGAAGCCGTGAATCGATTGAACCCTCATCTCCAACTCCTTCAATGAATTAATCACTAGGAATCCACCTCTCGATTATACACGTACATGCAATGATTTAACGCATGAATCGAAGAAAATGAAAAATAGCCGGTACGATTTAACGCATTAATAGGTGAGTGGGTGAAATCCAAGATGGCGGCCATTGACTTAATGCCGGCCAAGCCCCCTCATCTATCGGCCTCTGGCGGGAAGTAGCCGAAGCTGCCGTATATTGCTGGCAAGTCCATCAACCTGTGCCCCTTCAACGCTTCCATGAATGGCCTTAAGTTGTACCATGATGGAGTCACCATCCTTAACCTATAGGGCATGTTAGACTTACCATCGCTTACCAATGTGTATAGCAGGGTACCCCTGGCAGCCTCGGTGAGCGTAGTGTACTCGCCCTCCGGCACCACCAACCCCCCCACCAATGTCCTGAAGAAGTAATTCCTTATATCCTTGCCGACCTTCTCTCGCTCCTTAGGAGGAACCCTGGCCAGCAACTTACTTCCTATAACGGGGCCCTCCGGTATGTCCTTTACGGCTTGCCTTATCATCTTCAGGCTTTGCCTTATCTCTTCCACCCTCACCAAGAACCTCGCATACGAGTCGCCCTCATCCGATACCGGTATATCGAAGTCCAGTTTCTCGTATATCTCATATGGCTCTGCCTTCCTAATATCATATTCGACCCCCCCGCTGGCCCTCAAGAATGGCCCAACTGCCCCGAACTTTATTGCCTCATCCCTGCTCAATATCCCAACATCCTTCATCCTAGCTATGGTGGCTGGATTCTTCACAAATATCCTGCCGAACTCATCCATTTTCTTCTCTATGTAGAACGTGGAATCATATATGTACTTCAACATGTCCTGATCCACGTCCCGCCTCACGCCGCCCGGTATTATCCATGAAAGCGTGGTCCTGGCCCCCCCAGTTATCCTGGCGAACGCCTCTATTATGAGCTCCCTTAAACCAAAGGCCCACATGTAGCCGGTAGATTGACCAAGGAACACCGCTAATATTCCCGCATCATAGAAGTGATCCGCTATCCTGCTGAGCTCGGCCAATATGGTTCTTATGTACAAAGCGCGTGGAGGCACGTCTAGGTCCATCATCTTCTCTATCAATCTCACATATCCTATGTCCATTATGGCGGACTCCGCTATTGTTGGTCTCTCTATTAGCGGTATGGCGTGTATGTAGAGTCTAGTCTCGGCTAGTTTCTCGACCGCCCTATGCACGAAACCTGGATCCGGAATGGCATCCACTATGTAGTCTCCCTTCAACCTTAATATTATCCTCATGTGGCCGGAGCCGGGATGAGCCGGCCCTATTAACACCAAGTATTCGTCATTCCTATAGGCCTCCTCCACGGCCTCCTTGGGCACAGGCAGGAAAAGGGATGAGACCTCTTGAGGAACCTGTGCATTCACATCTATCGCCACTTCCTTCTCCTCCATCCTTATCACCTCTCCACTATGACTCTCCCAAGGGAGGGTATTTCATGTTCCTTCCTGAGCGGGTACTTTATCGGCGTGTCGGGGGGGCTCAGCATGAAGTTGCGGCCCATCCAGGGATTCCCTCAAACCACACCCCCCCAAACAATTCATGCATTTCCCGTTCCTGGTAATCCGCGCCTGGATAGATGGATATTATGCTAGGCACCTTGATTATCCCGCGGGACCTCCGCGTTTATAGTTAGAAGGACCGCCTCCATTCCTTTCTCATAGGAGCCCAAGACATACTCCACCCTAAAAACTCCCTTAAGAGGTAAGTCGATGATATTGATCGACTTAACGTGATCGAATCCCAATTTAAATGCGGACTCCACAGCATTCGCTATATTATTGGCATCGGTGGTGGCACATAACCTATTCATTCCCTGCAGTACCGCGTTAATGCCAGCATCCTTTAGCTTGGAGGATAACTCGTTTCCCTGAGGCCATTGCAGATTAGCTGCTGGCTTGCACGTATTTATGTCCTTAACCTCCTCCCTTCTATGAGGCGGTGAGGGCGGGTTTTGGGGGGGCTTTGGTGATTTGGGCAGCGTCGTGGAATCGTATTTATTGGGAGCTATGGATGGAGTCATCTTTCCCTTCTCTATCTTGTCCTGCACCATCCTTATCGCCCTTATAACTGCCTCAGGGTTGGTGGACAACCCATGACATATGCATCTATGGGCAATACATCCTCCGCCTTTGCCACGTGATAGGAGTTCCAGAACACGCCGCCCTCCATTGCGCATGCACCCATTGCTATCACGAACTTGGGGGGGCTGGGCATTTGATCATAAACCACCCTTGCTATCTTGGCCATTTTCAAGGATAACGTGCCCTCTATTACTATAGCATTGGTCTGCCGTGGCCCTAGAAATGGAAGGAATCCCCCCCACCTCTCTGCATCATAGCCCGGAGCAGATGTCTGGGCGAACTCGACCCCCCCGCAGCAAGCGGTGACCAAGTGGGTGGGCCATATGGAATACTTTATGCCCCCCCACCTGCTTATCTTCTCCGGAAGCAGAGGAATCTCTTGGCCGGTCAGCGATATCTTTATCTTTGGTACTAATTCGCTACTAGTCATAGTTAATCACTTCCTCGCCGCTTTTTTAATCTGTGGGGAATAAGCTAGCTCGGTGGCATCCCGGTAAGCAACGTATATGGCGGGCAACATCGTTATCAACGACACGGCTAGGAAATACATTAATGGTAGAGCGGGGTAAAATGATAACGTCAACAACAATCCTATTACTGGCTCCACCGATAGAAACATTATCAAAAATCCAATGTATTGCATCGGCAACATGCTCTTGGCTTCGCCCACAGGTATGTTACCCCGCCTCGAATCTCATGGTCTTAACCGGACTTTCCTTCCTTTTCCCGAAGATCCTCCTTAAAAGGAGTACCACGCCATCAGTTAACAATCCTATGGCCAAGAGAAACACCACCGCCACAATGGAACCCACAGCTGACATAACTGGGTTGTAGAAACTATATTTATAAGCATAACTAGACCTCCTATCCATAGTGGAAATAACAATTGAAAAATAAAGGCAGAAGTAAAAACCGGCAGACAAGCCGACTGGTCTCCTCCCCCCGCCTT
>BBBF01000014.1 GCA_001315925.1 Thermocladium modestius JCM 10088 | reverse complement strand
AAATTGATGTATAAGGCGCGCGGCGGTTCCTCGAATAGGCATGCCACTTAACTAGGCATGTTCCTGGAGGCGTAATCGGCGTCCATCATAAAGTCACCAAATTCACCCCCCCGCTACTCTTTGGGGGGGCGTACCTGGACGTAGCTATTATCTGTATATCCTTGCTTGCCCTCAATAGAATGTCAATTATCATTTCCAGCCATTCCTCGTTCAACCCAATATCGACCCCCCCATCCACGACCACTGTGGATCCTCTGGGCGATATAGCCAATTGGACCAGCAGTGGGAGCAGCGACCTAATGGCTAGCCCCCCCGCGTGGTAGAGGGGGCCCCCCCATCGTCCCTTCATGGATAAGTAGCCCGACACCCTATTGGGCTCCACAAATCCGGCCGTCACGTCATCCACCCCCCCAAGCCTGGATAGCATGGCCTTAATGGCTTGAGCCCCCCCCTCCGAGTACTCTGGCTTGGTCAGTATCATGGATAGAAAATGAACCGTGTACTGTCCGTCTCCCCCCCCACAGAATGAGTTGGTAAGTCCACCGTGGTCTCGAAGGTTCTCTTCCACCAAGCCACCCTGTTCTCGCCCAGGAAGAAGAAGCGATCCCGCAGGGATTGCCTTAACGCGAATAAAGCAGCTTGAGCCCTCCCCCCCACCTCGCTTGAATTCTCGCACGGCATCAATGCATCCTCGTGCATTACGTAGGCCGGCGGAGTGCATAGCCTTAGGGGCCTTGGCCTGGTCATCATGCCGCCATCCCCCCCATCCTTTTCGAATGTGATCTCCTCCCCCCCATCTATTTTCACAGTCTGCGAAACCCACCCATCTGAGTGCCTGTACTTATACTCATACTCTATGGTCCTAGCCATCACCCCCCCGCTTGGTTCGAGGAAACTTCTCATGAAGTCATCCACATCGACCCCCCCGATTCCAATGCCCATGATCTTCGACCCATCCATCCCGTTTATCACGTCCCGTAAATCATGTATTACCAGGAAATTTCCCTCAGTGATCAGCCAATCCTCTCCCTTGCTCTGCATAAGGAACGCCAGGGACTCCATGAGGCTGCTCTTGCCCGAGGCCGGGGGGGCCCACCACCAAATTCAATCCTCGTCCCACCTCAATGCACTTCTCGCCTATCGCCTTGAAGTTGCTCGCGCAGATCTTGCGAATCATTGAAGCATCGCCCAGACGACCACCAATAATCCATCAATGCTACCTATGCTCAGGGGGGGCGACACGGATATTCCCAAGTTAATCACATTGCCCTTCTTCTCTACATCGTTTATCAGGGAGTCTATCACCTCCCCCCCGATTCTATCGATTAACTTCCCCCCCGCCTCCATAACCGGTTGCCTCACCTCCTGTAGCTTGGTTTCAATGGGTATGAATTTCTTCGCCGTCACTATCACGGTAGACCAAGCCCCCCCAGCCTGCTCCTCAGTTTAAGCATTATCTCCCTCATATCCCTCTCCACATCGCTGAAGCCGTAACTGGACGGAATGGCGCCTGCGTCCCCCCCAATCCACCTGGGTATGACGTGCACGTGCATGTGCTCCTCCAACCCAGCCCCCCCAGCGGCTCTCCCCCCCACGTTTATGCCCACGTTGAAATCATCCGGAGATAATATCTCCTCCTCCGCCTTAATAAGGGCCAGAATTAGGTTGGAGCAGTCCATCAATTCATCATCGCTCAAATCCTCCAGCGAGGGGGGGACATGCCTGTACGGGGGGGCAATCATCACGTGCCCCCTATTATATGGATACTTATTCATCAATACAACGCACTTCCTGCCCCTGAACACCACTAGATTATCGTCGTCCTTATCATCCTTAACATAAGAACAAATGAAGCATCCAAGCTCCTTCCTCACGGCGCTCTTTATGTAATCATACCTCCACGGAGAGAACAGCACATCCATGTTATTGCAATCCCGCATGCGGTGATCGCCAAAATCATTCCGTGCCGCTTTAAAAACATGTTGAGGTACATATGAAGCAGCGTTTCAGGCCTGTATTCCTTATTGTTGTGCTTCTTGGTTTTCTAAAGTTGGTCAGCGCATTCTTTTGATTGCCTCTACTGAAGCATGAATTGATAAAAAAAGAAGAGGTAATCGCTGCTTCCGGGGGGGTAGGGGGGGAGTCAGCTATCTTTAGCTCAGGCTTGTCACCGCCTCGCTGAAGTCCCTTGAAAAGGCCTCCCAGGAGTAATAGAGCTGCCCCAATTCATGTATTCTACTTGGATTGAAGCTGTCCCTGTTCTCCAATACCCATACTACCTCGTCCAAGAAGTCCAGTAAATCCCTTGGCTCATCTACGAAACGAGTGGCGACGCCCACCTCCTTCATTCTATGAAGATCGGGGGGGAAGTGAATTAGGGTTGGAGACACTACTGGAATGCCCATCGCTAATGCCTCCATCACGGAAACAGTTATTCCGCCGTATATGATGCTGCTCCTAGCCGGCATTATGAATGCGCTAGATGCTGACACTAGTTTCAGGTAATCGGAGTGGGATAGCCTTGATTTTAGGAATGCCGTAACCCCCCCATGCGATTCCAGCCACCTCCATATTCCCTCCTGGTGATCAGGTATGCCCGTCACTATTAGCCTTGACTTGAACCGTCTTTGAAGCTCGCCGTGTATTAATGGAGCGTAGTGCACTCCCTTCTCCAGCCCGCCTCCGTACATTACCACGTATATGGAATCTTCATCCAATCCCAGCTCTCTCTTGATAATTGTTTTTCGCTCTTCACTTGCTGGTATCAGGGAGTCGAAGTTAACTGCCATAGGCCTAACCTTAACGAATTCCGCTCCCAATCCCTCCAAGTACCTCTTCTCGGCCTCAGTCAACGCAAAGAAGAAGGCCCGTAGCCTCCGTAATTCGTCCTCTCTAACATACCATATTGACTTACGGATTGGATTCCCATTGCGCAAGCCGTGGGGAGGGGGGGGATGCGTGGTTTTGAAGGATAAGCTTCGTTTCCCCCCGTTCATGGATGGTGACAGCTTCCGCAAAGCCAACCAAGCCTCGCTTCTCCTGTGATACCCGTGTAGGTAAAGCACGGCTCCCTCCGATAGATCACGTAGGACCTCCCCGTAATGGAGCGATAACCCGCTCAACTCCATATCATAACCAAGCAGTCCCTTTATTGCTCCATTAATTACCCTGAGAGGCCAGCTCCGTCCAACGTCTATGGGAATGCCCAACACAGGCACTCCATCAACTACGTCCAGCGATACAGATCCACAGCTTACTGGGTTCATTGCTATGGAGCGGAATCCCTGCTTTGACAATCCAGCAGCTGCGTAAACATGCCAGCCTCTGAACCCAGATGCACTGCCTCCACACGGAGCTGGGAAAAACGCTGCGCTTAATACTGCATCCATTGAGGGCTCGCTTGGTTAAGCCCTAATTTAATTTAGTGGAGAGTGGAGGTCTTCTTCCGCCGGGAAAGGAATGGCCCTTCATGGAATGGTTTTTATTTAATTGAAAATAAGTATGACCATGCGGTGAACGCAATCACAGAAAGACCAAGGAAAAAGCAACATAATGCGGCTATCGCTCGAATTCACGCCTTCAATTGTATTTATAGTGATGCTGTTCGTTAATGGAATCCAGTGCTTGTGATCGGCTCTAGCGGAGGATCGGCTCCATCCCGGGAGTGAGGATCAATATAGGTACCAAATATCCTTGATGAGCGACAAGAAATACTTTGTTCTATATAGGGTGAACTCCTTCATTTTGAACCTCTTCTGAAGGGACTTAGCAAACTTCAACTGGGCACTGGCAACTATTGCCTTTCTGGTCCTAGACGCTGGATGCTCTGATCCGTGATGCATGTGATTGCTGAGTACTATCCATGGAGTTACCTTGATGCCGCTCAAGTAGGCCAGTATCCCCAATACGCCCTCGTCATTTATGAATGGACGGAGCTCCGGCGGAACATCGAGAAACGCCTCCTCCACCTTATTTATTACATCCAATGAAGGCAACTTCCTATAAACAACTACTTGCTTGGGCCCTATAAAGAGGACAGTCCCCTTCCTCATTAGGTTAGGTTCATAGATCCTGTATCCAAACACCGTTATTGTAGTGCCGTTAACGTTTAACTCCCCCCCCAACTTGTGGCTCCTCATCATGGTATTCGGAGCACCCCTGCCCCCCACGCCTCTCTATCCAATATGGTATACATATCATAGTTCATGAGCGGATGAACAGCTGAAAACATGGGATCAATCACGTTATCGCTATCCATTATCGCCACATCGCCGGCTCCCTGCAGGTCCCTCAGCATGGTGAACCACGTCCCGCTCCTGCTGCGCCAATTCCCAACCCTCACATCCATATTGCCTGGAATTATATTCCGTAGCATCTCTTTTTGCCTATCGTGAAATACATTATCGACGTAGACAATGGCTGAACTTGGTTTTATGGCCTCCACGTTCTTCTGGAAGTACTCCAATACCTCATGTATCCTATAAAAAGGCATATATGTTACCAAGATCATTGAGAGAGGGCTCAATAGCGATTTAAAAATTTAATCATGGAATCGATCCATGTATGAGATCAGCTGCATCTATCACTGGTAAAATTGATGGGGGCTGCTCAGGCAGAACTGGATGAATGCTTCACCATTGCAATAAGTTCTTGGCCGTGGCCTTAGCCTCATCCATGCCCATTCCCTCCACCTTCTCTATGGAATCTGTCCCCCCCTCATTGTATACGAACCACTTCCCTCCCTGCAAGTAAACCTTGACTCTATGCGAGAATACCCTCTTCACCTCCTCCTCGGTTACCGATATGCGTCCCGAATAGTTGAAGTTAGATCCGAAGCTCTCCGCCATGGCGATCCTCCTCCCGATCACGGGGGTCGACCCATCTACGACGCCCCTAATCAATGATGGAACCTGGGTCAAACTGATTAATTGCCCCCCCTCCTGTTTCAACGCCGTCATGCCGCGTGGCCACCTTATGTAGAGGGGAACCCTTAACACCCCCCCATCCTCTAAGAAGTAACCGTGGCTGAAGCCGCCATCCCCCCCAAGCAGTTCCCCCCCGTGGTCCGAGGTGACTATGAAGAGGGAATCATCGATCACAAGGCTAAGTTTCCTGACTATATCCAAGGCGCGACTCACGGCATAGGCAGAGTGAATCGGATACCTTTTCCTCCATATGTTCACGGCCTCTCTTGGTGCCTCTCCCTTAAACACTGCCTCTAGATAGGCGTTCACGGATAGGGAGTCATCTATGTCACCCGCCACGTAGGAGCATGCGCCTCCATCATGTTTATGAACAGGAAGAAGCTGCCCTCGTCCTTCCGCAGATCAATCCCGGTCCTCCTCCCTCCCCCCCTCAACGCATCGTCTAATATCTCCAGTATTAGATTAGATCCCTTCTCCAGTATCGGTCTCTCGTAAATTCCAGCCCTCACCAGCGCCTGGTCTATCTTGCTCCTTGCGAAGTAGTACGCGCCCTTAATTGACAGCCACGCTTGGCCCCCCTCCTCATCAACTCCCTGGCCAGCCTCAAGTGGTTCTTGTACAGCCTCAACAAGTCATTGAGATAGGCATTATCCAGGGAGTAGAGGAAGCCGCGTAAATGGATTGACTTAGTTCCGCGAAAGCCGTGCAGTGGAGTTATGAATGGGTTGGCGGTGATTATATATGTATCATAGCCATAGTCCCCCAACTCTCCCAGCAATCCCAGTCGTAGTCCCTCCATTTTAGCCGAGGATAGCTCTGCCATCTTCTCGCCCACGTAGACCCCATACGATTCATGTATTCCATGCATTGACGGGTAAAGGCCTGTGAAAATCGACGCGTGGCTCGGCAAGGTCCATGGAGCGGGGGGGCTATGGCATTCTCATACTTGACGAAACCAAATTGCTCCAGTGCCTCCAATCCCTTGCCGTGGTCCTCCCTCAGCGTATCTATTATTAATAGAATTATGTTGGGCCTCTTCATTCATCTAATCCCCCCCTCCGCATTTCTTATTAAGGTACACCGTTGAAACTCAGCGGAACGCGTGGAACCTTACATGTATCCGTATCTCCGGAGGAGCTCCATTATGCCCTCCTTATCCTGGGCCCTCCCCACGCGCTCAGGCGTCCCCTCCAAGTCCTGCTCCCAGGCCGGCTTATCCCCCCCTGTTGGCTTGGACTCGTACTTATCATCAATGCTCCTAAAACCCCCCCTATAATAGAGCGGGTTTATGGGCAGTTTATTCTCAAGCGTGTAATTCCACACGTCCCTCTCAGTGAATGGAAGGATTGGGTGAACCCTCACGTGAAGAGGCTCCTGCCTCCTGCTGAAGAAAACCTCACCAGCCCTGGCCGGGTTCTCATCCCACCTAATCCCCCCCACGAACACGCCCTCATACCCGCCATCCCTGATGAACTCATTCATGGGCACCGTCTTCAACAAGTGATTGGCGGCCACGTTGTTCAACGCGTACTTGAAGCTGGGCGCCGTGTACCCTATCTTCAACAACTCCTCCCTATCCCTCGGATCCAACTCATCAACCTTAACCTCATCCCCCCCATACTTATACCCCCCCCTCAACCGCTCGTTCCCCCCCTTGAATATAACCTTCAAGCCCCCCCACTGCCTCTCCACGTCCTCGATGAACTTCAGCGTCTCCTCGAAATGCATGAAGTGATCAATGAAAACCACGTCAAAATCCCTTCCAGTCGCCTCCCTAGCCTTTAGGGCGGCGTGGAGCACCACAGTGCTATCCTTCCCAGCGCTCCAAACCACCGCGGCCTTCTTGAACGTCTCTAGGGCAGCCCTGGCGACGGCCACGGCTATCTCGGCCTTATACTTGAGCGGAAGCAGGTCCAGCCTTCTCTGTGGACTGGCCTTGCTTAATAGGATGGATAGGTACTGCTGGGGGGGATCCAGCCGCGTGCATCGGCCTCCTCAATTATCCTCCTCGCCAATTCGCCCGATATGGATAACATAAAATCGCCTCAATTCAATATATTATAAGGATTTCTAGCGCATAGGGGGGGAAAATCCGCTTCTTTACATGCGGCTATCATGACTATGAAAAGGCTTAAAACGAGTGAATGCCTCGCGCCTTAATGAGGCTAAGCCCCCCCAGGGCCGTGGGCTTCATGGCCACCGTGCTTTCGCTGCTCAGCGGCGCCGTCTATAACATAGCGATAACCAGGAAATTGACGCTGGACTACTTGGGGCTCCTCAACATAGTTAACTCGGCCGTTGCCTTCTCCTCGCTTCCCGTGACTATCCCATCATTCACGCGTCCAGGGCGGTGGCCAAGGATGGATCGATCAACGTGGTGGCAATTATGAAATTGGTGGGCGTTTTCTATGTAGTGAGCGCGGCCATGTCCGTGGCCTACCTGATTCCCCCCCTATGGGGAGAGTCAGGCGAGTATGCATACCTGCTATTGACCATCACGTTGCTGACGGCCCTCACCAGCTACGTTCAATCAGTAACGGGCTCCGTGCTCCTCGTAAAGAACAGGCAGGCCTACGTGGCGTCCAGCCTAGTCTCATCAGCCGCTAAGCTGTTGGTGATCCCCCTCATAATGTTACTGGATTGGTCAGTATACGCCGTGCTCTGGAGCACCTTCTTGATAGTTCTCTCTTCAGCCTCCTACTCCCTTGCCATTACCATTAGATTTCACAAGCCATCAATGGATTTCAAGCGGTTGCTCAAGTGGTCCGCAGGCGCGTCGTGGGTTTCCATGATGAGCTCCATAGCGGATACGATCTCATCCCTCAGCACCGAGGTCATAGGATTGCTTGGGTCCTTGATCGACTTGGGGGGGGTCTGGAACGTCCTCCGCGCAATAGGTAGGCTATTCAGCATGCCCAACGTGATACCCAGCATAATGTACGGGGGGGAACTGCTAGAGCGGGGGGGCAGGCTGGAGGTTGTCTACAGGGACATGCTGCTCTCCCTCTTCATAAACACGTCCATAGTGTTGACGGTGGCGAGCTTCGAGCCCTTGATAATAGACTTGCTGCGGCCTAATGACTTGGACTTAATAGGTCCCCCTCTACCTTCCAATCCTCTTCTTCCTAGTGTCGAATACCGTGTCATTGGTGAATACCTTCACTGATAACCTGATCAGCGGCGTGGATAAGTCGGACTTCAAGGGCGAGGTGGGCATCGGCACATACTGGGGGGGGACCCATATAGGATTCTCGAAGCTATTGCACTTGGTTAGGGCGTCCCTCTACATAGTGCTTGCGATCCCCCATTTACTTCTTGATAAAGCACCTGCTTCGCGATAGTGATGGCATTCTCGATCTCCAATATAATAGCGTTCTCCACATCATTCACGCTGAGGACAATGAGGATACGCAAGATGCAAGTGGAGCTCCCGCTCCACCACTTACTGCGGGACTACGTGGCGCCAACGCTCGCGTCGGCTGCGTTGGTGTACATTGCGGCGCAGCATGTAAGATTCAAGCTGGTCCACGATGTTTACATAACGATAGTCGAGATACTTGCCGCGTTCCTGTTAACGACGCTGGTCTACTTGGTCGTCACGTTGGTCGTCTCCAACCGCTCCCGGGACATATTTAGATCCGTGTTGAGGAGCATTAGGCAAGCCGCCATAGCTACGTGACAAAGCAAAACGGCAACCACCGCTCAAGGGGGGGGTCGGCATTAGCTTGGTCAGCAATTCCAGCGCATATCATCGCATCAACCAAATGCCTCATCATCACGAGTTCGGCTTCAGCTCACCTCCTTATAATCACTTCCTCATCCAAGTTCGCGTGCAGGAGCAAGATTTAAGTCTTAGCGCTGCCCCCCCGGGCATCGGTGGATAGGGTAGTATTATTGGATGGGTATGATGATGAGCCCGCCGGCCTGGGGGGGGTTCCCCCCCCGTACCTCGACGTGTATGCCAGGTACGTCGCGGGCGCCATCTGGTCGGTGGATCCATCAATAGATGTCAGATACATTACCGTGGACGAGGCTCGTCGGGATTGGAATGCCTTCGCCGATCTGGTAAGCGGCTCCAAGTTGTTGGTGGTGATGGCTGGGATAGTCACTCCGGGGGGGAAATACTTGGGCGGGGGGGAGCCCATAACGTTGAGGGAGTTGATTCGAGTGGGCGGCCTGGGGGGGTTCCCAAGGTACTTGGAGGCCCCGTGGCCCGGTTTGGATTTGGGGGGGCCGGCGGTGGATCCATAGCGGTGCCCAGATCCTTCTTCTCCAAGTATTACGACTTGGTGGTTAGCGGGGACCTGGATCTAGTGGTTCACGAGATAGCGTCGAGGAGGTTCTCGCTGGAGGGGGTTAGCCCAGCTATGGTTCACTCATCGTATGCTGCCATCAATGAGTTCGCGGTGAGGGGGGCCAGGATAGCGGTTCAGCACCCAAATCACGGCCGCAATTTAATAGTTGAACTGGAGACCTACAGGTCATGCCCAAGATACGTCAGCGGCGGATGCAGTTTCTGCGCCACTGTCAGGTACGGCGGCGTTGAGTACAGGGATGAGGAGGCAATTGCGCGCGAGGTGGCGGCCCTCCACGTCGCCGGCGTTAGGCACTTCAGGGTGGGGGGGAGGCAGGCAGATATACTTTCATATAAGGCAAGGGACACGGGACGGTTGGATTTCCCCCGCCCAGACCCCGACGCGGTGGAGCGGTTGTTTAGAGGCATAAGGGCGGCGGCGCCGGGCCTACGGGTGCTTCACATAGATAACGTGAATCCAGGCACGATATATAATTGGCCGGAGGAGAGCAGGGCGCCTTGAAGGCAATAATTAGGCACCACACGCCGGGGGGGATGTGGCGGCCATGGGGGGGATTGAGAGCGCTGATCCCAAGGTGATTAAGCTGAATAATTTGAAGACGCAGCCGGACGAGGCCTTGGCCGCTATGAAGCTCGTGGATGAGGTGGGGGGGAGGGTCCTCGGCCATAATGGCCTGCCTCACTTGCTTCCTGGAATCAACTTTGTGGCCGGCCTGCCCGGGGAAACCAAGGAAACGTACATGCTCAACAGGGAGTTCCTGAGCAAGGTGTTGGAGTCAAACGTGTTGGTTAGGAGGGTGAATCTACGTCAGGTTCTGGTCCTGGAGCCAACCCCCCTATGGGGGGGCAAGCGGGGATCCATTAGGTCAATGCTGGAGAAGCACAAGAGGTACTTCCTATCGTTGAAGAACTGGGTCAGGACTAGATTTGACCTGGAAATGATAAGGCGCGTAGTTCCAAGGGGAATCATTCTGAGGGAGGCCTACGTGGAGGCCCAGGCGCCGGGCGGCGTTTACGCGAGGCAGGTGGGCTCGTACCCCCCCTTGTTGATATTTATCCCCCCCAAGGCTTAGGCTCGGCGATTGGGTGGACGTCGTGGTGGTGGATCACGGGCCCAGGAGCGTTGTAGGCATCTCCATTCCAATCAACATAAACGAGGCGTCCAGCAAGCTGCTCTCAATGCTTCCCGGCTTCACGAGGGATAGGGTGAACAAGGTGTTGCTTAGGAGACCGTTTAAATCAATGGATGAGTTAGCCGCCGAATCGCTGGATGCCTCCATATTCACGGTGGATGGCAACTGAAGTTCACCGCTTTATCTTTCTTATTAAGTTATCCACTATGTGACCGGCCGGGTTAATGCCAGTGGCCCTCTTGAATCCTGCCCACGCCATCGTCGGGTTCACCTCGAGTATCATGAACCCTCCCGAGTCTCCATTAAGTCAACCCCCCCGGCATAATCGAGCCCCCCCAGCGCCTCCGTTGCCTTCACCGCCAGCTCCAGCGCGTCGCTGCCAAGCCTCGCTGGGAGGGGAGTGGCTCCCTGCGCCACGTTGCTCTTCCACCCGGTTCCCCCCCTCCTGAACTCGGCTCCTATGGCCTGACCATTCACCACCACCACCCTGTAATCACCTCCCCCCCCTGCCTTCTCCATGTATTTCTGGATCAGTATTGGCTTGCTTATGTTGGTTAGGAAGCTGAAGAAATGCATGGCCTCATCTGCATCATCGATCTTCGCAACGCCGTACCCCATTGCGCTCCTGAGGGGCTTAACCACCATGGGCCCCCCCAACTCCTTGGCGGCCCAGTAGGCGGTTATTATGTTCTCCGTCACGGTGGTGGGGGGGACTGGGAGGCCTTGCCTCGCCAACTCCAAGCCGGTTGCGAACTTATCGCCGGCGGTGACCCAGGCATCGACGGGGGGGTTGCTGATGACTGTGCCGGCGCGCTCCATTGCCTTGGCCGCCCATATCCTGTAGTGGAACTGCTCGAAGTCCCTTATCGTTCCCATGTGTCTCAACACGGCGCCGGGAAGCCCGGTCACGTCGTCGTCCAAGTGATGGCCTATTTGCTGTCGTATCTTGATGCCTTTCCCCCCCAAGTCGATCCTTAGGAGGTCCACGTAAACCCTCTTCGGGGGGGAATGGCCTCGACTCCTTATTGCGTCCTCCAGATCCCTTACCTCCTCGGGGGGGTCCAATCCAAGTCGTATGCCCTGAGTATCCCGATATCCATGCCGTTCCCCCCCCTCGTCTCGATTTTAAATGTTTACTTAATTAACTCAACAGGCAAGAATTGCTCGATAATGAGCTACTCCGCGTTTGGATTTGTGGATAGGCCCCCCCTCAACCCAAGTGGATTGCCCTCAATAAAGCGGAGGTACTCCGCGGTGGGCATGGAGAGGGAGCTCGGGGGGGAGGTGGAGAAGGTGCTCTCCGCCTTCCTGCAGGGACAGGACAACATATTGGCCGTGATAATAGGCCCCTACGGCTGGGGGGGAAAGACTGAGTTATTGGATGCGTCGCAGGAATTGATAGAAGGACGGGGGGGGATCAAGGTGGTGAGGCTCAGCTTGAGCATAGGCCTCGACTTCAACATAATGGGCAAGATACTCGACGCAAAGCGTGGAAGCAAGCACTTGGTGGTGATGCTGGATGAAGCCGATGAATTGACGAGGCTGGTCTCAATAAGCGGCGGCATCAACGACGACGTGAAGAAGTTGATAGTAAACATGAGCACCATAATGCGGGCGCTGCTCGAGCCCCGCAACTACGCGCACCAGCTGGGCATAGATGCGGCGGATCTATCGGGGGGGTAATGGTTATAGCCGCCTTCACTCCACACCTCTACTATAACATCCTCAAGAGCAATGTGCCGGACCTCTTCGATATAACCAAGGGAAGGGTGTATAGGGAGATCATAATAGACGAGAGGTTCCCGTATTGGCTCTACGAGGCCATAATATCCAATAGATTGGCGGCCTACTCAACACGATCATTCAACGACCTCAAGACAGCGGCGGGGGGGAGGCGATTTATGGCCTCTCACCAGGGAGGCCCTCTCCTTCCTCTACCTAGCAGCGGCCAGCGGGGAGGGGGGGCACGGTAACGCCGAGGAACATGATTAAGCTCACCGCCAAGTTGCTGGACAGAGTCGTTGAGTCCGGCCGCCAATTGACGGCGGATGTCCTGGCGTCATTTGCGTTGGATGAACTGAAATGGATGGACTCGGACCTACTCCGAGAATTGCTGGAGACGTACGTGGACCTATCTCCCCCCCTTATATTGAGCGGGATCCCCCCCGTTTCTATCGATGCATTGGGAGTCTCTCCCCCCCAGGCATTGGCTGTGAGCGGTATAGCGGAGGAGGTATTGGTGGCCGAGATCGATCCAAGCGACTCCAAGGCTGTTGCTGGGCTAAATGGAGTACGGATGCTGTTTGGCTTGCTTCCCATAGCATTCAAGGATTTAAGGGACCTATCAATAGAGTACGGCTCCCATTACACCCGCTACTCCGGGGAGCGGGTGATGCTGCACGCCGTTCTCCCAACCGCCGCGGAGGAGGAGCTTCGAAGGCTGGGCATCAAGTACGTGAGGCCTATGAGTTGAAGAAGGACATACACCGCGCTATGTTCAAGCAGAGGGGGTCGACTGGGCTGGGCGACGTGGAGCCGATAATGCGGGAATTAGCCAGGAGGGCGCGCCGGCTGTGCTGAAGCACTTGATTAGGTTGATCTCCGGCTCCGCTCAACTCGGCGCCCAGGGAAACATGGTAATAAATGTGAGCGAGCAATCCCTGGATGCCAGGCTTGGATTCGTAGGAATCGAGTGGGGGGGCCCAGCCGCGGAGAGGGTAATGGATGAGGTGGTGCTTAGGGGGGGGAAGTGAGGATGGGGCAGTCCATCAAGCCAGTGGATGGATTGATACTTATCGCGGCCAGCTCCTCTCTCTTGACGAGGGACTTGGAGGACTTGATTAAGAAGTCGTTGTCCAAGCTGCGCTGGAAGGACGTATTTCCAGTTGATGGCCACGTCATGGTGGTTCCAATCGGCTCCGATAAGTTGGATGAGGCGCGGCAAACCGTTATGGGGGGGCTGGCATTAATGGACAAGCCCAATCCGCCCGCGGAGTATAGGGTGTTCGTGGAGCGAGCCCGGGCGTTCCTCGATAGGCTTAACTCATTCAAGGAGGAGTTACGGAGCGATCTGTTGAGGTATACGATCGGCATGCGCCGCAGGGAGAGCAAGAGGGAGGGGGGGATTCGAAGGATAGTTGAGCAGTGGATAAGCGGCGATGCGAGGGACCTCCCCGACTCATTCAAGTGCGGCGATAAGCCTGCATCTCGCTGGTGGAGCGAGTTGTGCTGGATTACCTGAGCAGGGCGGGGGGGAGGCAAGCGACGCAGAGGGAGTTGGAGTCCATAATAGCGGCTATACTGCCGGTTCAATTATGGAGGGAATTCAGGGAGGGCGATTTAATTCAATTAATGAGGATGAGGGGGGGCCTCCTCATACAGGTGGGCGATAAGATGCTTCCCATCTCCTCGCAATCATTCAAGCTGGAATCGACGCCATGTGTAAGGAATTGGATGGCATCATCTCATCGTATGGAGAGGAGCAGGTCACTATGGAGGCTGGGGATTGGAGGGTTCGGGTTAAGCTGCCTGGTCCGGGGGAATTGATTCGCAGGGCGCAGGGAATGCTTGATGATTGCAAAATGCTCGCCACGGTCGTGAAACCCGGCGAGGATGAATTGAAGAAATACGCCTCGCTCCGGCTCGCGTTGGACGATGTGGAGGAGGCATTGAATGAGGCTAGGGAATCGCTGAGCAATGAGTTGGGGGGGAGGGCCAAGGCATCGTTGGAATCCTGCGCGTCGCTGCTCAATGCCCTTGAGTCGGAGCTGGATCGCTACGCGGCCTTGATTCCCCCCCCAGCATAATGGATATACTTCGCTCCAAATATAATGAGCTTGCGTCTACAATGGCCGATTCTATTGAAAAACTAAACGGTATGTCGCTCGACGCGGCAAGCAAGTCCCTGGAGGCCATAATGGAGGATGCCAAGGAGGAGTACGCCAAAATCCTGGAGGTCGCTAAGTCCATCTCCAGCATATTATCTATGCTAAACGAATACAGATCGCTTGCGGAATCCGCTCGCCGCCTCTCCAAGCTAGCGGAGGACTGGGCCCCCTCCCTGGAGGACATAGATATGGATGGAATAATGGATGACCTAGCCAAGCTGGCCAGGATGGGCGTCGTCGATCAATTAAATGGAATATATGCCGATTTAAGCAGCAAGGTTAGACAGGCACGTGGATCGTTGGCTACAGGCATTGAGAGGGCCAGGGAGGTATTGGCGAGGTACTCCAACGCTGCACGGTGGCTGGAGGCGAAGGCGGTAATGCATGCCCCCAGTAATAGACCTAGGCCCGGTGGATCAAGACGGGGGGGAGAGCAGTTGGATAGATTGATCAAGATCAAGGCCGACGTGGATGCCAAGCTGCGCGAAATAGCGGTGAAGCTCAACGCGCCGCTTCCCCTGGTCAGGTACATAGCGTTTAAGGGACCCAACGTTGGCATCGATGAGATAGAGGCCGGCAGATCGCTGGGAATGGAGTCCCAACAGGTAATTAATTACCTGGAGGTTCTCTGGAGGGCCAAGTTGGTAGAGAAGAAGTATGTCTCTTGATGTGGCGATAATCACTGCGAAGCGGTACCCCCCCATATGCAAGCGAGTTCCCTGCCTGGAGTCATCTGAACCCCCCCATGATGTGATCATAGACATGACCGGCAAGAACCCAGGCCTTGGGCTGGTCACGGTGATCAATAGGGGGGGCAGCGACGCCGCGCCGTTGATAATAGACGGCGTTCCCCTCAAGTCAATAATCTGCACCGTCAAGGATAAGTGCATTGAATGGGTTGGGGGGGATAGATTGATAGTGAATGGTGTTCCCCTCACAATTTACCTATCCGCCCTATTCGATGAATTGCTAGCCGAATTATCCGAGCTAATGAACGCGCGTGTCAGGGAGGCTGGAGACAAGCGGGTTAAGTACTGCGTCGATAAGTTGGTCGGCATTGTAGTCGGGGGGGAGAGAAGGCGCGGCGCCTCCGTGACATTGATGGGGGGGTTGGAGTCCCTTTTGAAGTCGAAGAGCCTGGTTGAAGTTGATCTGCCCAGCCTACGCTTCAAGTGCTCAGGGAGGCCGGCGTGGTGGACGGCGAATCCCTAATCGATTCGGGACTACTGCACGCCATATTGAGGGAGGTGAGGCGGCGCGTCTATCCTTGACCAATTCGTGAGGGTATATACGAGTTCGTGGAGGTTCAGCTGCCGGGGCTGGAGAATAGGGCGTATATTCATGAGCTGGAAGGCAAGTTGATCAGGCGCCTCAAGCCCCCCCTCCCAACGGCGTCGAGTGCTCATAGCGGTGGATTCCGGGTTCGCCGAGGTGACGTACGCGGGCGCTAGGTTAGGCATTATAAATGCCGTTGGAATGGAATTCATGGGTAAGTCCAGGATTACCGTATTGAAGCCCCCCCTCCTGTTGGGGAAATCGATCGAGCTGTCGGTGGAGGCGAGGGCGGTGGAATTCGACGTGGCTGCTCAACTGCTCTCCGCCTCTCGGGGGGGTGAGTGCGTCGTGTTGCTGGATGGAACGGTGAGGCTCAACACGGATAGCGGGGGGGAGTACTTGAGGGCCAAGTCTGTATTGTTATCCACGGCCAGAAATAGAGGGGGCAGCCGTGCTGGCTCACTCGAAGGATGTTACGGTGAATAGGTACTCGGGGGCTTGATGTTGATGAGAGGATGCCGTTGTTCGTGGCTATGGAGGAGAACAGGCGAGCTGATGGGTACGCCGGGGGGGTCATGCTCACCGTGCCCATTTCCGACGGTGATCTCTCGTCCTTCTATGTTCAATACAAGCCCCACCTACTGCCCATGTACGTGGAGGCAACCGAGCCCTTAGATCCATCCGTTCTTGCTCTAATTGGGGAATTGACGACGAGGGAGGGATACCCTCTTCCCCCCCTCTACGTCGTGGATAGACTGTCCAAGCTCAGCGGCGACGTGATCAAATACGTCAAATTATCCATATCCAAGCTGGCGCGGGGGTACGCGCGATAGCAATTCACGAGACGCTGAGGGAAATGCTAGATAAACATTGATAAAGAACAGCAAGCCTCGCCCCCCCTTTAAGGCGGTGAGGGAGCCAGCCATCCCCTCCTCATAGCTGGAGCCGCCGTACGTGCTTTAATGCCTATTTAAAAAGGGGGGGATTCGCCGCCTTAACCGACTGCATCCTTCTCCATCAACCTAGGCCTGCCGTTGGGGGGGCGTCTAGCCTCAATGAATGGATTTAACCTTCAATTATCAAACCATTAAGTCGACAGTAACAATTTTAAGCATTGTTTTATTTATGGAATTCATGCTGTCCCCACAGGCCAGCGCTAAGCTGGCATTGCTTTTAATAAAGGAGGCATCCAAGCGAGGCAACTTGAAGCTGAGGTACTCCAAGGTATATAGAACCATGAATTATTGGCTTGGTACTCAATTTGCGGACTACGTGGTTGAGAGGTTGAGGAGCGGTGGCTTCATAGATCTGAAGGATGGAAGGATAACGGTGCTGAAGCCCGTTAAGTCAGATGAGTCGGTGGAGTCCTTAGCGTTGGCCGCGCGGTCAGTAATCATGGCTTAATTCCCATTTAACTTTCTGGGGGGTTAAGGGGGGGCGGAAGTCCCCTTCCGTCAGGGAGGGGGGGATGGATAGCCCCCCTCATAGAAACCTTCTTATAGCTACCAAAAAGCGGACAAGCAACGCTTGAGGCATTGAGAAAGCATGGAGGGCCAAGGGAAAAGAGCGACGTAATTCAACTCTCGTTCAAGTACAGTTTACCCAGCGAGGGAAGTAGAGGAGAAACTCCTCAAAACAATGCAAATCGAAGCTAAAGTATACAACGCCTTGCTAGATGCAGTGAGCAATGCGAGGAAAGAGAGTAGGAAGATGACGCCCAGGGAAACTCAGGCAATGTTGAAGGACTTGAAAATAGAAGGGAAGGAACTGGTCCACTCCAAAGCCCTCCAAATGGTGAACAATCAGCTTTGGTATAATGTCAACGCTCTTCACAAACTGAAGAAGAAAGGGAGGAGAGTGAGGAAACTGAGGTATAAGAAGGCCATGAAGGTCATCTTACAACCAGTCAGGTTTCAAAGTTCAGGGAGATAGACTCGTTCTATCTAAGATAGGCGAGGTAAAAGTACTCCTCCACAGACCGTTGGAAGGCAAGGTAAAGGGAGTCATAATAAAGAAGAGCTCCACTGGTTGGCACGCCATATTTCAGACTGAGGTGGAGAAGAAGCCCCTTGAGAAGACTGGGAGGGTGGTTGGGATAGATCTAGGAGTGGAGAAACTCGTAAACCTCGGACGGCGTGGCGATAGGGAACCCCAAAGTTTTCGATAAAGTGAAGAGGAGGATAAAGATATTGCAAAGGTCTTTATCTAGAAAAAAGAAAGGGTCTAGAAACTACGAGAAGACTAGAAAGAAATTGGTCAAGACACATGAGTACGTGAAGAACTTGATGGGTGATTGAATGACTGTGCATTAATTTCATGAATAGTTGTTCTTGAAATCGAAAGTTCAACGAAGTAGGTCATTTATGGCGCAGTACCTCATAATCTTGTCATGTAAATCATAGACCTCATTTACCTTCTTTATGAAAAACCAATCCTGAAGGGATCTCAACGCGTTGCTTAGAATCTCATCGCTCACGTCTAGTCCCCCCCTCTTTATTTCGCTCCATCTGCCCGGCATCCTTCTTATTACCTCTAGGTAGAGCTCTTTGTTTCTCTTATCCTCTAGAAAGTGGAGAAAGGATTCCTTGAGAACTTTGCATGCCTCTATTTTGGTCTCCTCCAGCGCTCTGGAATGGTCTAATCCTTGATTAACCCTTAGATGGCCATAAAGAGTGAGCCAGCCGGGTATTCCATCCAACTCGACTAGCACTTCTTCTATATTATTCGGGATTGACATGCCTGCCTCGCTAAATCCGCGTCTCAAGAACTCTTTTGACTGGATCTCAGTGAATGGGTTGAGTTCAAGCTTGACTGGTTTTCTCCCGACTAGGGGAGAGCCATTTGGCGGCGATAGTATCACCTTGATTAGGCCTGTCATGGATCCGGTGAACACGAAGGAAATATTCCGAAACGTGTAAAATATATATGATAGGAGATCCCAAAGTGGTTTGGTGACGGATCTAAGTTCTTGCACTTCATCCAGTATAATCACCACCTTTCCTCTGCTCCCAAGTTCTTCTAGTATATCGCTTATTATCTTGCTCTTGTTCTTTATAGTTATCGACGGGATTGGGCTTAGCGTGATTGAGTCCAAGCCGGAGAGCATCTTCCTTCCCATAGAGTCCCTTGGGAGTCCCCCTTATCATTCGTTCAAGGAGATCGTTTAATCCCCTGGCTCCCCATAGGTTGACATAGATTGATCTGAATCCCTTGGCTGTGGCCTTAATCAAGCTAGTCTTTCCTACCATTCTAGGCCCCCCCAATACTACAGCCAGATACCCTCATCCATAAGCCTGGCCAGCTTCCTAGCCTCATCATCTCGGAAAAGCAGCTCCCTTAAGTCCTCCTTAGGTCTTATGTCAAAGATCACTGCTCAGCACTCCTGAGTACTCAGCACTCCTGAGTTATTATATTTTAGCTTCATTGTTCGGAACGCAATGCATAGTTGGAGTGGAAATCCATGATGTCTCGGCGCTTGCTAATTGCACGGCAATCTTGGATCCACGTTGATTGCATTAAGGATGTACGCTATCGTCTTAGTGATTGTGTCTATTCTTGCTTCCTTGGTTAACTTATCCACCAATTGACATGGATCGGCCTTCCTCCATTCATCGGGGGGATCGACTTGACCGGGTATTCCAGCATTATGGGCTCGTCCTTATACGTATCTATTCTGACTAATGCCCTGAGTCTGCTCCTGGCTCCACGTGAATCTCAAGCCTGATGAACCTGCAAATGCCGGATCTCATTATGGGTCCCTCCACGGTAAGCACCATCAGTTTACCTCTATTGATTAATGCGTCTATCAGTAGGTCAAAGTCATGGACCCAATGCTCCACCCTGGCGCATTCCAAGTGTTCGCCGGATTTGCTGCACTTAAGGCCGCCGCACTCCACTTGCTCATTGCGGCATGTCGCCTATTAAGCATTTCACCTCAATCATTGATTACTCTCAGGCCTCGTGCCTTGGCCCGTGACATCAGGCTGGCCAGCTTGGCCCATGACTTGCTTCTTATCATTATCACGTCCCCGCTACTCTCTATGTCGAGGCCAAGCTCCTCCACGGCATCGATTATGATCGCCGCCCTCTCCTTTCCTATTATGGCTACGTAGAAGCCCTGGGGGGGATCCCTTCTCCTGCTCACATTAAGCGAGCCGAGATCAATCCTAACCATACACGGCCGCCGTGTTACCAAGCCGCGAAATGCTTATTAAGGGTTTCTGATATCGGTTCCGATGATGCAAAAAATAGCGGTCGTGGCCAGCAACAATGTGGTCACCGGCTGGAGAGGGGGGAATACATACTAATATACGAGGTAAGCCCCCCCTCGGGCATTAAGGAGGTATCAATGGAACCCAACCCGGCTATTAATGCCACAATGCATAGGGGGGGTCTTCACGCGTTGAGGAGAGCCAAGGATGCCGGGGGGGTCTCCTCAATAATAGTGACGGAGATAGGGCCGCCCGGTTACAGGGCAGCGCTTAGCTGGGGGGGCCTCAATATTTATGTAGTGCCTGATGGAACTCCAGTTAACGATGCCTTGACTATGTTAATAGAGGGGGGGAAACTAATGCCGGCCAAGGGGGGGCCCACCCATGAACATGGCCATCACGGCGAGGAGAACCATGCATAATAATGCATGGACCTACCTTGAATTTAAACGGATTCCTCATCTATTCCCACCCAATAATTGCGGGGAAAAGTTTAATATTTAATTAATTCATGGCGATGCCAGTGAGGATCCCCCCCTCTTCATAGAATTCAGCGGAAAGAAGGTGCTCGTGCTCGGCGGTGGATATGCCGCGACGAAGCGGGTCGAGAAGTTCCTATCGGCCGGTTCCCACGTAATCGCGATAGCCATGGATGCATCCGAGGAATTAAGGGGGGGGTTGGGGGGGCTCAAGGTGATATTGACTTGATAATAGGGGGGGATTTGAGGCTCATGGATCTCAACTTTATCGCGAGGGGGGTTCGACTTGGTTGTGTATGCGGTGCCAAATGAGGACTTACGGGCTAAGGCCAGGAGCGCAGCGGCCGCTGGAAATGCATTGTTCAACGATGCCACCAACGCCGAGGAAACCGAGGTGGTCGTTCCATTTGAGGGGGGGGAGTACATGGGCGTTAGGCTCGCCGTCACCACGGAGGGGAAAAGCGGCGTGGCGGCGCGGGCGGTTCGGGATTACTTAATGAGTGTACTGGAGGGCAGCGGGGGGGATATGGCCAGCTTCATCACTGCTTGGTACGCCGCTAAGGAAAAGATAAAGAAGGAGGTCGCCTCTCCGGGCAGGAGGATGCAGTTATACATGCGGTTGAGGGATGACGATGCCTTCAAGTCATTGGCCAAGAGCGGGAGGGTGGATGACGTGCTGAAGTACGTGGATGAGGTGATCCGCAATGGATGATCCGGAGCTAGCCAGGAGGCTCAACTCTCTGATCGCCGTGGCCGTGACCCATAAGAGGGCCAATACAGTCATCCTCAGCAGCATTTACTTGAACGAGGGAGAGGCATACAAACGCTTGGCCGATTCGTATGACGAGTCATTTATCTTCCAAACTTGCAATAGGATAGAGATTTACGCATTGGATACGGCGGGGGGGGAGGGGGGGGTCGAGGGGGGGGTTCTCGAGATTTATGGGAATAAGGCCAGCCTAGCGAGATCGCTGGCAGACGTCCACAGGGGGGGATTAGATGCGGTGAGGCACCTATTCCGAGTGGCGGCCGGCCTAGAATCAGCGGCGATCGGGGGGAGAGCGAGGTGCTGGGGGGGCAGTTGGAGGAGGCCTTCCAGGACGCAATAGCCAGGAAGGCATTGAAGGCGGAGCTGAAGTTCGTAGTCGAGCGTGCAATAGGGGGGGTTGGGAAGAGAATTAGGACAGCGAACCCCAAATTATCCAAATCATCGAATGGATTGGGGGGGGAGCAGCTGTGGATTACTTGGTGAAGAGGGGGGGGATCGGCAAGGAGTCTCGCGTGGGCTTGGTTGGAGCGGGAGCAATGGCTTCGCTGATCGCGATGAAGCTCCACGAGCGCGGCTTCTCGAACGTGGTGATATTCAATAGAACTTTGGAGAACGCGAGGAGGCTCGCGACTAGGCTGGGTTATGACTATGAACCCATCGACTCGCTGCGCGGCAGCATTCCAAGCCTGGCCGCCCTGATAACCGCCGTGAAGACCAGCAAGCCCATTCTCGGCAGGGATGATTTGAACTTAATGCCTCCGGGTTCCCTGGTGATAGACCTGGGCATTCCGAGGAACGTCGATGGTCCGGCCATCTCCATAGATGAATTGAAGGAGTTCATGGCTGCATTGAACGAGGAGAGGCTTAAGGCCATAAAGGAAGCTGAGGCGGCCGTGGAGAAGGAGCTCAGGGGGGGATTCGAGCTAGCCTATAAGCGAAAGATAGTTGAGATCGAGCTCTCCGCATTTATGACTAGAATGGAAAGGCTCAGGCTCGAGGAGATAGAGAAGGGCCGCAGCAAGGGATTGATAGATGGCGATGAAGGCATAGACGTGGTAACAAAGTCAGTTCTATTCAAGTCCATGTATCCCGTGATCAATTACATAAAAAACATAGCCATCAACGGAAGCCTCACTGAGGCGGTTAAAGTAATACGCGAGATAGAAAAGCAGCAAGAGGATTCTAGCGGACAGGGATTATCCTAATCGACGCGCCGGAGACTACCTTGAATCTATCCGCGAAGCTTCCCTGGTTAACAGCCAACTCAAGGTAACCCTCGCTATTTATCAATGCCAGCGGCTCCCCCCCTGGGGGGGGACGTACCCATATGATCGCTCCAACCTGACCCTCACGCGCGATCCACTCTGCAGTTCCACGTCTAGGGCAGTTCCATAATCCACTTGCAGTTGGTCTGCAGTTACGTTAGTGAAGGCATTGCCGAAGGAATCAACGTATATTATCATCGCCGCGAGGAAACCATCGGCCCAATGCGGCTTCATCAACTCAAGCCGCTGGAACTCAGTAACGGGCCCCCCCACGTCGCTGAACTCGATTCCGGCGCTCAGCCTGGCGGCAATCGGCGCAAATATATCCCTTCCATGAAACGTGAACGACGCGTTTCCACTTGACTTAATCTCCCTTGCCTCCACCACGCCGTCCTCCTCGGCCGCCAGCGATAACACGCCGTTATCTGGACCCACGAATACGTGGCTGCGTCCCCCCTTATAGCTATGGGCTTCCGTGGAGTGCCGACGCCTGGATCCACCACGACCACATGGATTGTTCCCTTAGGGAACCATTTATAGGCCGATTTAAGTATGAACGCGGCTCTCAACACGTTGAATTTGGGCACATCGTGGGTTATATCAATAATGGTGGCCGATGGATTTATTGAAAGTATGACCCCCCCCTTCATTGAGGGCACGAAGTAATCAGTCAAGCCGAAGTCCGTGAGCAACGTTATTACTGCCATGAAAATCAATCGGCGGACCGAATTAAAAAGCTGCCTCGCCTGTCATTAGGTTCCCGCCCGGCCTCAATGAGACGCGAGAACATGCGGTGAGTAGTTCGTGAAGCTTTCCATCAGCGACGTATCATTATGAATTGGCCATGCATTAACGGCACTGCCAACCCTATTGCGCCGAGCACCATAGCTATCACGATCACTATTATAAATGCTATTAAGGCTGTCAGGAATGCGCCTCCCCATCCTAGGTTGAATATCGCCTTGAAGACGGCCAGAATGCCTATGAAGCCGGCTATCAATCCAACGCCTCCCGAGAATGCGCTGAATATAGCAAATATTATGGCGAATACAATCACTGAGGCAAGCGTTGCCAGCATTGCCTTACCAATGGATGCATCGCCACCCGCCACCTTAGCCCCTATCCACACCGGTATAGAGGCTATTAGCCACGCTATGAGCAGGACTATCAATCCGATTAAAGCTGCGATCATTAAACTAGGGATTTAAGAGGAGATTATTAAATATATATGAGGCTCCCCCCCGCCTTTAAGAGGATGCCTTAAACCCTCACCGCGTTCAGCGGCAATGGTCGGTCTCAATCGAAGATCCCAGCTGGGTCCAGTGGGGGGGGCTCGCGTTTGGGTGAATGCGCCATCAATTACGCGTCTGCCTTGAATTGAGCCTAACCATTAATTGATGACCTTGGGCTTCCGCATTGAGCGTCTCCCCCCCTCATTCAATGCAAGGTTTTTGGATGCATTGCTTTATATACTTTATATGATCCCGTGCCGCCGATTTCCTCCACGGATCCATACGCGTCCTCCAGCAGCCTTTGAATGCCTCTCTTCATCTTCGATGGAACCACCAATTGAAGCGATCCAGCATTGGATAGGTGCACCGCTGACTCGACTATGAATCTCTCGACGACTCTGGAGCCCGCCGAGTATGGGGGGGGTTAGTCACTATTAGGTCGAAGGACTCATCCATGCCTTGCAGTACATCTCCTTGCCTAGCCACGGCGTTGGTCGCTCCATTCAATTTTGCATTTATTGACGCCAACTTAACCGCCAATTTGTTCGAGTCAATCATGGTCACAGTTGATTTCGGCGATAACAGGGCAGCCAGCACTCCTAGGAAACCGTATCCGCATCCCAGGTCCAGCACCTTGCCTTGGCTTGGTACTTCCATTGATTCCGCCAGCGCTAGCGATCCCCCCCTATCCAGCCCGCTTGGCGAGAAGACGCCTGGAGCAGTGATTAGCTCCAGCGAGACCCCCCCCTCACCGCGGCCCTTATTCTATTTATTCTCAGGCTACCGTAATTCGGGTCAACGGAGTAATACACCAATATATGACGAGTTTGGGGTTAAATATTCGTTTTCCTCAAGGCCTGTCTTGAGCTGGAATGAAATGGACAATGCTTAAAAGGATCTCATCCTAGTCGCGGCCATGATTGAGAGGACGCTCGTCATAGTTAAACCTGATGGAGTTAAGGCCAGGATAATAGGGGGGGAAGTTATAAGCAGGTTGGAGCGGCTGGGCCTTAAAATAATAGGAATTAAGATGGTTAAGGCAACTGTGGAGCAGATGGCTGGGTTTTACCCCCCCAGCGACGAGGAGTGGTTCAGGAGCGTCGGCAATAAATCGATCAAGTCGTACCAGGAAATGAACATGGATATAAGGAAGGACATGGGAACCGATGATCCAGTGCAAGTGGGGAGAATGGTTAAGCAGTGGCTGGTCAATTACATGACGGAGACCCCCCCGTAGTGCTCATAGTCGTGGAGGGCAATCATGCCATCGATGTGGTGAGGAAAATGATAGGCCATACCCTTCCCTACATGGCGGCTCCAGGCACAATAAGGGGCGATTACTCGACGGACAGCCCCCCCGACCTGGCCAATAAGGAGAAGCGGGCCATCCGCAACCTAGTTCATGCCAGCGATAGCCCCCCCGAGTCCGCCGCTAGGGAGATAAGCTACTGGTTCAGGAATGATGAGTTAAATCCCTGGTAGCGGATCAGCCGTTAATCTTTACTTTGCCTGCCTCAGCGGGTGTCTCCTACATGCCTGTGAAGTTAGTTTGCCCGCAAAGATTAAAAAGCAGGTCAGCGTCCATACACAAGTAATGAGTGGGGGGGATATCAATGAATGCGAGAACGTGGAGAACCGCCTCAAGTACGTGCTGACGCTCAGGTTAACCGACATGGGCTTCCAGCAGGACGAGATCCGCATATTGAGCGACTTCGTTTATCAAGACTTGGTTAATTACATAACCAAGGGAAACCCCCAGGAATCACGATGCTCTATGCAAGGCAGTTGATGGCCCGCTCTCATCGTGGCTACCCGATTGGCTGGATTACTGGCTGCTCAAGTGGAGGCAGCGGGTCAAGCTCAGCTTTGGGTCCACCGATGAGGAGAGGAACTTCGATGCCGATACTGAGAAGGCCATTGGCATGATAGGGACTAGGCAGATGCGTAAATTGAATAGGATGGCTATGCTGGGACTAGTTGAGGAGGGAGAGATATGCGGAACCAGCATAGTGTCGGACTTCGTGGCTAGATCGGTGGTTCAAGAACTGGTGGCTGAGGAGGGGGGGGTTAAGGGGGGGGCGGTGGATGCCATTAAAGGCAATCCAGCGCTCGTAAAGAGAATGATAATAAGCAAGATAGCGGAGCTCAGATCCATGGATAGGCCCCCCCTCGTCGTGGTGAACCTACAGTTATCTCAGGGAAATGGGCAGTGAGTAAATGAAGGTAGCAGTAGCATACCCGTCATCCCCCATCCATAGCCAACCTATCCCTATCATTCAAGTTAATTCAATCAAGGCTAGAGGAGGCCGGCTTCGATGTTGACGGCATATCGATGAATGGAGTACCGCCAAAAAGCCACAAGCGTGGGGCCCCCCCGCTGAGCGCGTTTGACGCCGTCATATTCACGCTTCACTACGAGCTGGATTACATCAATATGGTGAAAATGCTGGCTTACTCTAAGGTACCCGCCAAGTCATCCAGGAGGTCCTCCCCCCCCTTCGTGGTGGTGGGAGGTCCCCCCCCGTCATGGCCAATCCAGAGCCCATAGCGGATTTCGTCGATGTAGTTACGCTGGGCGATTTGGAGGCCGTGCTTCCCTCCCTAATTGATGGATTGACGGAGGGTCCTGAATCGCTTAGCGAGGTGGACGGCTTCTACGCTCCCTCGCTGGGGAAGCGGGAGGTCCGTAGGGTTTATGTTAGGGACATAAGGGATTCGCCCTTCGTCGTGTCCAGGGTGGATGCATCGCTGTTCGGCAGCGACGTGATGGTGGAGGCAATGCGTGGTTGTCCTCATGGTTGTCTCTTCTGCCTGGAGAGCTACATGAATAAGCCGCCCAGGTTCGGGGGGGACCTATCCAACGCGGCTGCCCTCGTCAAGGCTAGCGGCGCGAGGAGGGTGGCGTTGATAGGATTATCTGTGGGCGATCATCCCCCCCTCCTTAGGGGGGGTTCGTTAAGGAATTGATGGATGCCGGCATATCGGTAAGCTACCCATCGCTTCGAGTGGATACATTGGATTGCGGTCTCATAGAGATGATAGCCAAGTCAGGCCAGCGCACGCTGACCGTGGCGCCGGAATCGTCGGAGAGGCTGCGGAGGGCGCTGGGCAAGGGGTTTTCCGACTCCGATTTGCTGGAAGTGGCGAAATGCTCGTTCGAGTCAGGGATGAGGAGGATCAAGCTTTACTTCATGGTAGGCCTGCCGGGCGAGCTAGATCATGATTTGAAACAGGTAAGGGAGTTATCGCTCTCGGTTTCAAGTCTAGGCCCCGTATACATCTCCGTCAATCCATGGATACCCAAGCCTCACACGCCGCTTCAGTGGTTTCCAATGCAGCGGCCAGACGAGCTTAGGCGTAGGATAGGGGGGGTGGTTGTTAAGGGGGGGTTCGGGGGGGATAGTTCTTATTATGACCCCCATCCATGCATCCGTGCAGGCACTGCTCTCGCTTGGCGATAGGGATGTATCCAGTTTCATAGTTGACGCGGCTAGGGTGGGCAAGGACAGGCTAGATAAGGGAGACTACAGGCGATTGATTAATTCCCACTCCGATCTGTTGGAGAAGTACGTCTATGCCGCCCGCAGACCGGGGGGGATCCACTGCCGTGGAGCCACATCAAGGTGAACGATGAGGAGCTCCTGAGGAGGCTCTACGAGCAGTACGTGGAGGATATTCAATCCCAGCAGGTCCAGCTAGGCCTTGAATAGGCGGCGCTGGATGGCGTGTGTTTTTGGTTAATTATTAACTGAATTATAGGTCATAATTTTTATACCGGGCGAGGGCTTGCCATTCATGAGGGAGGAACTGCAAAAGTATTTCTACGCCTTGACCAGCGTGGCTAGGGCATTGAGGAGCATAGGGGGGGTTGATTTTGAATTGATTGGAAGCATGGTGCTGCCCGTGGGTTACGGCATGTATTGGGACGTCCACGATGTTGATCTATTCGTGATAGGCGAGAGCCCATTCATGAACCGGATAAATTCGAGGAGTTGGCGGGAAGGAATGATTGGGACGTGGGCACGTCGGCGTTCGGCAACATGTACATGGAGGTGCTGGCCGGCGACTCCATGATTAGGGTTGATCTGATGGAGAACGCTTGGACGTCTACATACCTAGTAAGTTATTGGAGGATAGCTTAGCGGCGGCGGTTGGGGGGGAGGACAAGATAAAGGTTATGCGCGTTGAGGGATTGATAGTGCTCAAGCGCGGGAGGCAACGGATGAGGCGGAGGAGTTCCTGGAGGAACTAAATGAAAGATTAGGCGACTCATCGATTAGGCTGGACAAGAAGAAGATATTATCATTCATAAACGAGTATCCAAGCGATGAGAGGAAGTCGCTTAGGCATCGAATAGAAATGGCCGGCATTTACTTGGATTGAGGACCGGGGAGCGCGGTTCCACTCCTACTGGGCGTGGAAACACGTCAGATGAAGGATTTCTTGCTAACCAGCATCGGCATAGTCAACGGCCTGGTGGGGGGGTAACCCCCCCTGGTCTCCTCCTGTATCTCCCTGCCAAGCTCCTCAACGCTCATGGATGATTGACCCCCCCTCCCCCCCCTCGCCCTGACGCTCAGCGTGCCGCTCTTGAGCTCCTTATCCCCCCCACTATCACTATATAGGCACCCACAGGTCTCCGCGTCCCTTATCTTCTTGTTGAGGGTCTCGTCCCTATCATCGACGTCCACCCTAATCCCCCCCATGCTGGCCAATTTATTTGCTATGCTCAATGCGCCGTCCAGGTAATCCTTGGAGACGGGCACCACCCTGGCCTGTATAGGGGGGGATAACCAGGTGGGCAGTTTGGGAATCTTGCCCTCCTCCTCGTCTATGGCTGCCTTATCCAGCATTGCGAATATGAACCGCTCAACGGAGCCCAGTATGGCGGTGTGAATAATCACGGGGGGGTACTTCAATTGATTCTCCTCGTCAACGTACTTTATGCCGAATCTCTGCGCATTGCCTATGTCGAACTGGAAGGTGGCTATCTCCCTGGGTCTCTTCAATTGATCTATTATGTGGTACTCCACGTTGAGGACCCAGTAGTACTTCGACTCATTCAGAACCCGGACTAGTATGGGTTTCCCCCCCTCCCTCTTGGATAAGGTGAACAGATAATCCTTATGCTCATCGAAGAATCCCTTAGTCACGTTATAGAGGCTAACGTAATTCCTGCCTATCTTATTTATCTCCTCGAATATCTTCCCGTGAAGCCTCAGCCCGACATCCATGGCCTGGCTCAAGTCCCTCACGAATATGTGGAGGTCAGGCATGTAGAACCTCCTCAACCTGAAGCAGAGCACAGTCTCGCCGGGCTGCTCGTACCTATAGCTATCGGCTATTTCCAGCATTCCCACTGGGACATCCCTATAGCTCAACACCCAGTCCTTTATCATGGCGAATTGCTGGAAGCATGCCGCATACCTCATTAGAAGCTCCTCGTCTGCCTCCGTCATGTACATGCGCTCCCCCCCAAACAATTTGGCGTGCTCCGCTATAGCGCGCTGGTCGGTTCTGAACATGTTGGTTCCCCCCCTTATCTTGAATGCGGGGAAGCCCAGGTCATTAGCCGCCCTCCAGGCATAGTCCTCCACGAGCTCCATCATTAAGGTAGCCATCGGTCCATACCTCATGTGGCCCACGTCGGACATGGGCTCCCACTCAAAGCCGAACTTCTTGCAGTAATCCAGGTACCTGGGGGCTTTCCCCCCCCGCCCAACTCCCGCTTGAAGACCTCCTTCTCCACTAGTATCTTCAAGTCCTCCTCTCCCGGCTTGAATTGATACTTCTCGGCTGGGTATTCCCCCCCCATCCGGCGTCAACACAACGTAGAAATCGTTAATTACTTTCTGTTCTTGCTTCCTCACTGACGAGGGAGTTATGGTTCTGCTCAGCTCGGAGAGCGGATGCCCAAGGCACTTTATGCTGAATGCCTTATACCAGCCGAACGGCGCCTTCTCCACGCTGAGGCCGGACCTCTCCTTAACCACCTCAAATAACTTGCCCAATATAGAGATGGCCTTATCGGGAGGAGCCAAGTCCGAGCTCAGGTGCGCGTATGGGTATATTACTATGCTGCCGGCCTTGACCTTCCTGGCCACGTCTATTATGTCGTCGGCCACGGAGCTCAGGAACTCGGGGGGGGAATCGTTGTCCCCCCCGCTCTCCACGGTGGTGAACACCACCAGCGCGTTCTTTGCCTCATATCCTTGCCTCTCAAGGGGGGGCTCCGGCTCGCGTATTGCCTTATCTTTGACGCTATAGCTAAAGTCCTCCGCGTGAATTAAAAGCAATCGCATTGGGAAACAGGTCCTTGGGCGTTTTAAGCATTGCCGGCAGCTTCCCAATCCTCAACGTGAAAACCACGCAAGTTAAGTAATGAGGGATCGATATCGAGACCTGCCCTACTCATCTTTGTTGTTTAATTGAATTATATCCAGCGCGCTCAGCGTCAGCATGGGTAGCCGCTGTCGTATGAATGAGTAGCCATTGACCACGGGGGGGTAAGGAGGCAGTCCATCGCTGGGGGGGTCAACTAGCTCAATCATACCGTTCCTCCACATTTGGGTGAGAGTGGCTGCATAGAACTTCCTCAAGTAAATCGCCTCCTGTGCGCTGGGCGCCTCATTCCTAAAGTAAATGCGCAGGTCTCCATTGCCGTGGCTTGGGTCATCCCTTTTAACCACGGGGGGCACGCATATGACGCGGCAAATGATGTATCGAAGTCTATTGTTTTTGTGGACGCATCCATGGTGTACCTGATGATCCTGGGCAGGTAGGGAAACGACTTGCATGTAAGCGGTTTGTACTTATCGTGAACGGAGCACTTAGTTCCCCCCCTGAGGAAAGGGCATTTCCCCCCCTCCTCGTCGAGCAAGAGCAAATATGAGAGGGCTATTCGAACCCCCCCGCTCAATTGATCGGCAACCATATAGGAGGGAACAAATCTAGGCCTCACCCCCCCCAACTCCTCTGCCTCGTTTTGCAGCAGGTAAACTTCGTGGGGGAAGCACGGTTATTGGGCTTAACTTACAGCATAACGCGCAGTTGGGTTCGCATCTGAATTCCCTGACCACGCCGCTCGCCGCTCAATAACCCATTTTAATACTTTGAGCCTAATTCAGCGAGGAGGAGAAGGACTGGACTGTGCGGGCATTAATCGCTTGGCTGGAAGCGGGTGGAGGGGGGGCTGGAATGCCTTGCCGTGGTGTCCAGACAGTGAATCGGGCGTTCTCGATTAGATGTTGAGCAATCATGCGGCTCCGTCGCCGCGCTCCGGTAATTGTTTGGGGGGGGAGGCGTTGGCCCTCGTCGCATTGTCCAGCAATGTTTAAAAAACTTAGGTATTGAGTCTATTTATTGACCCCCCCAATGGAAACACTAAGTTGTGGCTGGGCGACTATAGTATATGTAAGGTAGGCGGCTCGCTTCTGAGGAGCGGGCTCGATTTCATGCGGCTCGCCTCAATTATGGACGGCTGCGTCGTCGTTATCTCCGCAATGAAGGGAGTCACCGATAAGCTAATGCGGGCGGCCCAGGAAGGAAGGCGCGAGGACTTGGCGGATGTGCTTGGGTCCTACGAGGACGCGTTGCGGTACATTGCGCCTAGCGATTACGTGAGGTACTCCTCAATGCTGGACATCATAGGCGGGTCGGCCCGTAGGTATCTATCCGTGGGGGGGGACGTGGATGCCGTGGCGGCCCATGGAGAGCTCCTCTCTGCAACCGTCATGGCGGCAGCCCTTGAAGCTAGGGGGGGAACACGATCTACCGCGGTTTACGATCCGGGCATTGTGCTGGAGAGGCCGGGAGGCGTGAGTGGATTGAGCGGGTTCTACGTGAGACAGAGGCTGCTCCACTTAATTGAGAGAGGCGTGACCCCCCGTCGTTCCAGCTTCATAGGGTGGACGCCCGACGGCAAGCCAGCCACCCTGGGCAGGGGGGGAGGCAGCGATTACACGGCGTCCCTGCTAGCCAATTACTTAGGTGCATCCAGGGTATTCTTTTACACAGATGTGCCCGGCATATATAGCGGCGATCCCAACATAATAGGAAACCCCCCCAAGGTAATAAACTGCATGAACGTGGAGGAGGCGTACGTGTTCTCGGCTATGGGAGGTAAGAAGTTCCACCCGAGGACCTTTGAGCCATTAATAGGAACCAGAATAACGGCATTCATAACGTCCCCCCCCGGAAGCACGTCGGGCACGTTGATCTCCAAGAAAGCGGGGGGGCGGGGGGGCCAAAGGCGGTAGCACTCTTCGACGCGCTCCGCATAGGACGGCGCGGCCGCGCGGTGGCCATTATAGGCAAGGTAGATCCCCCCCGGGACTTACCGTTCAATCCAGACTTCAAGGACAGCAATGGCAATGCGTTCGGCAAGGTCTTCGACGACGAGGAGCGGGCCGTGGAGGCCGCCAAGGAGCTTCATGACTGGGTGATATCATGGGCAAGATAAGGGTCTCCCTGCTGGGCGCCACGGGCTTGGTTGGTCAATCCATGATAAGGATGCTGGAGGAGCATCCATTTATTGAATTGGTAAAGGTATCCGCGTCGCCCGCCAAGGTAGGACAGAGATACTGCGACTCAGTTAGGTGGGTAGTGGGCGGCGGGGGGGTACCCGACTATGTCTGCGATATGAGGCTCGTATCCACGGAGCCCAGGGATCACAAGGATGTAGATGTGGTGCTCTCCGCATTGCCGAATGAAGTGGCTGCACGCGTTGAGGATGAGTTGGTCAGGAGCGGGGTGAACGTCATCTCAAACGCATCGCCTCGCCGTATGGATGCCGGCGTTCCCTTGATTAATCCTGAAATCAATTGGCAATCGCTGGAGCAGGTTAGGGGGGGGAGGGATGCGTGGCTGGTCAAGAATCCAAACTGCACCACGGCCATCATATCGCTGTCTCTGGCTCCCTTGGCTGAGTCCCTTGGTCGCCTATTCATAACCACCATGCAATCCGTCTCCGGGGCCGGCTACATGGGGGTCCCGTTCCTGGCGATTAACGGCAATGTGATTCCATACATCAAGGGAGAGGAGGAGAAGATAGCGGCGGAGCTGGGGGGGAAGATAATGGGGGGGAGGGAAATGGATGTTCACGTGACCAGCACCAGGGTGCCAGTCAGCTATGGCCATATGGCCGTCATAGAGGCGGAGACCGAGTTGGGGCTGGATGACGTGGTTAAGGCGCTGGGCAGCTTCACGTCGTTTCCGCAGCTCCATGATTTGCCATCAGCTCCTCGGAGGCCCATAATATTGATTAACGATATCGATGGGCCCCAGCCAATGCGTGATTTAAACCCCATGGCTGTATCGGTGGGTAGGTTGAGCTTGAGGGGGGGGTTACTTGCGGATGGTTGTGTTGGGCGATAATATAGTTAGGGGGGGGCTGCTGGAATAACTGTGTTGACGCTTGAGACGATGAGGGAGATGAAGATAATTTAGGATGGAGCTATTTAATTCCCGCTTCTCTTCAACTCGTCGCGGATTGCGTTGCTCAGCCTCCTGATCCCCTCGTATATCATGTCGACTGATGGGTAGGTGAAGTTGAGCCTCATAGACGTGTGGACGTCCTCGGCTGGGTAGAAGGACTTGCCGGGCACGTAGGCCACCTTGTACTTGCTGACCGCCACCGGAAGCATGTCCTCCGTCCGCACGCCGTTCACGGATGCCCACACGAACATCCCCCTATGGGTCTCGTCCACGTTACCTGCTCCGGCATGTACTTTGCCAAGCATCCAGCATCGCATCCCTCTTGACTTTATACACTTCACGTATTCTAGGCAAGTTGCGCTCTATTATGCCTCTCCTTAGCGCCTCCAGGGCTATGTATTGGCTGAGCGTGGATGTGTGCAGATCAACGGCTTGCTTAGCCATGGCTATCCATCTTATCAATTCCCTATTCCCAACCACCCAGCCAACGCGTATTCCCGGTGCTATTATTTTGCTGAATGTCGACATATAGACCACCCTATTTTCGTAATCCATAGACTTGAGTGGGGGGGACGTAGATGCCGTCGAACAGGAAGTAGCTGTATGGGTTGTCCTCCACTATCAATAAATCATACTTGCTGGCCAATTCCATCAAGTGCTTGCGCCTATCAATGCTCATGCTTATTCCGGTCGGGTTTTGGCATGTTGGAATGACGTATATGAACTTGATCCTCCGTCCATCACTTATGCTTTTCTTCACCGCTTCCTCCAGCTTGTCCATCACCATTCCCTCCGAATCCATGTCGATTCCAACTATGTTGGGTCTATACGCCTTGAATGCTTGAAGCGCGGCTAGATAGGTCGGTCTCTCCGTAATAACCACGTTCCCAGCATCTATGGTTATTCTGCCCACCAGGTCCAGAGCCTCTTGGCTTCCCGTGGTTATTATTATCTCGTCGCGGTCGGCCTTTATTCCGTCCTTTGCCATGAACCTTATCAGCTCATCCTTGAGCTCATCCACTCCCTCGGTCTTTCCATACTGGAGTGCACTGCTTCCCTTGGTCGCTATTACGTCCCTTGCTATGTCGGCCAGCTCCTTTGGAAACGTGGATGGATCCGGCATTCCGCCGCCGAGGGATATGACGTCCTCCGTCACCCACTTCAATAATTCCCTTATATCGCTTGCCTTCATGAATTGCGTTCGTTCCGACAAGAGGGATTTGACTTCCATCATTAATCAATTCGTCAATTTATGCTCTGTATTTAAACCTTTTCATATTTTTATCTATATATAATAATTAGAAAAGAGAATCCCAATTCCTCAACATGCGGGCCGCATCCAGCGCGAAGTACGTCAGTATTAGATCCGCCCCCCCAGCCCTCCTTATCGAGGTCAGGCTCTCCATCACCGCTCTCCCCCCCTCATCTATCCACCCAGCCCCCCCGGCGGCTGCCTTTATCATGGAGTACTCGCCCGACACCTGATATGCGGCGAGCGGAACTTGAGGAAAAGAGTCCTTAACCATTCTCACCACGTCCAAGTACGGCATTGCTGGCTTTACCATCACTATATCGGCCCCCTCCCACATCCATGGCCACCTCCTTCAACGCCTCAAACGAATTGCGGGGGGGATCCATCTGATAGCTCCTCCTATCCCCGAATCGGGGGGGCGCGCTGTCGGCCGCCTCCCTAAACGGTCCATAAAAGACGCTGGCATACTTCGCACTATACGACATTATGAGCACGTTTTCATATCCATCGCCGTCCAATGCATCGCGTATTGCCTTTACTTGCCCATCCATCATGCCGGAGGGAGCAATTACGTCGGCGCCGGCCTCAGCGTAATTTACGGCTATCTCTCCATAAATCTTTAGAGTAGTATCATTGTCTATATAGTAGTCCTCCCCCCCAGATCCCTTCACCACCCCCCCACAGTGCCCGTGATCGGTATAGTCGCACATGCATAGATCAGCGAATATGACCAGCTCCTTGCCGAATGATTGTTTGAGCAGCCTTATTGCCCTGGGCACCACTCCATTCTTGCTGGTGGCCTCACTGGCAAGCGGGTCCTTCTTGCCGGTGACGCCGAACAAAATAACGTTGTGAATGCCGGCGCTCTTCAACTCATCAACGAATTTCAGCAAGTCCTCGTTTAACGGCCACCTGAATTGGCCCGGCATGGCATTTATGGGCTGCGGCGAACTAGAGTCTGTCACGAATATGGGCATTATCAAGTTGCTGGTTGATAGGGACGTCTCTGCAACCGAGTTCCTCAGGAATCTATTGAGCCTTAATCGCCTGGGTCTAGTGGACGGGAACTTATGAAGGGAGTCTCCGTTGAATATCATGACGATGCCGGGCCAATCACTAAATAAATACTTTATTCCCCCCCCATAATTGCAGGAACCAGGCCCCCCAGGTCATTTAATGAATCGCGGCCGCTCCCTCCTTCCAGTTGCTTGGATTTCCTAGTAATGTCCCGCCCGAGGAGGTGATGCAGCATTTAAGATAATCCCGCGTTTCACCATTGATAACGCGAATGTAAAGTTCCGTCCTTTGGGGTAGGG
>BBBF01000013.1 GCA_001315925.1 Thermocladium modestius JCM 10088 | reverse complement strand
GGCGGCGTGCTCGGCATTGTTGGTGGTGGGGGGGGTGGTGGCGGTGGGTACTGCCTAGGCGGTTGCTGCGGTTTGTCCTCCGGCTTCCTTTCGGTTGATTGGACATTCACATCACTCTATGTACGCCCTAAATGCGTGAAACCTTATTAAATGTTTCCAAGAGGGAAGACTCAAATGGGAAGTGGAGGTAAATTGGTAATAGCGGAGAAGAACAGCGTAGCCAAGGCGTTGGCGTACTACCTGGCGGAGTCCAAGGTATCCGTGAAGAACGTATACAACGTGCCCTCCTATTGGTTCAGGAGGGACGGTGATGCGTGGATATCCATAGGGCTTCGGGGGGGCCACATAATGGAGTTCGACTTCGATAAGAGGTATAATAAGTGGACCACGGCCAAGATAAGCGAGTTGTTTGATGAGGAGCCCATATTGACGATAAAGCAGGACTCCGCCAAGTACGTCAGGGCCATTTCGTACCTATCCAAGAGGGTCGACCACGTCATCCTCGCGCTGGACTCCGACGTGGAGGGGGAAGCAATAGCGTTTGAAGCAATGATGGTGATAAGCAATGCCAACCCATCGGTTAGATTCAGCAGGGCATTATTCTCCGCCGTTACCAGGGATGATATAATTAAAGCATTTAATGAATTGACGACTCCCAACCCCCCCAACTATGCCAGGAAGGTATTCACGCGGATGAAGCTTGACCTCAAGCTGGGCGCTGCCTTCACCAGATTCCTAACGCTCAGCGCGAAAGACGGCGGCGCTGAGGTGCAGGGAAGGAAGGGGGGTGCTGAGCTACGGGCCATGCCAAACCCCCCCGGTCCTTGGCTTAGTCGTGCAGAGGGCGCTGGAGAGGGAGAACTTCAAGCCAACTCCATATTACGTCGTTGAGGTGACCGTTGATGTTGATGGAGAGCAATTGAAGCTTAGCACCGATAGGATAGATGAAGAGGCAAGGGCTAGGGAGATAGTTGAGGCGGTGAAGTCGGCGGGGGGGGCCCTGAAGGTGATTGAATCCGTTGGAGAGAAGGTTAGGATGCAGCCGCCGAAGCCGTTGGACACGGTGGAGCTGGAGAGGAGGGCCAGCAGGTTCCTCAACGTGAGGGCTAAGAATGCATTAGATGTGGCCGAGGATCTATACAGGTACGGCCTAATATCATACCCAAGAACGGAGACCACGATATACCCAAAAACGCTTGACTTAAGGCGAATAGTGAGGGACCTAGCTAAGGTGAAGGATTATGGGGGGGATTATGTAAGGGCCAACCTAGCCGGCGAGCTTAGGCCCACGTCGGGCGGGTCCAGCGACAACGCGCACCCCCCCCAATACATCCAACCAAGGGAGCCAGTGCTTGGGATGTGACCAGGATTTTCGGAAAGGAAACTCACTGGAGGATTTACGACTTGATAGCCCGTCACTTCCTTGCCACGCTGAGCAAGCCGGCCATAGTGGAAAGGCAAAGGATAGTGGCTGGGATTGATGGCGTGGAGTTCAGGGCAACGGGCCTTGTCGTTCTAAGCAGGGGGGGGTACTTGGAGATCTATCCATTCGAATCACCCAGGGAGGTGGGATTGCCCATATCCAAGGTGAGCGCGGGCGACGAGTTGAGGGTATTGGCTGCGGAGGCCGTGAGAAAGAAGACGCAGCCGCCGCCCTACCTTAGTGAGGCTGAATTGCTTAGGTTGATGAAGCAGTACGGCATAGGCACCGACGCTACCATGCAGGACCACATACACACCAACATAGAGCGGAACTACTTCACTGTGATCAAGAAGCAGTGCATACCCACTAAGCTTGGGAAGGCCGTGGTATCAATACTCAACGAGAACGCGAGCGCGTTGGTGGATCCCCTATTTAGGTCCCAAATGGAGCGTAGGTTGGCGTTAATAGGAGAGGGAACGGCGAGGCCTGAGACGGTTCACGACGAGATAATAAAGGAGGCCAGCGAGGTTTATGATAAGATAAGGCCCAAGTACCAGGACATAGGGATTCAGTTGGCGTCCGCGTTGAGGGAGAGAGCCAAGAATAGAAGGGGGGGCCTCCGCTGATTCTCCAAGCCTCCGCCGTTCCTTTGGGTTAGGCGATCCCAAGCCGGCGTTATTGAGCATCACTGTGAATTGCCGCACCTTATTCTGCCCAGCATGTCCTTTACCGCGGCGGATACGTCGTACTGCTCCAGACCCCGCGCCTCGGCGCCGTGGATCAATCGCAGCAGCTCATCAGTGAGCGAGTCCTGGGCGGGCTGGGGGGGAAAATCTCCGATGATTCTCCCGACCACAGCGTAGGCCGCCAGGTAAGCCTTGAATAGCTCCGAGTTAAGGCCTAGGTCCCCCCATGTCTATGAGCAAGTCCTGCAATTCATTGAACAATTCATCCATTAATGCCCTCAATTTTTCCTTATTGCCGCAGTGCTCGTTTATGTCGTTCACGACGCGTGAGACAAATTGATTGGATCATTCATCATGGGGAATACTTGAGGATCAGTTAATTAAATTTTAAGGAAAGGATTCCTTGCATTGTGATTTCCGTGAGACGCGGCCCCCGCTCACAGAGCGTTTATGTAATCCTCAACCTTCGGCATCTCCTTCGGCAATCCCTTCCTCTCCCTGACCTTCATTACTAGATCCGTTAAAATGCTCTCCGGCACCGGGGGGGCCCACCTGCTGAACTGGAGACTCCAGAACACTCTCCCCGACGCAGCGCTTCTCAGTTCATCGCTTAAGTTGAAGGACTCTATGACGGGTATCTCGCCCTTCACGGTAACCATGTACTCGCTCTGCGATACATCTATTATCCTTCCCCTGTGCCTGGTTATCACGCTGGTCACGGGTCCTATGTTTTCGCTGGTTGTCTTGGCCTCCAATAGGAGGAGCGGTTCCAGCAATGTGCTTCGCCGATATCATGGCAGCAAACATGGCGTTCTTGGCGGCAGGCATTATTTGTGCAGGTCCCCCCCTATGCGCTGGGTCCTCGTGTATAGTGGCGTCGTGGAGGACCACCTTAACTCCCCCCCTAACCGGCTCCTGCGCTAATGGACCGGCCCCGGTCGACCACCTGAATCCCTGGACTATGTAGTCCTTTATCTCCCTGAGATGCTGTATTCCGGAGGTCTTGTCTATCAATATATTGACGTAGGTCTCATCAATGGCCCAAATACCCCTGGCTTCATCCGCATCCCAGCCCGCCTTGTCGCGAAGTATCCTGGCCCTCTCCTTGGCATCCATATCCTCCGTGACATCCCCCATCTGGACCAGCCCTATGGTCGTCTCATCCAAGGGCTCCACGCTTATGTACAGCTTATTGTGCTTGTTGGGGGGGACTTCCCCTCGAATACTTGGGACTTTACCCTAACGGTCTCCCTGAACCTGACTAATGGCTGGGACACCACGAAGTCCAGCTTCGTCCTTTCCTTCAACATCCACGTGGCTATCTCTAAGTGAAGCGTGCCCACTCCGCTGAGCAGCACTTGCCCCCCCGTCTCTTCATCTATCTTCAGGCTTAGGGTGGGGGGGTCCTCTATCACTAGGTCTCGGAGCGCCTCCACTATCTTGGCCAAGTCGTTGGGGGGGTTCTTGGGCTCTATTGCGACTGTCACCACGGGCTCGCTTATGTACCTCAGCTTCTCGAATGGGGGGGGTATCTCCCTTATCTGTGGCGCGACTATCGTGTCGCCGGCCCTGGCCTCATCTATCCCCCCCAGCAATGCCACTATGTTGCCCGCGCTGACTGCCGGCACTATGACCCTATTGGGGGCCCATGTAGAGGTACGTCTGCAGTATCCTCTTCTGCACCTTGGTTCCCAGCACGAATAACTCATCGCCTTCATGAATGGTGCCGCTGAACACCCTTCCCGTCGCTATGAGGCCGGCGTGCGTCCTTGTTTACCTTGCTGACCGCTATAACGGTTGGCCCGTTTGGATCGGCCTCCAGCAGCGCCTTGCCTATATCCGAGTTCAGGTCGCCCTTCCATATCTTTGGTATCCTATACCTCTGGGCCACGTTGGGAGGCGGCGTGTGCTCTATCAGCATTGTGAGCAGCGTCACGTGCAGCGGGAATTCCTGGGCCAGCTCGCCAACGGCGTCCTTCTCGTACGCGTCTATTATGTTGCTGAACTTTATCCCGGCCTTGGCAGCCATGGGTATCGTTATTCCCCCACTTCGCCAGAGCAGAGCCCAAGGCGACCTGCCCCCTTGTCCACGCTTATCTTCCATTTATCCTTGAATTCAGGCGGAGCATACATGTCTATTAAGCCGTTGAAGTCCTTCACTATGGATACTATCCTCTGCATTATCTCGTTCGGGGGGGAAAGCCTAAGCTCTTTGATCAATCGATCTATTTTATTAATGAATAGTACTGGCCTAACCAATTCCTCCATGGCTTGCCTAACCACGGTCTCCGTCTGAGTCATCACTCCCTCCACCGAATCCACTACCACCAGTGCCCCATCCATTACCCTCAAGGACCTGGTGACGTGGCCCGTGAAGTCCACGTGGCCCGGCGTGTCTATGAAGTTTATCAGGTAGGGCTTCCCACCGTACTCGAAGTACAGGCTTATATTGGCGGCCTTAACCGTCATTTGCCTCAATTGCTCTATCTCCACGTAATCCAGCGCGAGCGCTTTCCCGCCACCTTGGGGGGGCTGAGGAGGCCCGCCCCCCATCAATAGGGAGTCCGACGTCGTTGTTTTGCCGTGGTCGACATGCGCCAGGGTCCCCCACGTTCCTTACTTGATCGGGGGGGTGGCGCATTATCTCCATTACATCCTCCATTTTCTTTTCTATTACACGAACTGACATTTGTAAATCCTGAAATCCAATTAAAACATCCACTTTAAATAATTTTAGGTTTGTTTTTTCTTTTTAAAACTGAAAATAACTACAGCCATCATCGATTCACGACGCCGGCGAGTTGATGAAGGAGAACGGCGAGCCCGGTCCCTTATGGCGGGAGGAGGGGGAGGATCAGCGACCCGATAAGTTCTTAAACATAGCCTGGATTAAACGGGCGGCGATGTTTAGTGTCATATAATGCACAGCAGGGCGTTAATCTATATTACGACTTAGTGCCCACTGGGATACCTGGGCTTGATGAGGCCCTTAACGGCGGCTTCATAAGGGGGCAGGACGTATCTGGTGACCGGCGAGACGGGCGTCGGCAAGACCTTGATGGCGTTGTCGTTCATATTGAACGGAATAATGAGATACGGCGAGCCAGCGATATACGTATCCGTTGATGAAACCTATGAGCAATTCATTAATGGAACCAAGAGGTTCGGCTGGGATTTGGAGCCCTTGATGCAGCAAGGCTATTTCCAGATATTGGTGCCGGAGATGGATTTGATAGAGACGATAAGGGAGAAGGATCCGGTTACCGTGGCTAAATCCATGGTTCAAGCCATAACTGATTACGCGGCCTCCGTGGAGGCCCAGAGGATAGTGATAGATCCAATAGCCCCCCCGCTGGTCACGCTGGACAAGGATGTGCAGGTACTGAGGGAGTACATAAGGACCTTGGTGATGGGCATAGAGAGGGACGTCGGCGCCACAACTATAATAACCACGGAGGTGCCCACGGGCTCGCAGGCGATTTCCAGGTACGGCGTGGAGGAGTTCCTGGCGGCCGGCGTGTTCGTGTTGGGCATAGCTAAGTCCAATGATGGATCGTTCAAGCGATACCTGTTCATCAGGAAAATGAGGTGGCAGGGAGTTCAGCCTACCATTTATGAAATGGAGATACAGCCTAAGGTAGGGGGGGTGGTGGTCAAGGATAAATTGAATAACCTGTACCTGCCTTACTTATCATCTTACACCCCCCCCTAGCCCCCCCGCGATCCCCCCCTCCCGCGAATTAGATGGAAATGTTTATACCCCCCCTCCTCGGCTATCAATCCCGCGTGGAGGACTTCGAGGAGGTGATGCTGAATGGATCTATCCCCCCCGTCCGGTAGGATAGTGTTGAGTTACTTGGAGTATGAGCACTTAATAAACGGCAAACAATACGTAACGTTCAAGGACATAGTCCGCAACACGGGGGGGCTGAGCCAGAGATCGGCTAGGAATGCCATAATGGAGCTGAGGGCCAAGGAGTTGGTGGAGGCCGTTCTAGAGCTTGAGGAGGGTAGGTACCACAAGTATAGGCTGCTGTTCAAGAACTTAATAGACGTGCTGCCGGAAGCCCCCCCGGTGAAGAAGGGCGTCTACATCATTGATATAGGCATAGGCACGCTCTCCAACATGACGTTCAAGATGTACCGCATAATAAGGGGGGGCTCCACGGTGGTCCTCTACACCCCCCCCAGCGTTCCGCGGGAGTTGCTGGAGTACACGAAATGCACGTGCGCCTTGGACCTGCTAACCAATTACCCAGTGGACAAGTTCTCGAGGCTGGTGGACGGCATATACAACGCCAACGGCGCGCTATCCATAGTGGCCGACCTAACCATGGATAACGACTTGGTGAAGCCCTACATAGATATCGCTAAATCCAAGATGCAATTGATAAATGTGTCCACAATAAATCCAATAACCATTGGAATAAACATGTTGTACATGGGCAAGAGCGATAAATTCCTGGTGCGAAGGGGAGGCATTGATATAAGGATAATCGGATCTAGCGAGCCTGTGCAGGTCAAGGATCCGCTGAAGGTGATCTCCATTTATAGAAGGGGGCAACGAGGTGGTAATAGGGCCCCCCCCGGGGAGTGGGGATGGCTTCGCGGTCTATATAATATATGAAAAGACGCGCGAGTCGGAGGATAGGATCAGGGTGCCAAGCCAAGCCGGGGGGGATTCCCAGTTGATCTAGACCTCCCTGGCCCAAGCCTTAATCCCGGTACTGGGCGCGCCCCCTCCGCATCTCCTTATCCCAGCGGCTTCACGTAATTAACACGCAGAAGCATAGCCTCTCCATGCATAAATTATTTGTCAGGTCGTCGTGAGGTCATCACATTCAGGTTTGATACCCATCATCACTTGAATCACGGATCACCCGAGCGAATTTAAGCATTAGGATTTGATGCGGAGGCCGGGATTTGAACCCGGGGGGGCTTCTCCCGCGCATTTGCGCATCGGTTATGAGCCGATCGCTCCACCAGGCTGAGCTACCTCCGCCTCGAGCGAGAAAATGGGGAATGCGGTTTTTAATTTTTTCCTTAAATAATAGATTCCTCAGCCTTACGCCGATCACCCCCCCAGGATCGCTTGGGCCCCCCCTCCCCCCCGATCACGTGGCGGGATTAAGCCTTACGTCGATTGCCCATTGGCTTGCCTTGATGGGCCGCGCCGTCCCCCCCTGGTCGCCAATAAGGCCCCCCCAATTACTGCCGAATACGTCGCCAGCAACGTGATTGATGCCAATCCAACCTTAGGTAGCCCAAGCATGAAGGCGGCCAGTATCCACGTCGCGTAGTATGAGATGTAGAACAGCAAGCCGGCTGCGCTGGGCTTGGGTCGGTAACGCGTCGATGCCTTGAATAATAGATAAATGATTAAGGATACCACAAGCCAGCCGGCGAAGTTGGTTAGCGGAACGCCGAAGTACTGACCCCCCTCCCCTCCACTTCCACAGGCCCAGCGGGCCGGAGAGCAGGGGGGGATCGAATCCCGCGTCCAGCGCCACCATGCCCACGGCCGCCGCGTAGTAATTCCCGGAGGCCATCAGGGAGAAGTAACCCAGCGATGCCCATAGTAGTGGAATGAAAAATGGCACCCCCCAGCAGCTCAGGCCCCATAGCCGCAGTGTACCTATAGGACCCGAAGGTACCCCGTAGTGGACGCCGACGAACTCGAAGAGGAATGAGACCGATGAAGATATTGCCAGGAAAACAATGCTGCGACGCGCGCCCATAACCGTGATTGAGTTGAGCAGGTAAGCTGCTATTAAGTAGATTGGGGGGGATCCAAGCAACCCAATGACGCTGCCCACTGCCCTCGGCAAATGGATGTAGCTCAATAAAAGAAATGGAACGTATAAAAATGTCGCCGTCCAAACCACTGTTAGCTTATCCATCAGCGGCAATAGATAAGGCCATTTAAAGCAGTATCGCCACAACCCAGGACCAGCCAAAGCCCACGCGCGGCGCTTGAATGGGCCCGGCGTTGGCTGGAGAGGCTGGAAAGAAATCGAAATAGATCTCCATTCAGTGGATTCCAGTCGACAGGAAAGGTTTAAATAAACATGCGTGCTCCAGTCCCATGAGATTCCCCCCCTGGGTAGGATAACGGTCGAGATATTGAGAGGAGACGTGACGGAGGCCAATGCGGATGCAATAGTTAACGCGGCTAATTCCTACCTGGAGCACGGAGGGGGAGTCGCCGCTGCGATAGTTAGGAAGGGAGGGCCGGAGATACAGGAGGAGAGCAGGAAATACGTTAGGCAGCACGGACCTGTTCCCGTGGGCGGCGCTGCGGTGACTGGAGCGGGGAGGCTGAGGGCTAGGTACGTCATACACGCGGTCGGTCCTCGATGGAACATAGATCCGCCCGAGAAGCTGGGGGGACGCCGTTAAGAACGCCCTGAGGCTAGCCGATGATCTTGGCCTCAAAAGCATAGCGTTTCCCGCCATTTCGACGGGCGTATACGGGTGGCCCTACGAGGCGGCGGCGAGGGAGATGTTGAGGGCAATGAGGGAGGAGGCCAATTCGTTAAGGAGCGTGGCCCGCATTATGATATACTTATACGATGATCGCGCATACAATTCATTCATTGATGTATTCAGGAGGGAACTGGGCAACGGCTTCTCTGCAATGGATTTAGGAAGCAGCGTTTCCTAGCTGATGGGCGTGGAATGCAATGGGATGAGGTCATCCATACCTCTTATCGCTTGAGTATAGCCAAGCGCCTTATCGGTGGCCATTATGGACTCCCACTTCGGTGTCCCCCCCATCATGGCCCTCACTGCATCTATGTTCTCCGGCACAACGATGGATTCCTGGTGGACTCCCTGCATTAGGTACACCTCGTTTCCCTGGATCGAGATTGAGTCGCCGAACACGGCATTCTCCATGAAGTCGCCCCGCTCCCGCCCCAAGTCCCTGGCATACTCAATGACTTGGGCCAGGCTGTTGAATCCCATCTTGGAGTATAGAATCGATATCCTCGGGGTGCTGGCCAGCGCTTCAATTATGGAATCCCTGCTGGGCCTGTCCTCGAACTCCACATTAACCATGTGTAAGTGCATTACCGTCACGGGAACCGCCACGGCGACCGTGACTATGTCAACGGGTATCACTGTACGCACGTCGGGGCCGTGGTGGCTGGGAATAGTGACGGGATTAGGCACCACGTCGTTTATGGGCCCCCCCTTCTTATGCTCTCGCGGATCCGCGCCTCTCCTCACCAGGAAGGCCCGTACCTTACGGATGGAGTGGCCGCTGGAGGCCAGCGCTGATATCAACCTTGAGAGGGCTGTCGTATTGCAGCTCACCACCCTAACATAACTCTTTCCCTTAGCCTCATCGTAATTGGCCAACGCGTTGAAGCTTACCTCGGCCACGTAAGCCTCCTCTCCCCCCCCTGGAATACCGCCCGCCGTCCAACGTAGTACTTGCCCTTATTCTCCTCCCCCCCACCCCCCCGTCCGGGGGGGTGGCATCTATCACTACGTCGGACTTACTGACCAAGTCGCTAATGGTGCCCCTCACTTCAATGCCGGACGACCTGAATGCCTCCTCCCTGCCGGGCACGGCATACAGGGGGGGAATGCCTCTCCTCATCGCGATAGCAGCCTCGTAGTCTGGAGATGTCTTCGCCACCCCCCCGGTTAACTGCATGTCGCTTGTCCTTAACACGGCGTCGGCGACTCTCTTGCCTATCGTGCCGTAACCAACCACGCCGACCCTCATTTCCAGAATCGCCTCTTGGACTCCGCCAGCGCCTGCAGCGCGGGCAGCTCCTCGCCGACCAGGAATTGCAGGAATGCCCTTCCCCCCCCGTGGATACGTGCTTTATCTTCTCTATGTAGCCCAGCTTGCGGGCCGACATTATGGTGTGGCCCCCCCTCCTATTATTGTGAACTTGGCGTCGTCTACCATGGCCTTAAACACGGCTCCGTGCCCTCGGCGAATTGTTTCTTCTCCGTAACCCCCCCATGGGCCCGGTCAACACGGCCACCTCCGCGCCCCCCCTCACGTAGCTTGAGTAGGCATCCATGGTAGCCGGCCCTATGTCCATGACGGGGGCATCGATTTTCCGCGCATCTACGTCAACCCTATCCCCCCCGTGCACCTCGACCCCCCCACGTCGGTGGGCACTGCCACGGAATCGCCGTATTTGTCCAGCAGTAGGCGGGCATCATTGACTAAACCACCGAAGCCGCTCTCCTCCAAGTACTTCCTCAGCCAACCGTTGCTCCGTACTTCGCCGCTATGAATATGACCCCCCCAACCAATCCCCCCCCACCAATATCTTGCCGGCGGCTTCGTTGGCCAGCAATTTGCTTATGGCCTTTATAGTGTCAGGCACCTTGGCTCCCCCCCAGCAAGCACGATGGATTCCCTCCTGGATGAGGAGAAGACATTCATTGCATTCAACTCTTTCTCCAGCACTAGCCCTGCGCAGCTGGGGAGGACCAGCGGGAATCCAACTATGCTGGGCTGGGATCTATGCGCGGTGGCGAACGCATCCATCACGAAGACATCGAAGAGAGGCGCCAGCCTGCGGACTAGGAAAGTATTGGACTGTAGCTGTGGCGACCTCTCTATTACCTCCTCGCTGACGAACCTCACGTTATCCAACAGCAGTACCTCACCGGGGGCCGAGGTTCCTTATCGCGCCTTGGGCCGCCGGCCCCCCCATTACGTCCTCTATGAAGCTTACCCGCATCCCGGCGTACTTCTCCAGGTACCGCCAATGAATGCCGAGCGACGTGAATTCATCATCTCCAGGCCTGCCTTGGTGCGCGATCACTACCACTGACATGCCTGACTTGGCTAACTTGCTTATGGTGGCTGCATGTGCTTCTATCCTATAATCATCCAATATCACTCCCTCCTTTACGTTGATGGGCACGTTTATGTCTATCCTAACCAGAACCTTTAGGTTCGGGTCAATGCATTCCCTAAAAGATTGAAAGGGAACGCCTACTTGCATGCAGAACCAATTGCTATGTAATTTTTAAATCTTTTCACTCATTATACTCAAGTTATTAAAGAACAAATAATATATAACATATAACCCAGTAATACCCAATAACACCAAACCAATGCGCCGCCTTCCATGCCTGACGATCCATTGATGATGCATCTAGGCCCTCATTCATTGTTGCTGAAGATGGATGGGTTTGAGTTCGTCTGGGCTCGATAATGGAAAGAAGCGACAATTCCCGCCGTTACCGATGTGATGGGTGGGTAAGACGCCAAAATTGTGAGCTGAGTGGGTTATCAATATGAAGCTCGCCCACAGCCTTGGTGAAGCCGACCGTTCAGGTAACTGATGTTTCCCTTATGGTTTCCACGACTTTGCCATCCCTTATCTTGGATGTGGCCGTGCAATACTTCGTCAGCTCCATGTTGTGGGTAACCATCACTATGGTTATTCCCTCATCCTTATTGAGCTTCATGAATAGATCCATCACCTTCTCCGTGTTCTCCGTGTCTAGATTGCCGGTTGGTTCATCTGCCAACAATAGTTGCGGTTCATGAACTATGGCCCTGGCAATGGCCACGCGCTGCTGCTCGCCGCCGCTTAACTGATTTATCCTCTGGTGTAGTTTATTTCCCAAGCCCACGGCCTCCAATGCCTTGATCGCCATCTCCCTCCTAACGTGCCTCGGCACTCCCCCCCTTGCCACGAGGGGCAGCTCCACGTTCTCCACTATGCTGATTCTAGGTATTAAGTAGAACATTTGAAACACGAATCCCAACATCTCGTTTCTGTAACGGGTCAATTCGGGGGGGTCCCTCATCTCGTGAAGCAGGTGATTGCCCACGCGGAGGTATCCTTTGGTGGGCTTCTCTAAGCCGCCTATCAAGCTTAGGAGCGTTGTCTTCCCGCTTCCGCTGGGCCCTATTATGCATCGGAATTCCCCCCCCTCTCCACGGCAATGGAGGCCCCCCCCTCAATGCCGCGCTCTCCACGCCGTCTATGTTGTATATCTTCCATAAATCCCTGGCCTCTATAAACATGGATGCCACGTGGATCGCTACCGATAACGGTTTTATACTTATCCACCCTCATTGATTTCGTTATCGACACCGAAAAGTATAAAAACGATATCGGTCCAGATGGTTCATGAATGTCAACCTCAAATACGTGCTTGCGATCATATTGCTATAGCCGCATCGCCCTTGGTAATTCATGCATCATATGTGGCAACGGTGATAATAAACCAACAAAGCCAGGAATCGCTGTTGTTCAGCGTTTCCCAGGTTCAGCCCGTGACAATGCCGAGCGGGAGCAGCGGCGTGGTAACGTTCCAAATACCGCTAACGTACGCGGGTCCGTACTATTTGGGCGGCGTCTCCGTTGGGCTGTCAACGTGCAGTGGAAGCGTGGTGTCCCAAAACCCCCCATCAATATGGGTTGGTTATCCCCCCCTGGTCAAACCGTTGACTTGGAGTTCCAGGTTAACTCCAGCGTTCCGTTGAACTGCGTCGGTTCAATCTCCATCTCCTGGACCGGGCTCTTTAAGTTCAACTCATCGTCTCAATCATATGTGCAAGAAGGCGGCTCGGGCTCCACCTCAATAAAGATAAGTGAGTATGCCCAAGGCGCTCCGCTTCTATCGGTGTCGATAAATTCAACCCAGATGCCCTTACTGGTGAACACCCCCCCGGTGGAGATAGTGGTGAAGAACAACGGCAGTGGCCCCCCATATATAACCTACTGGTTCAAACGCAGGCCAGCGGCGCCTTCATAAACGGTTCCTTCTCCGGCTCCATTTACCGCGCGGATCTGCCCTCCGGCGGTTCATTGTCGTTCATGGAGCTCGTTAGCCCCACGTCAAGCCAAGCCGAGATATCCGTAACGATCAGCGGCGTAAACGCCGCCGGCCAGCCCTACTCCTCCTCCTACCAGCAAGCCTTAACCATAACTCCGCTGCCCTCCAATCTCCAATCCACGGTTTCCCTGGGAGTTAATGAGACCGAATTGGTGCTGGGGGGAGAATAGCCCGGTCTCCTTGGCTGTGGCGGAGGCGGGCGGCGCGATGAGGGACTTTGAATTGATGATCACCCCCCATTAACATGTACGTGAACGGTTCATCTCTTCCGGTGGTAGTTAATATCGGCAACCTAAGCGGCTCTGCCTTCATTCATCTAATGCTCACCCCCATCTCATCCAACGCGGAGCTTAGCATATCGTACAGCGGCGTCAATGTAGCGGGCCAGACAGTGACCGGGACGGGAACAGCCGCGTTCATTGTGAGGCAGCAACCGCTGGCCATATCGGCTTCACTTATTCCCAGCATTGCTTACGCGGGGGGGAACCCAACTCGCTTCGATCTAATCATAACTAATAACTCCACGCTTCCCATAAGCAACGTCACTATAACCGTCGCCAGCTCAATCCCCCCTAATCAACTCCACGTACCCGCCCAAGCTGGTTATTGGCAAAATGGCGCCGGGGGAGAGCGATGACGTAGTGTTAACCGCCGTTCCAATCCAGGGCGCGCAATTCACTGTTCAGTACAGTTATGTGCAGGGAAGCAATTACGTGCAGGGAACGCTGTCGCTATCCCCCCCGCTCGTAAAGCAGCCCCCCCAAGCGCCTCTCGTGTGGGTTGGAAACAACACGCTGGGCATAGGTGATAATAAAATAGTAATTACCGTGGAGAATCCAAGCCCAATCCCAATAAGCGACGTGGTTTTAACAATTGATCAATACTCCGGCTTCACCCTGATCGGACCCACCGCCTACGAGCTGGGGGGGTACCTGGGCCCCGGCCAATCAGCGACCGCCGACATACCGATACTGGTGCCGGTCTCCAGCACGTCCGCCGGCCTGAGTTACTCCTTGAGCTATGTTACGGGTAACGGGCAATCCGCCGAGCAGGGCAGCTTGACTTTCAGCGTGATTTCCCCCTCCAATGTCGTGATATCGAGCGTCGTGATATCCCCCCCAACGCCGCCCGGCATTGATTCGCCCATCACATTATCGTTGACATTCATAAACACGGGAATAGATTCCATATACGACGTAAATGCATCGGTGAAGTCCGACATGGCCTACATAAGCCAGCCATCCACTTTCTACGGCGAGATATCGCCGCAGACCCCCCCCACCGCGGGGGGCGTTCACTTTCCAGACGAGCAAGCCCGGCGTTCACTTCATTAACTTAACCATAACTTACATGGATCAGTACGGCCACGAGATGAGCGTGAGCAAGTACATCAGAGTGTACGTGACCAACTCCACTTACAGCATAGCCTCCACCGCCACCGGCAGCAGAAGGTCGTTTGGAGGAGGGGGGAGGCGGGTTTGGAGGCTTCGGGGCTGCAGCGGTGGTGACCGCCGTAGCGGCGATAATAGTGGTCTCCACTCTATTGGTGATTAGGAGAAGGGTGGGTCACCGGTGAGGGGGGGTTGGGACTACGTCAACCTGGCCTGGTCATCATTGAAGGCAAGCAAGGGACGGAGCGTAGGAGCCATAATTGGCATTATAATAGCTGTTGGCGCGTTGGGCGCGGCTCTGGGCATAGGCTTCGGCTTTCAACACACGTTTGAGACCTCGTTCGCCCGACTATTCGGTGCCACCGAGGTGTACTTGACCGGAACGACGCTGACGGCGGCTGACCTGAACACGGTGGAGCACTTGCCCTACGTTGCCAACGTGATTCCCCCCTCGCCGCCACGACCGGCGTGGTCAATATAGGGGGGGGCAGAGGGTGAGGGTGACCATAGTTGGAGCGACGGAGTTCACCCTGCCGCTCCTCATAGGCGCGACGTCCCTCAGCAGCGCTGTGGAGTATGGCGCGCCCACGCTTGTGGCGGGCTCCGCCATAATAGGGAATGGAATAGCGTTCCAGAACGGGGGCTCAATTGATTAGCCCGGGCCAGTTGATCACGGTGACGGCTGGGGGGCAAGACGATACCGATGATAGTGACGGGCATATTGGTGCCCTCGGTCAGCATAGGGGCCATAAATCCGGACTCCTCCATATTCATAGATCAGAGCTCCTTCTTCCAGTACTTCGACCCAGCCCAAACCTACAGCGCATTCATAGTTTACGCTGACTTGCCGAAGGAGGTGCAGTCGGTGGCCAATGAATTGCAGGCCGTTTACCCCCCCCACCGCCACCATAATAAACCCATCATCCATAACGTCATCCTTCAATCAATTCATGGGGGAGCTGGAGCTATTCCTGGGCGCGATAGCCAGCATTGGCTTCCTCATAACGGGTCTCTGGATATTTGATTCAATGACGATAAGCGTGATGCAGAGGACCAGGGAGTTCGGCGTCATGAAGGCAATGGGGTTCGGGAACAGGGAGATATTCCTGATGCTGGTGGTGGAGATAGCTATGCTGAGCTTGATGGGAGCCGCCGGGGGGCTTGGCGGCGCTTGTGGGATTGATGCACGTGGTGTCCCTCTCCATACCGGGAGGCAGCTTCAGGATAACGCCGGTGCTATCCCCCCCCACGGTGATAGTTATAATTGTTCTCCTGCCCGTCGCCATAAACATATTGGCTGCATTGGTGCCGGCGTACAGGCGGCCAGGATACCGCCCGCCCAGACGCTTAGGTATGAGTGAGGAACTCCGCCATTAACTTTATTCCCCCCCTGATCAACCTGTCCGGGCTCTCCTTAGCGAAGTTTATCCTCACGTGGTTCCTCCCCCCCGCGTCGCCGAACGCGGAGCCGGGCACCACGCCGACGTGCTTCTCCCTCAGCAGCCGCTGCGCGAAGGATTCATCGTTTAGCCCGAGCCTGCCCAGGTACTTATCGAGGTTGGGGGGGAAAATGAATAATCCGGCCTTCGGCTTCATGACGGAGCGTCGGGGAGGTAGCTTCTTATCGCCTCATAGACGCTGTTGAGTCTCTCCTTGTACACGGGGAGGACCTCCTTTATGTATTGGTCCTTGTACTTCCTCAAGTAAAGCACCGCTAGGTACTGCGCCGGGGGGGTTGGGGGGGGTTTATGTTGATGTACTGCTTGACCTTGGAGAAGGTGGCGGCGAATTCCTTCGGCATCAACACGTAGCCCAACCTCCAGCCGGGCATTGCGGGATCCTTGGAGAAGGTGTCCATGGCAATCACGTGCTCCGCGTCGTACTTGAGGGCGTACACGTGCTGGCCCTCGTAGTATAAGTGCTTATAGGCCTCGTCGTAAATAAGGAATATATCGTTATCCACAGCTAAATCAACTGCAGTCTTTATCACCTCCTCCCTCAACACTGCGCCCGTGGGATTATCCGGGCTGACCAGTATTATGGCCCTCGTGTCTCTATTCACGGCCATCTTCAAATCCTCCTCGCTTGGATTGAAGCCATTCTCTATGCCAACCCTCACCTCATTCACCTTAGCGCCGAAGAACTCGTACGTCGGCTTGTAGAGCAGGTAGGTCGGGTTAACCATTACCACGTTGGTTCCGGGCTCCACCAAAGTCATGGCTAGCCCTATTATGGCCTCCGAGGAGCCGGTGGTCACCACGACGTTATCGGGCTCCAGCTTTATGCCTGAGTACTTCCTGTAATCCTCCACTATGGCCTCCCTGAGCTGGCGTATGCCGGGGGGGGTGGGCGTGTATGAGCTCATATCGAACGAATCGCGAATCAACTGCTCCGAGAATTCCTTCAGCATCGATTGCGCAGGGGGGGGCAGTCCAGGCTGCCCTATATGCATTTCTATCACATCGACGCCGCGCGACTTCAATTCATCGACGGCGCCCAGGGTCTCCCTTATCCTGGACCCGGGCAGAATACCGACGCGACTCGAGATCTTCATATGTTCATTGTCAAAAGCTCCCAGTTTATAAGCATGTTCCCAAGCCGCTTTCATGCAATTATGAATAGAACTAATCGCTGGGTTAACAGTCCCTTCACAAGGTCATTTGTGCCATTCATGGATTAATCATTGATTGAAATATCAGGTGGGTGAAGCCGCAGTAAGGATTGGCTGGGCGCGGTTTTAGCACGCGCTCGATCAATTGTCATTAGCAAGCCATGTTGAAATTGCCGTGTTGTAATATAATTGAATTGCTTCCCTCATCCCCCCCCATGCATTGCCTAGATTGGTTTCCCAGTAAATGGATTCGCCTCACCGTGCTTGATTGGCTATGGAGAATCCCAGGGTAGTGGCCATAACCCTCGTCGTTACTCCCCCCTTCGCTCCAACCAGATCAAGCCCATCGATTTGGCAATGCTCACCGCGTGAGTGGGCACCCCGCTAAGCGATAGTAAATCCACAAGGGAAGCCAGGGGAGCGGAGCCTCCCAACTTATTCACCAAGATGTCTATCATCTTCAGCACGTCTGGATCCACGCCGGAGCCCGCTCCTCCATACACCTCAACGCCTACCTTGCCTGGATCCATCAATTTATACTCATTTCTATTTATGAACTGCATCTTGGCCTTAAATCTGCCGTTGAATTCATGAATAGATGGGATGCCCACGTTGGGTATGTAAGCCTCGTCCACCCAGTACAGAGACTCCTCGTGGAACGCGTTGGTGAATATCCTCAAGTCTCCTGTCCTGCTCAGCCGGAGCGCGTTTATCACGTCCAAGTAATCCATGTATAGATCACTGTAGATCTCCACCTCGACGTCCCTGAACGCCGCGGCCAAGGCCATGCCAACCACCGTGGCGGCCGGCTCTATCGGCGTGAGCGAGTATGAGGAACAGCGGTCAATGGATGCTTCCGACCCCGAATCCACGGCCAGCCTCAACTGGAGGCAGCCATCCCCGACGCAGTTATCTATGAAATCCCTGAAGTCCACATCCAGCGATACGTGGCCCTGCGGCGACCCCCCCATTGCCTCGCCCAGCCTATACAGCACGGCTCGCTCCAAGTCGTTTAGGGGGGATGATTGACGCCCACCCCCCCGGTGCATCCCGGCCCCCGCCTCCAAGTCAATCCCCCGGGGGGGCTCCGGGAAGTGGGGGGGGAGCCCACTATTAGCGTTATCATACTAGGACGCTACGTAGCTCGTGAACTCTCCCTGGGATGTGCTTATTATCACTGAGCTCACTTGGTAGCAGCCGGGTCCATTGTATATTATTGAAATGGTATCCCCCCCGGGCTGTATCTGCGTTGATCCTTTTAAGTTAGTTGGGTTCCCGTTAATAGATGTGGACGCTGGGCTGCAGCTGGTGGCGTTCAGGCCCGACTGCTGGACTAGGAGCGGGAGACCCATTATGGACACTGGACTGACGCCTATGTCCTTCACGTTCACCACCAACATGTTGCTCCCCCCCGCCGTGCTGGCGGACACGGCAACCATGCTTGACCCAACCAGTGATTTATTTATGGCAGGCCATAGGACGGCCAGCAATATCACCATTACGGTAATCGATATGGCCACCCACACGACCTGGCTGAGGCCCTTCCTTTGTCTTGCTTGTTTCATGGTCGATCAGCGTCTTCATGCTTAAATAATTGACGCATGAAGGGAACCAATGTCATCTAGGTTTAAAAGGCGATAATTGACGGCGGCAAATGGCGACGGGGGGATTATCATCGCTGGGGGTCCTCGTGGCCATAATGGGGATAATAGTGCTGCTGGTCTCATCGATTCAATACTTTACGTATCAATACGAGGCCAACTCGGCCGTGCAGAATTACTACGACTTGCTCAGCCTATATCAATACGAGTGCCTACACCTAAACGCGAATTCGAGCATTGTAATGCCGCTTTGCATTTCAATTAATGGAACCACCATGATGATGAGTCACGCCCAGCCCGGCAGTTGATCGGCGTTGGTAGGATCAATGATGGCGTTGATCGGGATGAGCAAGCCACGGAAACAAGTATTTAATCATTTCATGGAGATTACTTCGTGGCTGAGGCCAACTTCTGCGGCACGGTGGAGGCGCGGTGTATGTTGACTCCATGCTGGGCTGGTTGGCTAGGTGGATCAGGATGCTGGGTAGGCATGCTTATTATGATTCCAATTACAGCGATGGATTTCTATCCGGGGTGGATGGCTTGGTGATAACCCGCGATGTTGGGCTGCATAGGTCAAGGAGGAGCGCCTCCCTTCTCTTGCTCACCGATGATCATGCCGCCTGGCTCGCCGTGGCAAGCAGGGTTCTCGGGCTGGGCCTGAGCATAGACATGAGGTCCACATTATGCCGGAGTGCGGGGGGGCAGGCTGGCCAGGGTGGGTAGGGACGAAGTGGCTGGCCGCGTGCCGTGGGGGGGTTGCGGCTAGGCATACCGACTTCTTTAAGTGCGTTGATTGCGGCAAGATATACTGGGTTGGCAGTCATCGCATTAAGATTGATGCAATGTTGAATAAGGCAATGGATATAAGTAAAAGAATCAATTCCATATGTATTGCTGGCGGCACAATATTTAAAATCGATTGACGTGGCCGAAAAAGAATTAATGGAGCATTTTAAGCCATTATCGTTGGAGGAAGGAGTTGCGGCCGTGCGGTTCGCGCGGTCCGTCATCGAGAGCAGATTGGGCTTGACGCGATCCATAGGGCAATTGCCGCCAAGCCTAAGCAGCCTCCGTCTCGGGGGGGTTTGGGTTACCCTGGAGAAGATAGTTAATGATAGGGGGGGTATCATCAAGAGGGTGGTCAAGGGCAGCATGGGGGGGTCCCCGTACCCCATAAATAGGTTCCCAATGGATCTGGCCCTGGCCGCCGAGTATGCCGCATTCAATGATAGAAGGCATGGTCCGCTGATGGAGGCGGAGGTGGATAGGTGCGTGCTGGAGATCACGTTGGCGGGCAATATAAGGGAGATGGATTTGAAGAGCTTGGATGGCTTCATACCCGGCTTCCACGGCTTGCTCGTGAGATCTGGACGAAGTTTGAAGCCGTGCTCCCCCCAGAGATTGATAGAGGAGAAGCTGGCCGAGAGGGAGGGGGTATCAAGGCATTCCGCCATTTAAGGACAAGAACGAATTGCTCAGCTTCATCTGTAATAAGCTTGTCGTTAACGAGTGCGGCAAGAACTGCGAGCGATGCAATGGGCCGGTTTACATGTACGATACCCAAATATTCTATGAATTGGAGCCCAGGGGGGGCGCCGTGGTGGAGCGAATGCTGTATAGAAACAAACTATTCTCCAATATTAACCAAAAGAGTTAAAAAGCCATTATTTAGAATATGAAACAGTGAGAATGTAATGTATATTAAGTTTTATACGATATCGGAGAGGTACGATGAGTACGAGAAGTCCATTAGGTCCCTAGTGGAGAACTTGCGGGCTCAGTTGAGCAAGATAGGGGGGGAGAACCCGGACAGGGTTAAGCTTACCATAGTTAAGGTGAAGCCGGACACCGCTAATGAGACGGCCAAGTACATAAATGAGAAGGAGGAGAAGAAGATACCCCCCCAGCTGCGGTACTTGATATCGGCCCTCAAGCAGGACGGCATAATGATGTTGCCCGCAATGGTTATGAATAATAAAAAGATATTCGAGGGAGAGCCCCTCAGCATAGATCAGATAACCTCCACGATATTGAACGAAGCAAAAGCTGAGTTCAACATGGACATACAAATGCAGTCGCAGCAACAGCAGCAGAAGCAACAGCCCCCCCCGCCTCCCCCCCAGCCTCCATCTCCGCCGCAGTTGCCTCAATTGCCTCCACCATCCCTCCCCCGCCTAGCCCGCCTAGGCAGGTAGAGGTGGAGGGCGCCTTCCGTGGCGCCGTGGTTACTGGGTTTAAGTTGGTGATGGGTAGACCGGATGACTGCAATGATTGCATTTATTACGGGGGGGCAAACCGCGGGCTCTGCTTGTTATTTGGATTTAAGGTAAAGGATCCAACCCATCCACATGTAAGGCCCCGGGCCTGAACTAGGGAAGATAGATGTTTGAGGTTGAGATAAAATACAAGGTATCCTCGCTCGCGGATCTCAGGAAGGTGGTGTCGGGGATCGCGAACCCCCCCTCGGCGTGAGCGAGGAGGAGGATCATTATTTCAATCACCCCCCCTGCAGGGACTTCGCGGCCACTGATGAGGCGGTGAGGATCAGGCTCCATGGGATGGGGAGGTCATAATAACCTATAAGGGACCGAGGCTGGGGGGGTCTGTGGGCAAGACAAGGGTGGAAATCAACATTAAGGTCGACGCTTCAACAACGCCGTCGATTTTTTAAGGCGGCTCGGCTTCTCCGAGGTGGCCTCCATAAGAAAGCGTAGGGAGATATACACCGTCGATAAGTATACCATTTATTTAGATGATGCCGGCGACCTAGGCTCGTTCGTGGAGGTGGAAACCATGGTTAGCAGCGAGCAGTTGACCGACGCGATGGCCAAGGATATATTGCGCTTCTCCGAGGAGAAGCTGGGGGGGCTGTCTCCATCTCAAATAGAGCCCCCGCACCTACTTGGAGCTAGCCATGGAGAATAGACGCTAGGGATCCCGCATCGCCTGATGCATGGATGAATCTATGGATTTTCAACCCGCACCTCTTGCAAACAAGCACCTGCTCCCTCGACTCCTCCCCCTCATCCATCACGTGGTTATCGAATACCACCCTCATGGGTTCGCCGCATGATGGGCACTGCCCATCAGCCTCATCGGAGTTGCCGACCTTATCGTAATTATTTGCAAGCATTATTCCCATGGTCACGTTCAGCTGCCCATCGATGTCCCCCCCAGCGTACACGGGATAAACCCTCGCCCCCCCAATGGTTCTTCCAGATAGGTTTGCCCTCTCTATTGCCGAGTTCAACTCATCAGATAAGTAGTAGGGCCTCTCGGACACGACCACTATGGAATCCGCCTTGTCCAGCATGAATTCCTTTATCACGTCGTCAATCGATGATAATTGCAAGTAATCCCTGAGCGGGTATATCACCAACGCCCTCATCCTCCTCAGCTCCATCAATGCAAAATTGCTTCCAGTCTCCACGGTCTTGAATCCCCTCTTCTCCATCAACTCCACGGCCCTCCTCAGCTCCCACGGTGAGTCCCGCGGCATGCGATCCCCCCCGCGCCCCCCCGCGTTTTAAAGGGTAGCCGCGCCCCCCCTAATTTTTAAGCCTGGAATTGCCGGCTCAAGCCGATGCATTTTAGGGACTTCGTGGATGAATTGAGGAGGAGGAATCAATTAATTGACGTTGACGACCCCCCCGTCAGCTTGGATCTGGAGCTTCCGGCCATTGCTAGGTCGCTCATGTATAGAAACGGGCCCGCCGCGGTCTTTAAGAAAACCAAGGAAGGGACCCTGCCGCCCGTCACAAACCTATTCGGGTCGTGGGAGAGGGTGTCTTTAGCCATGGGGGGGGATGCATCCATTAACTCGCTGGATAGGAGTTTATCCCTAATGTTAAAGCCGAGATTCGCGTCACTTCAAGGCGTCTTGAAGTCGATAGGGGGGGATGTTGCTGAGATGGGGGGGAGGTTCTTGCCGAGGACGGTGGGACGGGCGCCTGTTCACGAGGTTGAGTGGAGCGACGTGGATTTGAGGAGGGTGCCGGCAATAAGGCAGTGGATTGGGGGGGAGCCCGGGTTCTTCTATACAATGGGCATCACATTCATAGAGCGGGACGGCATAATAAATTATGGATATTATAGGATACAGGTGTTGGGGGGGAGGGATAGGATGATAATGCATTGGATGCCCTACAGGAGGAGCGCGGATTACTCCTCCGCCTCTAAGGAGGTGGCGGTGGTCTTCGGCCCGGATCCCTTGATAATGCTGATGGCAGCCACGCCAATACCGCATCCCCCCCTGGATAAGGTGTTGGTGGCCGGCATGCTGGGCGGGCGAGGCATAGAGTTAACGGAGGGGGGGCGTTCAGTGGGTGTTCACTACCCAGCCCACGCCGAGGCCGTGATAGAGGCGGAGTTGACGGGGGGGGAGTACGCGGAGGAGGGTCCCTTTGGGGGGGATCACGTCGGGGGGGTCTACAGCATACGGAAGCCCTACCCGGTGGCCCGCGTGAAGGCCATTTACTCGAGGAGCGATGCAATCATCCCCGTCACTGTCACGGGCAAGCCTGTGCTGGAGGACGGCAATATGATACTGTTCGCCAACGACGTGATAAAGCCAATGCTCAAGCTCATGATGACGGAAATGGTGGATATATACATGCCGCCCAGCGGCCTTGGCTATATATACATCGTCTCCATTAGGAAGAACATGCCGGGGCAGGCCAGGAAGGTCATGACCATGCTATGGTCCCTCTCGCCGCTCTACGGCAAATTGATAATAGTTGTGGATCATGACGTCGACGTGCGGAACATGAATCAAGTCCTATACGCGGTCTCGGCCCACGTTAATCCGGCCAGGGACGTGCTGGTGCTCAGCGATTACCCAACTGAGGAGTTGGATCCATCCACGCCCATACCCAACCTGGGAAGCAAGGTGGGGGGGATAGACGCCACCAGGAAGCTGCCGGAAGAGTACGGTGGGAAGCAGTACCCCCGAAGACGCGGCCACCGACCAGCTGTTGAGGGGGGGAGGGCGGCGGCAATGGTTGAGGAAATACTGAGGAGGTGGAGGCAGTGAAGTGCAAGGTACAGTTGAGCAGCGATTACTACGCGAGGGGGGGCGAGGTTATATTCATAGTGATCAGCAACGTAGGAGACAGCTCAATACAAGTCAGCAAGTGCGTGATAGAGGGCGGCGGGGGGGCAAGCGTAGAGAAGCAAGTGAATCAATTATTGAGGCCGGGGGGGAGAGCACCACTGTGATGTGGGATCAATATGGGGGGGATGGAGACATGGTTCCCCCCCCAGGCCAGTACGTGGTTCGCTGCATTGCTGGGGAGACTTCCTGCTCCTCGTCCTTCTCCATAAGTCCCTAATACGGTCCCCCCCAGCGGACCCTATACGTCCTCCTATACACTAATTTCCTGCTCCAGTAAAAGCCGAGAGCCAGGCCCACCGCGAACCCCCCCAGCAGGTGGCCCAGGTAGGCTATGCCGTAGCCCGCCGCCAAGGGGGGGCTTAACAAGAATATTATGGATATTATATTGATGGGATTGGATAGGATGGCCCACCTATATGGACTCGCTATCATGAACCCCCCCACGATCCCGAAGAGCGCCCCCCCGCTTGCGCCGGCTATGGCGGTGAGCGGGGGGGATAGATGTAGACGGATAAGGCAGCTACCACCCCCCCGCTCACGGCGTACACCTCCCAGAAAAGCCTTGCTCCGAACCTGGACTCAAAGAAGGGACCTATGAACCAGAGAGTCAACATGTTGAAGAAGTAATCCAGGAAGGTGGGGGGGTCGTAGAACATGGACATGAAGATCCCCAACACGTTTGGGACGAGAGGATTTGAGGAGATGAGGAACCAGGCCGGTACACGGCGAAGAGGGACGTGAATAGGTTGCCTATGGAGGCGCTGGCAAGGGCCGGTATAGAGATGACGCTGTTTATGATGAATAATTGGAGCGTGACGCCCCCCCATCTATCCATGAATGATCGTGAACGCATCATTGCGCTGCCGCGCAATCATGTCGTTAATAAGCCTAGTGCTGGCGATTAGTGCAGGGGGAAACATTCAATAATCGGCACGGGCTCCTCCCGTCATGTGGAGACTACCCGATGTGGAGTACAGGGATAGGCTGGAGAGGGTGAGGCGGAGGTTATCGCTTGATGGAATTGACGCGCTCTACTTAACCAGCGCTCCAAACATCTTCTACTTGACGGGCTACTTCATGATACAGACGGAGCGCCCCCCCCTCGCGGTCTTGATATCAGGGAAGGGGGGGAACGACGTGTTGTTTCTAGGGCCCATGGTGGAGAAGGGGCACGTGGGGGGGTTCAGGAGCAGGGTGATAACGGAGGAGCATTACTACTTCGATTACCCAGCGAGGAGGAGCCCATGGTTTTCTTCAGGAAGGTAATCGCGGAGGCGGCCGGCAGGCTTGGGTTGAAGGTGATTGGAATGGATAATCCAGCAGGCGCGTCTGGTTTCTGGGGGGGGTATAAGGGAACTGATCTCTCCTCTCTCTTGAAGAGGGATGGATTGGAGACGAGGAAGGTGGAGGGATTGGTGGAGGAGATGAGGCTCATCAAGTCGAGCGCTGAGGTGGAGTTGATAAGGGAGAGCGGCAGGTGGGCTGCCCGGGCCCACGAGATACTGCTGGGAAAGATACGGCCAGGCGCGTATGATTGGGAGGTATCCCTCGAGGCCAGCCTGGAGGCCAGTAGGGAGATGAAGAAGGCCCTCGGCGACGACTACATGCCCCTCACCGACAGCGTGCCCAACTTCATAGGGTTCAGGGGGGGACAGGTTGGGGGGGAGTACTCGGCATTCCCCCCACGCGCTGGCCGCTCCCAGGCCCATAAGGGAGGATGACGTGCTTGGAAGCGGAGCGGGCCCCGACGTGGGTGGGTATCGCTCCGAGCTTGAGAGAACGATAATAGTGGGCAACCCAGCGGAGGCCGAGAAGCGATTCAACGCGATGATGAAGCTGAGGGAGGCCGCGTTGAACGCGATGGGGGGGCCGGGCGTAAAGGTGAGGGACATAGATGCGGCGGTCAGGAGAACGGCGAGGGAATTGGGGGGGTTGATGGATTACTTGAGGCATCACGTGGGGGGGCATGGGTTGGGCATAGAGGGGGGGCATGAAGCCCCCTTCCTGGATATAGGCTATGAGGGGGGGAGCTTAGGCCTGGAATGGTTGTGTCATGCGAGCCTGGCCTTTACTATCCAGGCCACGGCGGTTACAGGCACTCGGACACGGTCTTGGTGACGAGCAATGGCATTGAGATTCTGACGAGGTTCCCGACGGAATTCGATGAATTGAGGGTATTCAAGCGGTGATGTATCGTTAATGTGTTGGTTATGAGGATTTACTGGGTGGCTGGCGATAATTGCGTGTCCAATTTTTGGTAACGCTAGAATCATGGTGATGTTGAAATGAAGTTCCGGAGATGAATTCTATTCAATCTGGTTGGTCGTCTGGCAACTGTTTATTAATAGTGGCTTCAACATAGGGCCATGCAGGTAAAGGCGGAGCTTAAGATAGATAAAAACGATAGATGCGGCTCCGTGCATCCGGTCTACAGCGTTATAGAGGAGCTGACTAGGCTGGGGGGGGAGGGCGAGGCAATCGCTGTGTCCGTTAATGATGAGGATTGGATAAGGACTTAAGTCCGTGGCTGATCTACGCGGGGGGGTTTCGGTTATTGAGGCTGGGGGGAGGAGAGGGGGGGGTATTGGAGGTTTATCTTGGTGAATCGCTCCGGGAAGCGATCCTCCTAGCCGCTGGGTAAAACACGTCTATGCCCACGGGTATTTTGCCTGACCTGCCCAGCGTCATTCCATGAATTATGCTGGAGCCCAGGAGAACCCCCATTGCAGCTGACTTAAAGCTCTCTGCCCTGTCTATCCTGCTTATTATTGTTATGTCGCTCCTATGCGGGGGGGTGATGGACTTCACGGCGGCCATGAAGCCCGGCGAGTGGTATATCCTGTAATCGCTGGACGCGTAGTCATCCAACGCGTGCGGCCTGATCAATCCATCTATTATGGATGAGTCTATGGTTAGCTTCGCCGACATTATCACCACGGGGGGGTCGGCGTGTCCAGGTACCTATCTATTAATGCGTCAAGCATGTACTCTAAGTATCGCGATGCTGGGCCGCCCATCACTAATCCCCCCCTAGCCAATTCCTCGTTGGCCTCATCCCTGAATTGCTCCACCTTGCCCTGCTTGCTTATGGTTATGTCGTTGACGAACGCGTTTCCCCCCCTGTAAACAGTGTACACGGTGATATAGAAGCCGCCCCTTCCAATTAATGGCCTCTCCACGCGTCGGTGCTCTCGACGGACTTGAACGGCTTTATCCTCAAATGCCTCCCCCTGCATCTATGGGTGAAGCTTATCCTGCCCTTGCTATCCATGACTATGGCGATGATCTCCTTGCCCATCCTCACGTTAATGCATGGATGCCCTATCGTCAGCACGTATCTCCACAGCACGTTTTCCCTAAAGGCGGGCCGCGTTTTTTTAAATATCAATTAAATTAACGGGACGTGGCGGCGGCAATACACGTCGCTCCTAAACTAATCAATTGGTTTTTATCCCATCGCGCGCTAGGCCAATAGATGGATGAGGTGAGCCTGGCGTTCCTCGTCGGGGGGGTACTGCTGGGGGGGATTCCGATGGGGGGGATGCCGTATACGCCCCCGTATAAGCAATACATGGAGGTGCTGGGGGGGAAGTGGGTGGGGGGGAGACCGGATGAATTGATAAAGGAGTTGAGCGTTAAGGGCAAGATAGGCGTTCAGAGGCACGGCGCTGGCTATAGGGTGGCCTTGATGGACGCGGAGGAGGTGGGGGGGAGGGTGAGGGCCATGCTATCGCCGCCCAAGCGGGAGGACGCGGTCAAGGCGATCGACGATGCCATAAGGCAGGCATCGAACCCCATCACAGGGTACGCCGACATAGGGCAGGTGATAAAGCTGGTGGCGGGGGGGAGGCTTGGCATAAGCCAGGGGGGGGACGCCGAGGCAATCCTAGTCAAGTCCATGCTTGGCTCAAAGTCCTATATCCTGGCTTATGGGGGGGGACCCATAAGATAAAGATAGGCTCGTCGTATTACGGCTTGGTGAAGAAGGTGAGTTGAATGCAAAGATCGCTCGTGACTGGCAGGCACAATAAGGTCAGGCTGCTGGGCTCCTCATGGATCAAGGCCAGGGACTCCATTGTGCAGCACGTGAGGGATGGGAATCAATTGATAACAGTGATTGGCCGGGCGGGCTCCGGCAAGACAACTCTCCTGTTGAGCCTCTGCGACTACGTGCAGTGCCTCTATACTGACATGGCCGGGGCCGGCGATAGGGACCTATCAGCGGTGACCGCCTCAATAGCGATGGATAACATGGATAAGATAGTGGAGCTCCAGGGAGAGCTCAGGAGGGAGAAGGGGGGGGACTTAAGGGCGTTCTCCAGGCTGGGCGCGTACGACTTAATGGAACTGGCCCGCTCCAAGCCATTGACTTTCCTGAGGATGCTGAACGAGGCCGCCTCCAGGAGGGGGGGTGGAGAGTAGTGATGGAGGTGGATGAGGGATTGCTGTCCCAAGACGATCCACGGGCCTTCAGATTCATAGAGGCCATGCACGGCTTCAGAAACAACATGAGGCTGCTGGACTCCATTTACTTAGTGGTTACGATGCTGCCCGACGTGGTGGATTTAATAGCTAAGGTAGACATGCCGCTCTTCGAGGTGATGAGGCTGGCCACGGTCATGTTGCCGGACTACGTGGGGGGGCCCGACGACCTACAGGAAGTCGCGAGCGCGTTATCGCTCACGCCGGAGATGATCGAGAAGATAAGCAGGCTGGGTCCCTTAACCATGAGGCAATTAATGTGCGTCGCCCTAAATCCAAGCGACGTCTCCAAGTGCGGCATAGACGAGATAGTGATGAATCCAATGGAGGAGGCAGAGGTAGAGGTCCAACAGCAGTGATTATTAGCAATATTTATATATGCGTTACCAAAAATTGGACACGCAGTTCAACAGAGCTTAAACGAAAGGAATAAATCGACACGCTAATCCTGAATTGGAATGAGTGGGATGCACTGCCTCTTCGCTGAGGATTCTGCCCGGGTGGTAGATTGAAGCTGCTCACGCATTACGTGTTCTCGACGGGCTTATTGGCGTTGGCCGCCACGTCCATGGGCGCCGCCTTCCCAAGCGCGTTGTTTATTTCCTTGATCACGTCCGTGATGGGCAACTCCATAATAGATGGGCTGGGCCACGAGGAGAGGGGGGGGTTACGTGAGGAGGACTCCGTTAACTCACACCGTTCCGAGGAGCATTGCTTGGGGGGGCGCGGTTCCCGGCATCATCATATCCCTGCTTCTAGCCTACGGGTCTCAGTGGAGGGTGACTCCGTTGGCGGTGATAGTTCTGCTCTCCAATCTCCTGCTGGGGGCCGAGCCACATGTTTCTGGACGCGTTCACGGAGAGGGGGGGCATATACGTGAAGAGGAGGGCAGGTGGGTTAGGTTCGCGATAGCCCACATCTCTTACGGCAACTCATTGGCGAACGGCGCCGCCATGATAGTGGGCTCGCTGATGCTTTTCGCCGCGTTCTCCGTTCATTGATTGAGGCTTAGAGGACGGTGGGCACTCTCTCCTTCTCGGGCTGCTTGAAGTACTCCTCCAAGTTCTTCTCAATTAGAAAGGCGTATTTCTTGGCGTGCTCCTCCAGGTTATCCATTGATACGTTGATGCCGGTGAGCAGCGATATGCCTCTTATCAGCTTTATGGCTGCGGACACGTCGGGGCCGAACCTGCCGACGGTCTGGTTCAATATGAACAGCACGTCTTGGGATGACGCTATTCTCCCGGTCTTGACCAGGTTATTTATAGATGTCAACAGCTTGGACTCCGCCAAGAGGAGCGCGCCCGTCAGGGTTCCCCTGGAGAGCACGGCGTCCAGGAACTCCGCCTCCAGCCCCGTCAGGGTGGCCTCGCTGAGCGGCACTAATCCAAGCGATTTGAACTCCTGCACGTGGCTCTCCTCGGTTACGAAGTATATGTTATCGGTCTCAGCGTCGCCGAGGGCCGGTATTGAGGTGAGGCACACGACCTTGGTTATGCCGTTTTCGTCCGCCCAGTCAAGTATCTTCTCTATGAAGAGCTTATACGCGTTTGGGGGTATAGGGACGTGCTGCCTAATGGTGACCAAGTTGCTGTCCCTCTTATAGAACAGCCTGTAGGGGGAGCTTCGCCACGCCCTCTATTACCGTTATCACCGGCGATATGCTTCCTATCTTTATCGCGCTATCTCCTCCATCTTCAACGCGTCTATCACGTACTCTATGGACACCACGGACGCCAAGCTGGGCTCGGGGCACGATAGCACCAACATATTGCGTGGGTCCCTGGGTATGGACTTTAACTTAACCTCCAGAAGGGATGCTTGGGACTCCATGGGTTATCTTCTGTCAATTCCCTTAAAAACTTTATCCGATCAATAATGCAGGGGCAGCGGATCGTGGACCTGGCCCCCCCTCATGAGTGGGCAAACCATTGCTTTAAAGCCATTAAGCACGGAACTAGGGGAACCGACGGTTGGATAATGCTTGGGCGGGAATCCCATGTAACGGGTTTAAGCTCAGCGGGGTTGGTTGAGGAGGGGGGGTCCCCCCCATTGATTTTCCCCCCTTCAGGGAAGCAAGTGAGGGCGATGAAGTGAATAAACGTCAAGTTTAAAAGAGCATGACTTGAAATAACGGCATGGCTATAAACGAGGGCGACGTAATAGTGGCCACTGCGCCATACGTCCCGGGCTTCAAAATAACCAAGGTGGTGGGGGGGATAGCGTTGGGGGGGATAACGGTCAGGTCCAGGGGGGGGATAGGCGGGAGGTTCCTGGCCGGTCTGCGGTCCCTCGCGGGCGGCGAGATAGTGGAGTTCACCGAGATGGCTGAGCAGGCCAGGAAGCAGGCAATAGATAGAATGGTGCAGCACGCGAAGGCGTTGGGGGGCCAACGCCGTGGTTAGCTTCAGGCTGGACAGCAACGAGGTTGGGGAGTACATGGATGAGATAATAGCTTACGGCACCGCCGTGGTAATGGAACCGGGAAGCCAAGTCGTGATGGAGTAAAGAGACTGATTATTATTTTGGCTCGCTCAATACTTCATTGCCCTCATTATTCCCCCCCCTTTATCCTGGCCGGATTAGGCATGTAGAGGTCCTCCAGCGATATGGGGGCCGTTGGGACGTCGGGCCCAGTGACCCTCACCACGGGGGCCGCCAGGTACTCCACCGCCTTCTCCGCCACCAATGCGCTTATCTCAGCGCCCAGCCCAAGCGTTCTCGGGGCTTCATGCACCACCACCAACCTGCCCGTCTTCTTCACGGACGACAGTACTAGATTGATGTCGAGCGGCCATAGAGTCATTAAGTCTATAACCTCGACGCTGATGTCACCCGCCACCTCATCGGCGGCCTTCAATGCGTCCCACACGGACGCGCCGTACGTGATCACGGTGACGTCCCTCCCCCCCTCCCTAGCCACTCTCCCCCCCCTGCCGAGCTCCACCACGTAATCCTCCTCCGGCACCTCCTCCTTCGGCGACCAGTATATCCGCTTCGGCTCGAGGAACACTACTGGGTCCTCCCCCCCCTCACCGCTGCCTTCAGGAGGCCCTTCGCATTGTATGGGCTGGAGGGCGTCACCACGATCAGGCCAGGCGTGTGTATGAAGTACGTCTCCGGGGGGGATTGCGAGTGGTAGAGACCAACCCTCACGCCGGGCCCGTAGGGCGCCCTCACTACTAGGGGGGGAGACGCGAACTCGTTTCCAGACCTATACCTGAGCTTGGCCACGTGGTTTATCAATTCCTCAAATCCTTGATAAATGAAGTCCACGAATTGAATCTCCGCTACAGGCCGTAATCCAGCCATGGCCAGCCCCATGGCGAAGCCTATTATGCCGGACTCGCTGAGGGGGGGGTATCCATAACCCTCTCGGGGCCGAACTCGTCCAGCAACCCCCCCTCCGTGACCAGGAAGACTCCCCCCCCTTCTTCCCGACGTCCTCACCCAGCACCACGACGTCCTCGCTGCGCCTCATTTCCTCCCTCAACGCTTGGTTAATCGCGCGGGCCATGGGTAGCTGCGGCACTCCTCCTCACCTCTCCCCCCCCATTATCTCCCCCCCGAACTCCTCCTCCAGGTTCCATGGAATGAAGGAGTACACGTCCCTCACTAACTCTTCCGCCGGCGGCGGTGGGTTTGCCTCTGCCGCCTTTATTGCAGCCTTTATCCTCTCCTCGGCCTCGTCTCCATCGCCTTGAAATCCCCCCCCTCGTTGGCCGCCCCCCCGCTCCTCAATAGGTAGGCCTTTACCCTCGCTATTGGATCCAGTTGCCTCCACCTATCCACCTCCTCCTTGGGCCTATACTTTGTCTGCGGGTCATCCGAGGTGGTGTGAGGCCCTATCCTGTATGTAACGGCCTCCAACAGGAAAGGCGCCCCCCCCGCTCCTCACGCGCTCCACGGCGTACTTGCTTACCTTATACATGGCGAGCAAGTCATTTCCATCCACCGATACTCCCATCAATCCATACGCCGCCGCCTTGATGGATAGCCTGGCCACGGCAGTCTGCTCGATACGGGCACGGATATGGCGTATTGATTGTTTATGATCACGAATACGTTGGGCGTCTTGAAGACGCCGGCGAAGTTTAGGGCGGAGTGGAAGCCGTTGGTGGACGTCCCGCCGTCCCCCCCCGTGAACGCCATCACCACGCCGTCCTTTTTCTTATACCTGAGCGCGTGGGCGAACCCGACTGCATAAATCAAGTGAGGCCCTATTGGGCCCCCCCAATGGATAATATGCCCCCCCTCGCCTTGCTTCCCCCCCACTCCACCGGGAGATTGCGTCCCTTCTCCGGGTCGCCGGAGTTGGCGAAGAACTTGGAGAAGACCTCCTCCAGCGTTATTCCCCCCCTCATTATTAGGCCGCCCAGTATCCTATAAGACGGCGCTATCCAGTCCTCCCCCCCGCGGAGCGCGTAGATGGATCCTATGTCCACTGCCTCCTGGCCCTCGTAGCTGCCATAAGTGCCCTTCACGCGTCCCTGGCGGTGAAGCATCCAGGCCCACTTATCCACGGCCCTGCCGAGTATCATGTGGTTCAGCAGCGACATGACTTCCTTGTCCGATATGCTTGGCCCCCACTTGTACAGTTCCTCGTTTACGCTGCCGTCCGGGTTAAGGACGCGCATTACATCGGGTTCCTTGTATTGAGCCACGAAGTTGGGCGGTATATCAACCTCCTCCGCCACTTGCATGTTAGCCGTCATTGATCCTCCATGATTATGTAGCCTTATTAAACCTTATTTGTTAGTCAACGGGAAATTGTATATAATGCAAAGGATTTTATATTTACTCTAACTATTATTTCTTTAATCATATATAATAACTCACGCGATTCAACGAAAAACGATTTTTAACCCAGGAGCCACGCCGAGCTCGATGGCTTACCTGCTGGACCTTGGCTTCATGAGGTACGGGGGAGGCGTGGGCAGTGATGAGGGCCGTCCACGAGGCGCGCGCCAGGATGAATTGCCGGACACGTTGATAACAGTAATACACGATCACGTATATACCACTGGGAGGAAGGGAAACGCCGCCAACCTGTTAAAGCCGGTCCTCCCCCCCTATATTGGGTGGAGAGGGGAGGGGGACATAACATACCACGGGCCGGGGCAGTTGGTCTACTACTTCGTATTCAAGCTGAAGTCGCCAATAGGGGGGGACTTCATCACGTTGATGGAGGACGCCGTGATAAGCGCATTATCGACGTACGGGATAGAGGCCAGGCACAATCCAAGCCATAGAGGCGTGTGGGTCGGAGATAGGAAGATATGCTCCATAGGGGTGGCGGTGAGCGAGGGGGTCACGTACCACGGCTTCGCGCTCAACGTGAACACCGATCTATCCTTTTTCTCGTACATAAACCCATGCGGCTTGGATTCAAGCAAGATAACATCCATGAAGGAGGTGTTGGGGGGGTGGATGTGCCGATCGATGAGGTGAAGGCAAGGGTCACGGAGGGCGTGGCGCGCTCGTTTGGGGGGGGTTGAGTTCAAGGAGGTGCGGTTAAGGGATTTGGAGGCTTGATAGACCCGGCCAAGTACGGGGAGCCCGTTAGATTAGTATGACGCGGCAGGCCTTAATAATTTAAAGAAAACTAGCCGGGCTAACCGCCTGAAGCTCATTGGGGGGGCGGGGGGGTCATTTCTGGAATATGTGGACCGACCTCTTCCTGGCGGCCTCCACTGCCTCCATCAATGCCTCGCTCAGGGTTGGGTGGGGGGGATGTATGACCGCCTCCACGTCCTCCAGAGTGGCCATGAACTCCATCGACATGGCGGCCTCCGCCGCTAGCTCGGACACGCCGTACCCAACCATGTGTATGCCCAGTATCCTGCCGTCCGCGGCGTCGGCTATTACCTTGACGAACCCCCCCTCGGTTTCATCCATTGTCCTAGCGCGGCCCGATGCGCTGAGGGGGGGGAACCTCCCACCACCACCTGACCCCCCCTCGCCCTCGCCTCCTCCTCCGTTAACCCAACGAACGCTATCTCTGGGTCACTGTATATCACGGACGGCACTAGGGAGTCGAACTCGCTCCTCAACCCAGCGACGTTCTCCGCAGCCACCTTTCCCTGCTTCATGGCCTTGTGGGCCAAGTACGGGGGGGACCCACCAAATCGCCCACGGCGTACACGCCGGGCACGTTAGTCCTCATGCCGGCATCCACCTTAACGTGGCCCCCCCGCTCATCCATTTCCAGGCCGATAAGGGCCAAGCCCTCCGAGGAGGGCCTCCTGCCAACCGCGACCAGCACCTCATCAGCCTCCACCGTAGTGCTTCCCCCCTGAGTCACCACCGTCGCCACGGCAGCGCCGCTCCTCTTCTCTAGCTTATCCAGCTTGGAGTTGGTCATTATCTTGACGCCGCGCTGCTTGAGGGTTCTCTCGATGTACCTGGCCACCTCCTGATCAGCGCCGGGCAGCAGTTGAGGCATCATCTCCACGATAGTCACCTCGGACCCCCCCAGCCTCGAGTAGAGGGTGGCCGCCTCCAGCCCAACCACGCCTCCGCCTATTATCAATAAACGGCCAGGTATCCTCCTTAACTGCATTGCCTCTCGGCTGCCCACGACCAACTCCCCCCCATCCTGCTCGATCCCCCCCTCAACTGGATTGGAGTGGATCCCGTCGCCAGTATCACGCTGCTCGCCCTTAGCTGCTTGGAATCGCCTCCGCTGCTCCTCACCTCGACCTCCCTTCCTCCCCCCCTTAGGCGCGCCTCGCCCTGCAGCACCTCGACGCCGTAGTTATCGCATAGGTACTTTATGCCCCCCCCGCTCAGGGAGTTGACGACGCCGTCCCTCCACTTCCTCAACGCATCCACGTCTATCGACTCAACCCTCATTCGAAGCCCATACTTAGCGGCGCGCTCTGCGTAATCGATTATCTTCGCCACGTGGAGGAGGGCCTTGGATGGAATGCATGCGTAGTTGGTGCACTCCCCCCCGCCCAGCCTGTCGCGCTCCACTAGAGCGGTTCTCCTCCCCCCCAGCTGGGCCAGCCTCAGGGCCGCCACGTAGCCGCCCGGCCCGCTTCCCACCACGACCGCGTCGTATCCCTGCACGCCGCTCACCTCAACCTGGCCAGCAATAGGTATGGATTCTCCAGGAGCTCCTTCACCCTATTCATGAATCTGGCAGCGTACGCGCCGTCCGTTATCCTGTGATCGAAGCTGAGCGTCGCCATCATCATCTGCCTAACCCGTATCTCATCCCCCCCCTCCCCCCCAACCACTGGTCTCTTGACTATCCTGCCCATCGCCATTATGGCCCCCCCTCCGGCGCGTTTATGATGGACAGCCACCCACGCCGCCTATTGCCCCCCCTATGTTGCTGATGGTGAACGTGCTCCCCCCCATGACGTCCCCCCCGAGCTCCAGCTTGCCTGCCCTGGCCTTCTCCGCCAGCCTAGCCGTCTCGCCCGCGATCTCGGCCAGGCTCTTCCCATCCGCGTTCTTCACTACCACCACCACAAGGCCTTGATCGGTGTCGACTGCCACCCCCAGGTTCACGTAGTGCTTCACCACTATCTCGTTCCTCTCCTCGTCGAAGGAGGCGTTCAGCAGCGGGTACTCGCCCAGCGCCGTGGCGACGGCCTTCATGACGAAGTGCAGGAACGTTATCTTGACGTCGGTCACGTTTCTCTTCAATTCCTCCCTTATCCTAGCCACCTCGGTCATATCTATCTCCTCCATGTGATACGCGTGAGGTATGGATCCCTTCGACTTACTCATCTTCTCAGCTATTGTTTTCCTTATG
>BBBF01000012.1 GCA_001315925.1 Thermocladium modestius JCM 10088 | reverse complement strand
ACCTGCCTCTCTTCCTGGGCTTTCTTCACGTCGCTCACGGTTATGACGCCGCCCGGCCCGCTTCCCCCCCTGATCTTACCGAGATCTATCCCCCCCGCCTCCTTGGCAAGCCGCCGCGCCGCGGCATGGCCCTAACCCCCCCGCGGGGTTCCCGCTGGAACTGCCTGCCGCGCCTGCTGGGGGCGGCGGTGCAGCTTGCTGTGTGACCTCTATTGGCTTTCTTAATTGAAGCGTCGCCTCTCCCCCCCCGGTCTCTATGACGAGGACCACGTCGCCCACGTGGATAGTGTCGCCTGCCTTAAACCTTATCTCAGCCACCGTGCCGCTGACCGGGCTCGGTATCTCAACGTTAGCCTTAGCGGTTTGAACCTCCATCAACGTATCCCCCTCCTTAACTTGATCGCCTACCTTAACGTGGAGATTTATCAATTCAGCCTCGCTCAGCCCCTCCCCCCCTAGATCCGGGAACTTGAACTCGTACCTAGCCATTGCGATCGCCTAAAGCCTCATCTTAAATATATTGATGCCTTTACCCACTGTTTTTGACAGTTATATTTGAACTATGTAGCCCGCTCATCGATTAATTAAGCGAGGGATGATTCAATATATTATAGTTATAACCGGCATACCCATTTTAACAGCTACGAATCGAACAACTCCAATGCCCTGTACGAGCTCCTCACCAATGGCCCTGCAGCCACCGCCCTGAACCCCCCCATCCTTAACCCCCCCAATTCCTTCAGTTCCTGGAACTCATTGGGGGGCACGTATCTAGCGACAGGCAAGTGCCTGGCCCCCCCACCCGTGGGCCTCAAGTACTGCCCTATGGTCAATATGTCGACCCCCCCGCATCCCTCAGGTCGCGCATTGCCTTGATGACCTCGCCCCCCCGCTCCTCCCCCCCGAGCCCCCCCAGCATTATGCTGGACTTGGTGACTTGACCGCCCCCCCTAAGCTCCTTCACAATCCTCAACGCCTCCAGCATTTGCCGTACCCACCCCCCCTCCTATCCCTCACCAACGGCGTCAGCGCTCCACGGTTTCCAGGTTATGCGCTACCACGTCGGGCCCCCCCGCCTCCACCACCGCCCTCAATGAGTCTCGATTCAGGTTGAAGTCCGGTATCAACGCCTCGACCCTGGTGCCCGGATTAACTCGCTTTATCTGCCTCACGGTGGATGCATAGATGGATGCCCCGCCGTCGGCCAAATCATCCCTGTCAACCGACGTTATGACGACGTACTTGAGACCCAAGTCGCGCACTGCCAGCGCGACCCTGATCGGCTCGAACCAATCCACCGCGCCCGGCTTGCCCGTCTTCACTGCGCAGAACCGGCACGCCCTGGTGCACGTGTCGCCGAGTATCATTATCGTAGCTGTGCCCAAGCCCCCCCAGCACTCAAACGCGTTGGGGGGGCACTTAGCGTCCTCGCACACCGTGTTCAACCTATACTTGCCCAGCACTCGCCTTACCTCGTCGTGCCTGGAGCGCGCCGGCATCGTGACCCTTATCCACGCGGGCAATCTCTCCTCAGCCATCCCCCCCACCCGCCCAGTCACCGTTCGCCGGTATATAACCTATCTATCGATTAACCAAACCAATCATGAACCCCCCCGGTGAATCATTATGGGATAAGGAGCTTAGGGCCTCAACACCACCCGCCCAATCACGTCGCCCCCTCTTGACTCTCAGCAACGCCTCGTTGGCCTCCTCCAACGGCATGGGCTCCACCGGGATGGGCCTCAATGCCCCCCCGCTTCCCGCCAATCCAAGCAGCTCCTTGAGCTCCTGCCTGCCTCCAACGCTCACACTCCTCACGCATCGCTCGGATGCAAGGGTCGACCTGTAGGGCATGTTAGGCACCTCATCCAGGTTGGCCGCCACGATCATGGAACCCCCCCCTTCCTCAACAGTCTCATGCCTACCTCCACTAATTTGGGGGGGAATGGAGCTAGGAGCACCACGGAGTCGAATTCCCCGGCCATCTTGCTCGCCTCATCCTCCGGAACAGTCTCGTCCGCCCCCCCCAGTCTCCTCGCCATCTCCAGCTTCACGCTGGACCTGCTGATGGCGGTGACGCGCGCCCCCCCCTCAGCTTCGCTATTTGAATCGCAAACGAGCCGAGGCCCCCCCCACTCCGATCACGCCTATCCTGCGGCCCGGCTCGGCCCCCCCGCTTAACTTAATCGATCTATAGGCGGTGAGGCCCGCGCACATGAATGGAGCTGCCTCCTCAGGACTTAACCCGCTTGGTATCTTCACCGCATACCTGGCATCTACAACCATTTGCTCGGCGTAGCACCCATCGTTATCCAGTCCATTCACTCTCCTCTCCAGACATAACTGCTCCCTGCCGGTCAAGCAGTAATCACATGACCCGCACGACGAATGGACCCAGTAGGCGCCGATTAAGTCCCCCCCCTCCCTTACCAGCCACTCGCGTCCTCGCCCACGGCGAGGACCCTTCCAATTGCCTCGTGTCCAGGCACTATGGGAAGGCGAGGCGGTTTGAACCGGCCCTCGACTATACTTAAATCAGTGCCGCACACCCCGCATGCCTTCACCTCCATCAATGCATCGAACCGACCCATTCTAGGCGGCTCTACCTCCCTCAACTTGAGGGTTGATTCTCTATTGGCCCTGCCCGCTCCAGAACCATCGCCTTCATTGTGGTGGAGGCATTGACTACTGATTATAATTTTTGCCGCCGGGGGGGCTGATCTATCACTGCGGAGTAACTCAATTAAACCGGTCCCCCCCATTCATTTGTTGATGGGCAGCGTTAGCGTGGTGTTGCCGACGTTGAATGAGGCGGGCAACGTGGGCCCCCCCTCCTGGAGGGGTTGGCGGCCGCCCTTGGAGGCGGGGTTGAGGTCGTGCTGGTAGATGATGGATCCACCGACGGCACCGTGGATGAGGCGGTGAGGGAAGCGGGTAGGCTGGGCCTGGCGTTGAAGGTGTTGGAGAGGGGCAGGAGGCTCGGCTTAAGCAGCGCGTCGTGGATGGGATCAAGGCCGCCGGCGGCGACGTGGTGGTGGTGATGGACGCGGACCTACAGCACCCACCGGAGGTCGTGCCTCGATTGGTGGCGGCCGTGGAGGCTGGGTGGGACGCGGCTGTGGCCAGCCGCTACGTGGAGGGGGGGGCGGGGGGGTCGGGGGGGATTGGCCGTTGATTAGGAGGGCGGTGAGCAGGGGGGGAGCCACCTTCCTAGCCCACCTCCTCCTGCCATCAACTAGGGGGGGAGTGCGGGATCCAATGTCGGGCTTCTTCGCCGTGAGGCGGTCCAAGGTGGTGAACTGCCTGAGGGCGAGGGGGGGGAGTACAAGGTCCTGCTGGACGTCCTGCTGTGCGTCGAGAAAGTGAGGGAGGTCCCCTACGTCTTCGGGAGGAGGAGGGCGGGGGGGAGAGCAAGCTGGGCCTGGCCCAGGTTCTGGACTACGTGAGGCAGGTAACGGCCACGTCGCTGGCCCTGCTCTCCCTCAGCGGGTATAGGCCCCCCTCAAGTTCGCCGCGGTGGGCGTTTTAGGCGTCTTGGTGTCGGAGGCCGTGCTGCACGTGGCTTGGCGGCTCATCGGGATACCGTACTTCGCGTCCCTAATCCCAGCAATAGAGGCCGGCATAATTAATAATTACTCAATTAACAGGGCGTGGACTTTCAGGGACAGGCCGACGCCCTACGCGGCTGGGCTGGCTAGGTACACGTGGCGGGGGGGCTCGGGGGGGGCACGCTGGTGAACTACGCCGCGAGCGATGCGCTTCACTACGTGCTGGGACTCAACGGGTACCTGGCCTACATAGTGGGGGGTCTTGCTGGGGGGGTTCCTAGTCAACTACGTCCTGGCAGAGTCGTACGTGTTCAAGAACAGCCAAACCGCTCCTGCCCAGCAGTCCCTCGGCCCCCCCGCCTCACCGCCTAACCGCGCTTTGGGATCGACTGGAGTCAACGTTTTAATAGCGGGCGGAGCCCCGGAGCAATGGGTGTCAGGAGCGCCTTAACGCTGCTGCCGCTGGCCGCAATCGTGGCGTTGTTCTGCTTATACGCGTACGCCATGCAGCCCCACATGAATGGGTACGTGAGCGACGAGATCTGGTACGTATCGGCCGCCAGGAACTTCATAAACGAGGTGGGGGGGCTTGGGCGCGATTTGGCTGGGTTCGGGGTGACTGTCTCGCCGTACCCCCCGGCTGCGCCCCCCCGCCAATGCATCCCCGGCCGTGTATTACGGGGGGGATTACGGCATGGCTTGGTTCAATAAATCGGTTCCCGCAGTGTATGAATTCGCCTCGACTAGCCCGGGCTGCACTATTAGGTTCGGCTATTACTACCCGGATGAATCCGGGATACTCACTTACATTAACTTGGAGCATCCATGGTTTGCCAAGTACTTCATGGTGGCGGCCATGTTATGGTTGGGGGGGGATCGCCCGCCGTACTGGAGGGTACCGAGCATCGTGCTCTCCGCCGCTTCCCTGGTGCTCACGTACCTGGCGGCGCTAATGCTCACCAAGAACGCGAGGTACGCCTCCCTGGCCTCCGCGCTCCTATTAATGGATGCCACGTTCAGGGATGAGGGCATACTGGCCATGCTGGATGCGTACGTGGGCTTCTTCACAGTCCTCTCCGTCTACCTATACCTGCGGAACAAGCCCTTATCATCGGCCGTGGCCGGGGGGGCTTGGGATAGCCAGCAAGTATCCCGGCGCGTTTCCCGTGCTCGCCATGACGTACGCGGAGCTTTACGGGCGGGGGGCCAGGCGGGCGGCGATTTACCTGGGCTTGGCCCTCCTCCTCTACGCACTGCCGCAGATCCCAATAATATACCTGGTGGGCGGCATTCATAATTACGTGACCGACACGATTTTCTATCTCAAGTGGTTCACGGAGTCCCGGCCCCCCCCGGCCCCCCCGTGGCCTCCAACCCGTTTGACTGGCTAATCGGGACCGACAGCTTCGTGAGCGATTACTCCCCCCCGCCCCCCCTATACGCGTCCGGCCTGCCCGGCGCCTACTTAGTGGCGATAGCTTGTCAATACTCATGCTGGAGCCCCCCCACTTGCGGGCCCGCCTCTTTAGGGAAATGAATTGGAGGGAACTGGCGGTTCCCGCATCGCTCTTGGCCAGTTGGTTGGGTTACTGGGCGGTTTATGCCGCGGGGAATCACACGCTCTATAGTTACTACACCATACAATTCGCCGCCCTCGTTCCCCTTACCCTGGTGCTGGCCATGCAGAGAGCCAATGAGCGGAGCAGGGCGTGGATGATCATTGCGGCGGCCGCGGGATAGGGTACGGCGTGGGAGTTCAGTGGAGGCAACTATACTCAATTATTCAGTACTTAGCTTAATCCAATTTATTAAAAATAATAATGATTTTTCATAAAAAGTAAATATTTTTAAACTAGTTGAACTAAGCATAATGGCGACTAAAATCAACAAAAACATTACGGAATTGGCGCTGTTGGCGGCAGTGATGATCCTGCCCCCCCTTCATGCATTGGCCCTCACAATCCTCGCGTCCACCATAAGCGTGCCGGTGGGCGTTAATCCAACATCCATGGCCTACGATCCCCCCCTCAACGGCTACATATACGTAGGCAACTCCGGCACGACCGTGACCGTGATAAATCCAGCCACCGATAAGGTGGTTACCAATATACCGGTCGGGAATCCTTGCCAACGCCCCGGTCTGCCAGAGCTACCCAATCAAACGCTCCCGGTCTCCTGCAACGCATCAGCGGGGGGGCGACCCACCGCCATCCTATATGATCCGGGGGGGAACGGGTACATGTACGTAGCAACATCAACGGGCCTCGTATCCATAATTAGCTCAATCAATAATACGGTGCTGCTCAACGTGCCGGTGGGGGGGCAGACCCGGTGGCTCTCCTCTATGACCCGGGGGGGAATGGATACGTCTATGTGGCTAACAGCGCCTCCGGCACGGTCACGGGCATCAGTCCCAACGTGACTGAGGTGCTCAGCATTGCTTCTAATCACAATATAACAAATATAATATCCAAGCTAAACACGACGAATATAACCGCTCCGCCCAACGTGACGCTACCATCATTCAACGCGAGGAGGGCGTTTGACAGCTCCATCCCAGCCATTAACTCCACGATCAGGGCCAGGGCGCTTCAATTAATTGGGAAGTACCTGGTTAACATCACTGTGGGCCTGAACCCCGACGCCTTGACATACGACCCCGCCAATAACCGCATCTACGTGTCCAATTGGGGGGGTCAAACGATGTGTCCGTGATAGATGCCTCGGATAATCAAGTAATTCAGGTAATAGAGGGCTTACCGGGCCCCCGGCTCGCTTCTATACGATCCGGGAAACGGCTACATATACGTAATAGACGCTGGACTGGTTTCGCCCAGCGTGGTGGATGTGAGGTATGCCGGCGTGTCGATAATTGACCCGGCCGCGGGCTCCGTTATTGGCAGCATAATGAACGGCGTGGCAAGCGGCCTAGCGTATGACCCCAGCAATGGATACATCTATGAATCGATATACATCGGCAGCTTGATCAACGCCTCCTCCGGCACGTCTAGAAACCCGTTCACGGGCGCAACGCGACCACGTGGATGGAGGTGCCGCAGGCAAATACGACAGCCGTGATAGGAAACGGGGGGGACGCGATCGTGGCTAACATAACCACGTGGCCCAACCCCACCTCGCTTCTCTATGATCCCATGAACGGCTATATATACGTCGCGACGGAGGAGACGGGCTTCCTGGGCCTGGGCAGCGGGGGGGAGTTACCGTGATAAATGGTAGGAACGACACGGTGCTTTGGGACGTGATCACGGGCTACGATCCTGTCTCGCTCATATATGACCCAAGCAGCGGGTATGTTTACGCCCTGAACGCCGGGCTCCCCCCGGCTCCCTGGGCTCATTATCCCAGGTCTATCCAGCCGGCCCCCTCAAAATGAATAACGTCACGTTCATGGAGGAGGGGGGGCTGCCCGTGGGGGGCTCGGTGGAGCGTGAAATTGGCCCGCGTCATCGGCAGCTATCCCTCCCCACCGTTGAGTCAACTAATGGCAGCCTCATCCGCTTCACCGTGATGAACGGCACATACGACTTTGAGTCCTCATCCATGAATCAATACCAAGCCTCCCCCCCGGCGCAGGGAACAGTGACGATCAATGGGAGGAACTTGACGATAACGGTGAGGTTCACACCCCCCCTCTATATAAACTTCATCGAGGAGGGACTGGCGCCCGGCACGTCTTGGGCGGCGGCAGTGGATGGGGAATCGCTTAACTCCACGTCTTCCTTGATCAGCTTCATTGTCCATAATGGAACGTATGATTACTTCATACAGACGCCGCCTGGGTATGCCGTGGTCAATTCATCGATGGTCGGAACAATCAATGCGAGCCGCGGCAATGCGACTATCACCGTTAGGTTCGAGAGGATCAAGGTGAACGCCACCCTCGTCTCCCAGTACTCCGGCTACTTCTATTCTGGGATAAACCTGGAGAACACGTTCGGCTTCTACAGCAATGAGACGCCCACGGCGGTTTACGGCTACTTAAATGGAGAGGAGCTGGCGTTTAATCCGCCGAGCGGCCCCCCCAACGAGCCCTGGACGCTGCAGGTCAACATGGGTTCACTAAGTCCAGGAAAGAACACGCTGCTGGTGATCGCCAAGTACTCGCTGAATGGCGCGGCGACGGAATTGACCGAGTCGTACTCCTTCTACGTGATTAACGACCCATCGTGCTACTCAACATCATGAGCTACTCTAACCTCGAGGGGGGGGTGCAGGTTAAGAGCGTCACGGGGGAGGCCTGGGGAAACGAGTTCGAGGTTATCTCGACGACTAACCTGGACCTGGGCTCCATACTCAGCACGCAGGTAACGCTGCCTCAATTCGCGGGGGGGCGGAACCTATGACTTGATGCCGACCATTTACTTGGAGATAGATATGTACTCCACCGGCGTGATCAAATTGACGGGTCGCTTGACCATGACCACCGGCAATCTCCTCGGATCGAATGGGACCGGGGGGGATGAGGAGGTGGACGTGGGGGGGCCGGCCTCATTCACCATAGGCGTGACCGTGGGCGCCACGGGGGACCTCCAGGTGAGCAACGGCACGGTGAATTGGGTGTCGGCCGACGCATTGCTTCAGATACGGGGAACCGCCTCGCTCACAATGCCCGTCGCGGGCTACTCGTTCGACGTGCCGGGCTACGGCACGGTAGACATAGGCATAACGCTGACCATAAGCATAGCGCCAAGCACTGCGCTCGATCTAACGCTGGCCCCCCCACCGAGGACCAGGGCCAGGAATTCCTCCAGGGACTGGACCTAATGATAACCCGGGTGAGGGGGGGGTGGTCGAGGTCCCCATGACCCTCGCCGCTAACGAGGGAATCGGCGTGGCGACCATCACGGAGGGAGGCAGCTTGATATTCACCATGAGCGTTGGCCCCGGCAGCCCCCCCGCGTTGAAGAGCGCGTCGGTGACGGGCGTTGTGTTCGTTCAATGGCAGGCGCTCCTCTGGAGCGGCACAATTTGGAGCGAGGAGGGAGTCCTGTACAGCTGGGGGGGCCAGGCGGGGGGGAGCCCGGACCCGTCCCAGCCGTCCCTGATCACCAGGTACTACGTGGGGCCCAACTATGACTCGCTGCGTTGGGTTAATGGATCGTGGAGCGGGGGGGCGGCGATCGCGGATATATATCCATACACCACCGTATCCATCGCCGGGGGGGAAGTCGGTGGGGGGGTCCTCATCCTCTACTCCAACGATAACTCCACGCTCCCGTTGAGGATGGGACTGCAAGTGGGTGGCCTATTCATGAATGCATCGAGGTTCCTCACCGCCACGCGGCCCCCCCGCTGTCGGGGGGGATGCATTGAGGCCAGCCGCCGCAGCGATGAGTAATGGCTCGGTTATGGCGGCCTGGCTCTACATGCCCTACGGCGAGGCGGCCCTCGAAGGCCCGTTCAACGTAAGCTTCATAGGGGGGGCCAGTACGCCGTGTACACGCCCGGGAGGGGGGGGTGGGGGGGCCCTCCCCCCCATAACGTTACCAACTCCGGGGGGGTCGCGGGCTCGATAGTCGTTGAGGGGGGCTCCAATCCCTTAATAGCCGTCCTGGTCTCGAGGGGATTAATGCCGATAAATGCATCAGTGTTCATCTACTCGCCGCTTCACAATGATGCTCGCCGTTTTCAGGTAGGCGATGTGGGGGGAACTGGAGGCGCTGGCGGGGAGCGTGTTATTATATAGATTAATTAATGGAAGCATTGAGGCAATGAATATAAGCAATGGGGGCGCGCCTCCCGCTGCCCATCAACTGCTCCACGCCCATCGTGGGGATCAACGTGGCTAACTCCAGCGACCTGCTTGCGGTTCTATGTTATAATGCATCGGGCGATAGGCTCGTCGTGGTGAACGCATCAACGCTTGCCTCAACCTATGTAGGTAACCTAAGCAGTGGCGTGGAGGGGGTTGCGGTCGATTACAGGCCGCCCTACATGGTGATCACGGCCTATAATTCCACTTGGCTGGGCACCTACCTCAATGAAACGCCGCTGCAGGCTTCCACGCCATTAACGTCACTATGATAGGCAGCGCGGCGCTTGGGTCCTCACTGCTTATATACTCGTTGAGCGGGGGGGGCGGGCCCGCGGCTCAACAGATCCGCAACTTATCCCTCTACGTTGTTCCCCCCTCTCGCCCCCCCCACCCCCCCCTCTCAAGCTCCGGGCCACGGTTATCAATGCAACGCTTCAATTAGCGTGGAGGGAACAGGATGCTGAGCAGTATGGGTCCGGGCTTACCTTGTCTACGTTAACGGAACGCTGATGGCCGAATTAAGCAACTCCACCATGAATTACTCGACGAGGGTTAAGCCGGGCGATTACGTGGCCTCGGTGGCAGCAGTAAATGCCTTCGGCGTCGGCGAACCATCGGTGATTAACGTTTCGCTGCCGCTCTATAGCGTTAACTTCACCGCCTCCGGGATTCCCCTCGGCGCGCGGTGGGGGGGGTGCACGTCCAGGGGGGGTCCTCTGATATGGGCTCGATTAACGTGACCCTAAGCTCCTCGCTGCTGTCAATAACAATTCAATTACCGAGGGGGGCAACTATACGTATATAGCCACGCCGCCTCCAGGCTTTAAGCCCATCACGGGCTCCATAAACATAACGAGGAGCTCAACAATCCTCCTAGCAATGCAAATGAACGGCACCACAACCACGGCTCCGACGATTACAACAATCACGCCAATCAAGCCCAATCAAGGTAGGGATTACGAGTACTCCGCCGCAATCATCGCAATAATCGCGATAATAATTCTAGCAATCGTAGTAAAGCATAGGCGCAGGTAAGCTTCTTCCCAACGCGTGGAAGGACGTGGTGGAGGTCCTCGTCGGGAAGGTGGAGTAATGGCTTGATATTGTGGTTTATTGTGGGTGTAACTGCGTGTCCAATTATTGGTAACGCATATATAAATATTACGCTAATGCTCGACAATCAACACCGCGGTGATCCATAGGCTAGTCGGGGCCTAAAGTGGACTGCAGTCCATTGTCCCATGGCTTAAATGATTTGATTCTGGCCGATAGCCTAGCCTTTATTGATTCGACCCCCCCAACGCGCTCCATCAATTCCCCCCCCGCATCATCCGCATCCGCCTCGTCCATCATGTCGAGCAATGCATCCACTACCGCCTCCGCATCGCTTAGCTCCACAACGCCCACCGCCTCCCCCCCCACCCTCCTTGCCCCCCCGCCTCCAATAGTCACGATAATCCTCGCGTTGAAGCCAAACGGTTCCAGCCCTATATCGGAGGTTCTCGACATGGCGCAGTCATGGGTGCACCCGCTCACCCCCCCACCTTGACTGGCCTCCTCAGGTGAACGTGTATTCTACGTCCCAGGGAGGTGGTATCTATGAGACCTGGGGGGCAGAGTTCCTTGCTAGGCACGCCACGGTGGCGGCCTTTCCCCCCCGCGGTACGGGCCGAGCCGCTCTCCCTTCATCTCCATGGTGCTCCCCCCCGCTAATGGGACGTAGATGGTTTGATCATTGAAGAGGACCACGTACCCCCCCACCCCCGCTCCTCCGCCAGCCTGGCTACGCTCTCCAACTCACTCGATGAGACCCACCCCCCCGCTGGGTAGTGGAGCCTAACCATTAGATTGCCCAGGAAAACTGGCCCCGAGGGTGGTGGTGAAGGAACGCCTTGCCGCTTCACCTCCTCCGCCGCCTTAATAACCTCGCTTCTCACGGCATCTAGCCCCCCCTGTTCTTCACCACCCACTTGAAGCCCTTCCTCTCCCCCCCCTCCCTCTTCAACACCTGCGCCACCCCCCCTATGCATATGGGCAGCAAATCATCCGCGGCCACCCCCCCAGTGAATGCAGGTTTGGCGGTGAAGGCGTGCTCCCCCCCAACGCCTCCCCCCCCAGGTACACGTCGAATCCCCCCCCATCCCCCCCTCGCGATTATCCCCCACGTCCTGGGACGCGGGCACTGCGCACGCCTCCCCGCACCCCGACACGGAGATCTTCAACCTGTGAGGCATGTTAACGCCCTCGTACTCCGCCCGCCCCCCTGAAGTAATCCCCGATGAATGTGGAGAGGGCCTCGGCGTTGGCAAGGGCGAGGGGGGGCAGTGATTGCTTGGGCAGGGAATTGGGTTTCTCACGCTGCTGCCGCAGGAGTCCCTGGGCTCCAGTCCAGCCATCCTTAACTGGGCCACCACCTCGTCGAACATCCTATAATCCACGGCCACCACCTCCACGTCCCCCCCCTGGTGCCCAGCATGATCCTCCCATCGCCGTACCTATCGGCACGTGGGTCACCGTCCTCAACTGGCTTGAGTACACTTGCTGGGGGGGTCTCTCCCGGTCCTTGCCGTATCCTCACGGAGACCCAGGCATTATCGCCGCGGTTCTTGTAAATGCCTCGTGCTTCCTGGGGGGGTAGACTACCTTATATACATCCGAGTACTTAACCGCCTCCCCTCCACTGCGGTCACTGGCTCATGGCGGGCTTCCCCCGTGACTCCATACTTCTTAGCCCACTCCTCGAATACTTTCTGCTCCTCCGGCGACAAGTCCCTGCTGAACCTGTACCAATTATCCTTGTGCTTGGTCTCCTCCGGCGTCTCCCCCCCGCTCTTCCATATGCAGTTCACGGGGGCAGACAGGCACGCAGGAGAAGTCATCGATGCACCAATCCCATATCAGCCTCGCCTTCCCGTTCTCATCCAGCTCCCACGCGTTGGTGGGGCAGACGGACACGCATGCACCGCATCCGATGCAGATGTCCTGGTCATCTATCACCCGCTGGTATTTCCTGAGCCCGTCCGGTGTAGTGGGTATCTCGGATCTCCTGGACATAATCGATCTATTTAAGTCACAAAAAATCCCCCCCTTAAAAACGCTTTCATAGTGACCATAATATTCTCAATAATGACAACGGTAACATTCTTCTAGTCTCATTAACATCTTTTGTAAGCGTTACCAAAAATTGGACACGCATTACATTCAACCCAACCAACAACTAAAACCAATACATCAACTTAATAAAAAAACACATTAAAATAAAGGAAGGCGCGGCGCCCTCCAAGCCGCATTATGCGGGGGGCTCGCGTGGCGGTGAGTCGTTGCGGCGATTGTTTGGTGTCTTTCAGGCGGTAATTCTTTTTATGTTGCCGAGCATTGAACGCGTGGGTAAAATCGCCTCATTAATTGAAATGTAATCGATTCGTGCGGGATCATTGCCTCACTATGGTCTGTGCCTGTTCCCTCATGAAGTTGAGGAGGTAGTAGGGACCATTGACTCCCCCCCTGCCCGTTGCTCCGCTTGCCTTCCAGCCCGTGAAGCTGGGCGCCCGGCCACGCGCCCGTGGTCGCGCCGCCCCCCCTCCTGTTGGCGTACACCACCCCGAACTCTATGTCGTCGAAGAAGTAATTCACCTCGTTCATGTCCTCGCTGAATATGCCGGCCGTGAGCCCGTACTCAGTATCGTTGGCTCGGAGGATTGCCTCGTCCAGGGTCGAGAATCGATCCACGAGAACTATAGGTAGGAACAGCTCGGTGTACCATAGGTAATTGCCCCCTCGGCACGTCTACCAGTATAGTTGGTTCCACGTAGTACCCTTGCCGAACGCCCCGTCCCGCAGCACCTTGCCGCCGTGGATGATCTTCGCACCAGCCTTCGCCGCGTCCTCCACGTACTTCGCGTAATTCTCCTGGGCCGACTTGTTTATGACGGGACCCATGAATGTATCCCTGAGCCGCGGGTCGCCGATCTTTATTGATCTCGTCCTCTCCAGGAGCTTGGCTAGGAACTCGTCGTAGACCTCTCCCTGCACGTAGACGCGCGCGGCGGCGGAGCACTTCTGCCCGTCGAAGCCGAACGCCGCCCTCATCACTCCCTCCGCTGCCTTGTCTAGATCGGCCTTGGAGGTGATTATCACGGGGGGGTTCTTGCTCCCCATCTCCAGCACTATGGGCTTTGGCCAGGGCTGTGACTGGGTGAACCTCCTATAGAGCCTCATGCCCACGTCCCTGGATCCGGTGAACGCTATTCCAGCCACCTTGGGGGGGTTGGCAACTATGGAGTCCTCGAAGGCCTCCCCCCCAGACCCTGTTACCAAGTTCACCACGCCGTCCGGCACCCCCCCGCCTCCACCATCAATTCATATAGGGAGACGGCCGATAGGGGGCGCCTCGCTAGTCGGCTTCCACACCGCCGTGTTGCCGGTGATGAGGACGCCGGTCAGCATTCCCTTGGCTAGCGCCATGGGGAAATTAAATGGGGATATGACGGCCCACGCTCCGTATGGCTTCATGACGCTGCGCGGCTCCTCCCCCCCGGGCACTGGGGAGGACATGGGCTCCTCGTACCCATTCATTTTAGTCATGAGGTCCGCATTATACCTCAACACATCTATCATCTCGTACACCTCCGCCAATGCCTCGTACCTATTCTTGCCCACCTCGTACGTTATTATGGCGGCGAGCCTAAACCTATCCCTTTCTATTAAATCGGCCAGCCTCCTCATAACGGCCACCCTATTCCTCCAGTCCTCCCTGGACCACTCCCTGAACGCGGTTACCGCCGAATCAAGCGCCTTTCCGAACTCGGCACCCCCCCGCCTCTCTGGAATCTTCCTATCAATATGCCCGTGTCTATCGGGCTTCGCTTTTCGAAGGTATGGCCGACCGACTCCTCTTTTCCATTTATATAGATGGGCCACTCCCGCCCCAAGATCTCCTCGACCTCCCTCAATGCCTTCTCGTACGATGGGTGGATCCCCTCATCCGCCATTATTGATACGTAAGTTATCTTTTTATCCATGGATCGGCCACTCGATTAGGGTTATAAAACGTTATCGGATGTCGATAACGCATCGCAATGGCGATTGCCCTGCAGCAAAACGCATCCCGGCAATAATAATTTAGGAGCAATCGAACAGAACATAGTCATATCACTGGGATGAACGCGGCGTTCGCATAGTTTTCTTCCAATTTATTGATTTTACTATAAATATTAAGTCCAATTTATTAATTGATAAATATTTTTTATTATATTATTAAATGACTTAGTATTTAGCAGAAAGCTTAAATATATTTGAATTTAGCATGAATGCATGTCAGGACCAAGCCAACCTCAAAACCCAGTTCTGGGCAGCATAAGGACGGAGCTCCTCGTGGGCTTAATATTCGCGATACTGGCTATGTTAGGCTTCATAATAGTGGCCATAATATACTTCGCTGATGTGGCCTTAGTCAGCAGCATGGCACCATACGGCGCGCCAGCAGCGGCGGTCGGCGTCTTAGTAGGATTTGGCATAGTGTTTCTAATAATGTTCGCAATATCGATAATCGTGACGATCAGGATATACAGGATGTATAAGGCAGCTAACTCGGGCGACGTGGCCGCGTTGAAGGCAATGAACTCCCTGGGCTGGGCCATAGTGGCGCTGATATTCAGCGGATTAATACCGGGGATAATGCTGCTGATAGCCCACGGCCCTATACAGCAACTACAGTAATCGCTCAGGGAAGATCCCCCCCCATCTCGAGCCCCCCCGGTCTTTAACATCAGAGTTATAGGGTTGTGAATTCCTAGTGAGTGGGTTTTGCTGCTTCACTAGTTGGTAGTATTGTTGGTAGTTTGATTGGCGGCTTCATGGGTTACGTCCTCGGCATTAATTCAAGGCCTAGGCTTAAGCTGTTGGGCGTCACCGGTGATAGGGTTGGCTCTACCGCCGCGAGGGGGGTACCTGAGCTACGTCTTGTCTAGGCTGGGCGTGACCCCCGGTTTACTCAACTGAGGAGGGGGGGAGGAGGTTTAGGAGGAGAGGCTTTGGCACGTTAATCAATTCGCCAGCGGCGTGAGGGGGGGCGGTTAACGAGAATAGCCACCTTTTGAGGTGGACTGACCCGGGCGACTCAAGCGTTTCGGCCAGGTTGAGGGAGCTCGTGAGGAATGGGGGGGACGTTAACGGAATCGACCCCGTGATTGATGAAAACGGCGAGGTAGTGGGGGGGCTTAAGGTTAGGAGGGGGGGGTTCATAGCGAAGTACACGGAGATTGGGAACCTTAAGGTTGCTTATGAGGGCTTGAGGAGCGAGTTAATGGACCTAGTTCCCTGCATTGACCAACACTTGAAGTACGGGGGGGGTAGGGACTCGTGGGGCATGTACCTATACGTATCCTCACAGTTCATGAGCTTCATGCTCCGCGAATCAACGAGCATACCCTGCGGCAACGCGACCCTCCAGCCCCTCAAGGTGAGTGACCATCCCCCCCTCTTCTCCCTCCTCCCGATGCTCCACGGTGAGCTTCATGGAGGCCCCCCACGCACTACGTTTTGTTTCTACTGTGAGTTTGCGGCGGCCTCACCGCGGGGGGGGCAAACCGTGAAGTAACACGTGAAGTGGTTGGTCATTAACCATGCAGTGAGCATCCAGCCACCGTGAAGCGGCACATGGAGCCGCTTCATGAAGCGGCGCGGAGGTGGGGCGCCTAGACGCGCAGCAGCCCTGGGAAATGCCTAAAATCCATTTCTATGAAATTGAAATTAATTACACTAAATAACTATATAATCTAGTTATTATGACTATGCTATGCTCCATGCTTTCGCATCCGCGGCTAGACATGGGTAAGTAATGATACGAGGCGGGCCCCGCCGCCCACGCCCTCTCTGGGGGGGCACTTCATGGATCCGCTTCACGTGGCCGCTTCACGGCGGGGGGGAACAACGCGCGACCGGTGAGTAACGGCTCCACTTCATGATCGACTTCATGGGGGGGCTTCACCATCAACCCACCGTAAAAACCACGTGAGGCACTGGATCAACGTTAGCCCAAGCCACGCCCCCCCGTAAAGCTAAGCCGGCAGGCCCTTCGCCGTGCCCATGGGGGCTGAGCGCCCACCCGCTCAACATAGCCAAGACGCGGCGAACTAACCTCAACCACCTTAAATTTAACAAGGCCCACAACAAAAACCACAAAAACCTTTCAAATCAAAACCAAAATGAGGAAAGAGCCAAACCATCGCCTCGGCCTTGATGAACCGGTGAAGGAGGTTAGCCTCTACTGAACCTACCGCCGCGCCCAGGGTGGTTATTGTTCTTGGCGGGAGTGACCCCTCATGGGTATGGGAATAATACCTTCCCAGGAGTTTAGGGGGGGTTGAATTTGAATTGATGAGTTTTTGGCGGACCCGGTGGGATTTGAACCCACGACCTACGGCTCCGGAGGCCGTCGCTCTGATTCCATGCTGAGCTACGGGTCCTTCGGAGAATCCAATGCCCCCCCGCTCTTTAAAAGCATTGGCCGGCGTCTTTGCCGTGGTTTAATCATTATAGCCAATAATTAGCCGGTCAATTCATCTATCTTGGCCAGCTTCTCCCCCCCGTGCTCGCTTCTCCGCAGCTCGTTTACCTCTCCCCCCCTATCGTACTTGTAGACGACGTCGGCCTTATTTGGCTCGAAGTCCCACGGTATTACCAATACGTAATCGCCCACCCTCATCCACATCCTCCTCCTGTACTTGCCCGGTATCCTGGCTATCCTGGCCTTGCCGTCCTCGCACATGACCTTAACCCTATCGTCCCCCCCGACTATGTCAGTTACCTTGGCCAAAAGCTCCCCCCCCTCCTCCGGCGTTCGCACTTTTTGACTGGACATTCAGGGAAGACCCGCGTCCCCGCTTATTTAACGGTTTCCCCATCGTGAGCAATGCCTTGTTACCATTAATTGCCGCCCACGTGCATACGTGCTGCCATGAATACGCATCAACGGCTTGGGAATGTTTTAAAACGCTGTTTTCAGCGATGTTCAAGTGAGGATGGTAATAGCCCTGGGAGGCAATGCCTTCTCATCCAGTGGCGCAAAGATAGGTTCCCCCCAGCGAGCAGTGGGAGAGGGTCAGGGAGGCCGCTGGGGATGTCATGGATGCCGTGGAGGCGGGCTACGATGTGCTGGTCACGCATGGAAATGGGCCTCAGGTGGGCGCCCTGGCCGAGTGCGGCCTGCCGCTCTCGCTTGATATGTATGGGGGGGCGGCGACGCAGGGATGGCTGGGGGGGTACCTGCTCGCAATGGCTATAGACAACGAGGCCGTGGCGCGCAGAGTGCCGAAGAAAGCCATAGCGGTGGTGACTCGGGTATACGTGAACGAGGAGGATCCGGCCTTCAATGACCCCCCCACCAAGTTCATAGGCCCCCCCATCTACGGCGAGGACGAGGCCCGCCGCCTCTCTCAATCGAGCGGGTGGCGATTCAAGCCGGATCCGAGGGGCGGCATGCGTCGAGTCGTTCCATCACCGCTTCCCGCCTCCATAGTTGAGGCTAAGCCCATAATTCAGTTAATGGAGGAGGGTTACATAGTGATATCCACGGGCGGCGGAGGCGTTCCGGTCACGGGCTCCTCCCAGTTGAGGGGCGTGGAGGCAGTCATAGACAAGGACCTCGCCAGCCAATTGCTTGCATCGATGGTGGACGCGGACTCCCTGGTGATACTCACCGACGTGGACGGCGTCTACGTGGCTTTGGGAAGCCGGATCAGAGGAGGCTGGGCGAGGTGGATCACCTAACCCTCAAGTCCCTGTACGAGAGGGGGGGAGAGTTCCCGCCGGGCAGCATGGGGGGGCCGAAGGTTCTGGCGGCCATCAGGTTCGTGGAGGGCGGGGGGGGAGGGTCGCCTACATAGGGAGGCTGGGAGAGCTGCGGGCCATCTTGGAGGGCCGAAGCGGCACAAAGGTAATACGCGGCGATCGCTGAACAGAGGAACTGTATTTTTTGAGGAACGGCGTAACTTTTTAAAGTTTACTCGCTGCCCAGCCGTTATGGTAACCATAATAGAGGGCGTGGAGAATGGTCCGAATCTCGTTAAAATAAATGGGGGGGAGCTGAAATATGCGTTATGCAGGTGCGGTGGGTCCAGCAACAAGCCCTTCTGTGATGGGACTCATAGGAGGATAGGGTTCAAGGCGCCTCCTCACAAGCTTGAGCTCTAGCTGCAAAACCTTTATATAATCACGTACCCCCCGCCGCCAGTGGTTATGGCAGTCCCGCTTATTCTAGGGCTGGGGGGGCTCGTGGGGGGGTCGCCCGGCATCGGCATGGAGGGCCGAGGTGATGCTTAACGTCGAATCAATTGGAGTACATTAAGGAGGTCCCAACAATATATGAAGACATAGGCTCCAGCAGGGTGTTGAGCTTCGAGGTTCCCTACATGAGGTTCTTCGCCACGTATGAACTGGTGTACCTGGCGGTCATGTTGAACGAGGAGGGGGGGACGGAAAGGATAGCCAAGAAGATAGAGGAGCTAAAGTTCGGCAGGAAGACGATCGAGAAGCTGTACGCCTACAGGTACGACACGGATCAACGTGGAAACCCAACTCCATGGCCGCTGGCCAAGCTCCCCCCCTGCCCATAATAACCGAGAACGACGTGGAGCCCCCCCACGAGGTTCAAGCCCCCCCGGATCCAGTCAGCTATAAGCTCAGCATAGACGTCGCGGGGGGGATAAGCGATTTCCTGCAGTTGACGCTGCTGTCCTTTAGCAGTCATAAGGAATTGATAATATATAGGGGGGGAGTGGAGCCTCGAGGAATAGTGAGGTATATAATAAACATATAGAATTAATACGGCGATCCGCGCGGAGACCCTCAAAGGGGGGGATGGCGCGGCTCGCCGACCAACTGCCTAGGCGATCCCCCGGACGGGCCCTTCCTCCTCAACTCAGCCTGCGACGCATGAAGCCGGCCGCCATCGCTATCGCATCCGCCCCAGCATCCACGTATTGGTAGAAGCTGATGAATCCATGAATCACCCGCCAAACCTAACCAGCGTCGCCCTGGACCCCCCTGGCCCTCATTGCCTTGGCGAAGTTCTCCCCCTGATCCCTTAGGGGGGGATCGTACTCCACGGTCACCACCAGCGCTGGCGGGAGACCCGTCAAGTCGGCTAGAATGGGGGGGAAGCGCGGGGGGGATCCACGGCGTCCCTTATGTCCCTAAGGTACTGCTGGCCGAACCACCTCATTTGGTCCATGGTTAGGAACAACCCCCCCTCGCCGTACTCGTAAATGGATGGAGAGCTGTCAAGCATGTGCGTGGAGGGGGGGTAGAACAACGCTTGCCTCTCCACGAACCTATCCCCCCCCGCGTCCCTGGCCATTAAGCTGACCACCGCGGCCAAGTTCCCCCCCCAGCACTGTCCCCCCCCGCCACCGCCACTCCGCCCCCCCCAACGTCGAGCCCCCCCAGCGAGCCTCCGTTGTCCGCAACCCACTTGGCCGAGTCGTACGCGTCCTCCACGGCCGCGGGGGAACTTGTGCTCCGGCGCCAATCTGTAATCGACTGAGACGACGGCCCTGCCTGAGAGGTTAGCCAATAGCCTCGCCACGCCATCGTGCGTCTCTATGCTTCCAAACACGAAGCCCCCCCGCCGTGGTAGTACACGATAACCCTGTGAGGAGGCCTCGCGCCGAGGGGGCCTGTACACCCTTACCCGTATGTCCCCCCCGTTCCTTCCCTGTATCACCTTATCCTCCACTCCCCCCCCACCTCCTCCGGGGCCCCCCCCTCAACTGGATGGACGCCCTGTCCGCCGCCTCCCTGTACTGCTGGGGGAGTGATTTTCCCTAGATCCGGGGGCCGGGAATGTTGCCAACATGGAGAGAAGCTTCCTCACTTGTGGATCGAGCGGCATTGATGAGTCGCTCCATGACCTCTTAAAAATGTTTGGGCTTATTCGCCTTAAGCGAGTTTTAAATTGAGGGAGGCGTAAGTGGGTTAGCATTTATAATAAAATTGCAATATAATTAGAAAAATGTTTTTTATTCATTCCATAATTGAAACCAGCATGAAGACAAGCACAATAATAGCCGCGGTAGTGGTGGTAGTGGTGGTCGCAGTAGTGGCGGCGGTTCTGCTCTCGATGCACCCGTCGACCACCTCGACCGCCACCTCCAGCGCTTCCTCGACCATGCAAACAACCACATCTACAATGCAAACCAGCACGCAGAGCTCCAGCTCAACGACCTCGTCGTCCTCATCATCGATGCAATCCAGCTCTTCCTCATCAATGGCTCCCGAGCTGATTCCGGTGTCCTCCGCCACGATAAACGTGACGGCCAGTATGGGAGGCACGGTGAGGTTGGGCAACATAATAGCGATAATACGGCCAGGCACCAACGTCACGGTCAACGGCGAGACGCTGACCTCGTACTCCTTCTCCATAATAGACTACAAGGTAGTGGACGTGGGGCTCCCGTCATCCATGATGGGAGACCCAGCGTCGATGGGAATGTACCAGGCCGAGCCCATATACGCGTTCGCATACGCCGTTAATGGCCATGTGTCGCCCGCCTACACTTTCTCGCAGCCAATAATAACCGTGGTCAGGATGCCGGACGGCTGGACCAGTTGGACGTGGCTGGGATACACGCAGGAGTCCAACGGCACGTTGGTGGGCGGCTCCTATAAGTTCCCCAACGCCTACTTCTACGCCGGTTCCGGCCTGTTCGTTAACGTTCAGTTCGTGAAGCCGGTACCATGGATATTCATATCCGGCGCGCCGCTTTCCATGAATGAAGCCACGTACTCGCCGGAGGTTCCGGTCAACTCATCGCTGATGAGCAGCATGGCCCCCCCCGTCCTGGTGCCCGTGGGATCCGCCACGGTTCAAGTTAACGCGACGCAGGGAGCGGCCGTCTCGATAGGGAACCTGTTGGCCATAATAATGCCGGGGACGTACGTGGAGCAGGGCGGCCAAATGATGAGTCAATACAACTTCAGCCTAGTGTACCAAGCCATATACAACGTGCCCCCCCGCTCAACGCCAGCACTGCCGGGTGGCCTCTGTTCGCCTACTCATTCGCTGTTAACGGCCATATATCGCCGGCGTACACCTTCGTCAACTCCAATGGAAAGCCAACCCCCCCAGTCATAACGGTGGCGTTCCTTCCGCCCACGTTCTGGACCTGGACGTGGCTGGGCTACACGCAGGAGCCGGATGGCGTATTGATAGGGGGCTCCTATAAGTTCCCCCCCAACGTTTGGTTGCCGGGCGACGACTACATAGTTAACGTTCAGTTCGTGAAGCCGGTACCATGGATATTCCTGGGAGGAGAGACGGGCATAACTGGGCAATCCATGCCGATGCAATCCAGCACGATGACGAGCTCGACAATGCCCTCCACGACCACTACCAGCACCAGCACCAGCACTACCACGACCAGCAGCTACGTGTGGGGCGGCTAATCCTGCTCCATAAACATAATAATTAAAATCAATGCCCTTCTTTTTTATTCTTTATTATTTTAATGAATATGCATTTGCTTCCTACTCCTCCTGGCAACTCACGGCGATCAGCGTACTTAACAGCATCGTAAAAACCTTTCACTATTCCTTCGAACATTATTGTTTCTATCTTCAATTACTTCATGATTTCTTCCAAGGGTTTAATTATCCTAGGATCAGGAAGACCTCTACTTAAATCAGTATACGAAGTACTTGATTCCATTAAACTCCACCTCTTTTGCAACTTTCATAACTTCTTTCAAGTCTATATTATATTCTGCACAAACTTCCCTTATTTCTTCCTCTGTCATAGGCTGTATTTTTAACGTTAAAAGTAAGCTTTCTAGAGGATTCTTAGGATCTACGTAAAACTTCCCTCTTTCAACGTAATCTATTATGTTCACTTCGCGCACGTACTTAGAGAGTATTTTTCCTGCTTTAATTAACGACTCGGCTGAAGGCGGTGATGCCCATTTCTCTGCCGGTGGTCTTGTTGGAGCCATTATATGGACTTTATTTGGATTAAATGTTGAAAGAGCTTCACCTATCTTTTCAAGTTCCTCATCCTTATCGTTAATTCCTTTAATCAGCATTACCTCTGCCCAAATTTCTCCACTAAACTCTTTCCTAAACTTTTGAAGTCCTTCTAAGAATTTTGTAAAAGTGATTTCCCTACGAGGTCTATCAACTATCCTAAAAGTTCTCTCATCTCCTGCGTCAGTACTAACTTTAATAACATCTGCGGGACTTAAATCTTCTCTAACCTTATCTAGATAAAGCCTGCCGCCGTTAGTAAATACCGCAACTCTCTTATCTTGTATTTTCTTACTCCACTTAACTAGTTCTCCCAACTTGGAGTAAAGCGTTGGCTCGCCGTCACCTATGAAAGTTAGGTAATCGTAATCAAAGATCTTTACAGCTTCCTCTATCTCTTTCTTTATTTCTTTCTCTTCAAAAAAGTCCCTTTCCTCGTTTATGAAAGTCGTAGTTCTACCTAATTGGCAATATATGCAATTCCAATTACATACCTTGAGCGGAACTACATTAACACCTAGTGACCTACCGAACCTTCTTGAAGGTACTGGTCCGAAGACGTATTTCATAAGATGATATTCTTTCTCAGCAATAAAAATATTAGTATAAGTATTCTATTGATCTATTAATAAAATGAAATTAACTTATATTATAAAATTTTAATATATTCTAGGTTTAAATGAAAAAGCATTTATTTATAATGTGAAAGAAAAATATGTATGCAATTATCAAAAAGGATAGAAGACGCAGTAAAGAAGATAGATATAAAGGAATTGATGAGGAAGTCCTACTAATAGACAAGTTATCTAAAGACCTTGATCCTCAAACTAGATATAATTTATACAAGGAAAGAGCTAAGGAACTTTTAGCTGAGACAAGGAAGTACCTGGAAAATAAGGATTTTATCCAAGCCTCAGAAAAAGCTTGGGGAGCTTACACATAAATAGTAAAAGCTTATGCTGAAAAAAGAGAACTAGAACATTATAGGCAATTAGAGGAGATAATGAGTAACATAATTTCACAAATGAATGGAGAATGGAATTAATATCTGAGTTTCATGACGGAGAAGGATTTATATTAGTCAATAGAACTCACGGCGATCAGGGTTGTGGAGCTTAGTGGATTGGAGATCATCGTATCGCGATGAGATTATTGAAGCGATTTCCTTATGTTGGCCAGGTCCTCCTCCATCTTCTTCCTCCTCTCCATGCCGGCCAAGTACTGCCTCCTCTCTCCCTCAGTCGTGGGCTCGTATGGAGGCACTGGCTCCGGCTTCCCGGCTTCATTTATGTGCACGAACGTGTAGTAGGCTGTGCACATGTGCCTAGTCCCGCCGTACTTGTCCTCCGCCACCACGTTGAGCATTACCTCCACGGTGGATTTCCCAACGAACGTTATTCCAGCCCTCACGTTAACCACGTCCCCCCCTATATAGGCGGGGGGAGTAGAACGCCACGTCCCCCCCTATGGATCCCGTGACCACGGTGCCTCCCGCGTACTCCGCCGCAACAAGAGCGCCCACGCCGTCCAGCCATGCCAGCAACCGCCCCCCCCGGACAGTATGTTGCCGAGCAGCGTGTCGTCCGGCCTGACCCATTGCCGCGACTCCACCCTGAACCTCAAATCCCTCGTTGGGTCCTCCACGTCGTGCTCCTCCTCCCTCCTATTCCCCCCCCACCAACAACTCCCTCCTCCTCCTTCTCTCCTGCGCCTCCGCGTGCTCCTCCTCTTCCCCCCCGGCGCTGGGTTATCTTGGTTCGAACCTCCCTCGGCTTGCCGTAATCATTTATGGCGACGAAGGACATGGTGGATGCGACGACCACCCCCCCGCTCTCCTTGCCCTTCTTCTCCGCCCTTACCCTGGTCTCCATTGATGACCGCCCCCCCACGTAATCCACCCAAGCATCTATGGTGACCACGTCCCCCCCCACCCTCACCGGTCTCAGGAAGAACAGCTCGTCCAGGTACGAGATGACGGAAGGCCCATTGGATAGCTTCGACGTGGCTATGGTGGCTGTCTCCACCATCCACTCCATCATCCTACCGCCGAATAGATTGCCCAGGTAATTCGCGTCGAATTGATTAACCACCCTTAGCGAGCGGATCCTCGTATCCCCCCCTATTGAAACCATGCATTAATGGGTCGCGCGGCACTATTAAACTTAGCCTCTCCGGCGGAAATCTATGGAGCGGGAAATCGCCGATGCCTTGCTGACGGGATTGCGTATTCTGGGGGGGTAATATTTATATATGCGTTACCAAAAATTGGACACGCACTAGATCCGTCAACACGATAGCCATAAATGATATGCAATTGGTCACGTGGTCGGCATAGTTAAAACGAGGCTTGAGGTCGGCGTTCCATGATTCGGCTCCTTATGTTGGATATAGATGGGACGCTTACCAGGGATAGGGGGGGGTTGATGAGTTGGAGCCCGAGGCCGTAAGGGCTGTTCAGGAGGCGAGGGGGGGGAGGGTATTGATTGGAATAGCCACTGGGAACGCCATGATAGTCGCCAAATCACTGGCCAGGTACATTGGTATAGGGGCCTCCGCGCCGATAATAGCCGAGAACGGTTGCTTGATCTCTATAGGGGGGGGAGGGAGGAGCCTTTATGCAGTAGGAGCGTGAAGGAGTTGGGGGGGTGGAGCTGGCTCGCCGCCTTGGTCTTTCCCTGAGCTATCAATTCAATTGTAGGTCGTTCGACGCCGCGTTTGAGATAACGGGGGGGGATGAGGATGAGATGGTGCGCCGCATAAGGTCGGCAATAAAGGAGATGGGCGAGGAGGCCCAGGTGGAGTCGAGCGGCTATGCTATTCACGTGATGCCGCCGGGAGTCAGTAAGTCCACCGCGATACTGGAGGTGTGCAGGAGGTTGGGCGTGGATTGCGGCGACGTGGCTTACATAGGGGGGGATGGTCGAACCGACGTGGAGGCCGTCAAGGCGGTGGGGGGGGTGGGGGGGGTGGCCGTCGCCAATGCCGTGCCGGAGCTGAGGGGGGGGTGGCCAGGATCGTGACTAAATCGCCGAGCGGGCGCGGCGTGGCCGAGTTCATAAGGGAGCACGTGTTGGGGGGGCGGTGACTGCTTGTTCTCATCTATATATCCATACCTACCCTCTTGCTTAATATGTTAAGTAAGCGAAATTTATTTTCTACAATAGCAGTAATTTCCACTAAAAATGCTTAAATAGATACTACATGTGAAACGCGCCATGTCTGAGACCGTAACTAAGGTGGAGATAACCACCACGGGCAAGGTAATTCAATCCCCCTGTGGCCCCATAATTCATGGCTTGGAGGACGTGCTGGTCAAGACGACCGCGATAAGCGATATAGACGGGAGGAAAGGCATTCTATGGTATAGGGGGGGATATAACATAAACGACCTAGCCAAGTACTCCAACTTCGAGGAGACCGCGTACCTAATATTCAACGGCAGGCTCCCCCCCACAAGGACGGAGCTGGAGTCGTTTAAGTCAATGCTGGCCAAGGAGCGGGATCTACCCGACGAGGTGGTGAGCACGATACGAGTCCTCGCGCCGAGGGCGCATCCAATGCACGTGCTGGAGGCCGCCGTGGCTGGGCTGGCCGCGTTTGACCCCCCCGACATAAACGATAACAGTCCGGAGGCCAACTTCAGGAAGGCCGTGAGGCTCACCGCTAAGCTGCCCTCAATAATAGCTGCCCACTATAGGTTCAGCAGGAAGCTGGATTACATTAGGCCCAAGGAGTCACTGGCCCACTCCGCCAACTTCCTCTACATGATGTTCGGCCAGGAGCCGGACTCAACGTCGGCCAAGGCGATAGACCTCTACTTGGTCCTCCACATAGATCACGAGGTGCCCGCCTCCACGTTCGCGACGCTGGTATCCATATCCACCTGGACTGACCTGTACTCCGCAATAGTGTCCGGCATCGCCACACTGAAGGGACCACTGCATGGGGGGAGCCAACGAGGCCGCCATGAAGCAGTACCTGGAGATAGGGAGCCCTGAGAAGGCGCGGCCGTACGTAGAGAAGCTGCTGGGGGGGGAGGGCAAGAGATTGATGGGGGGGGTGGGGGGGCACCGCGTTTATAAGGCCTATGACCCTAGGGCCAAGATATACAAGGAGTTGGTGAGGGAATTGAGTCAATCCAAGGGCAACATGACTTACTACAACATAGCCTCCGAGGTGGAGGCCGTCGTCCTGGAGAAGCTGGCCAGCAAGGGCCTCTACCCCCCCAACATAGACTTCTGGAGCGGCATAGCCATGTACCTATTGGGGATACCGTACGAGTACTACACGCCAATATTCGCAATGAGCCGCGTCGTCGGCTGGTCGGCCCACGCCATGGAGTACCTCAACCAGCACAGGCTCTTCAGGCCGAGGGCTTGCTACGTGGGCCCGCACGACGTGCCCTACGTGCCCATAGAGAAGCGTTGATGAAGCCCGCTCCCGCCCCCCCAACCAATAATCCACTTCCCATATCCCACTTGACGGCCAACCCTAAAGCCTCAACAATGGATCCTCCCTCCTACCCCCCCTTCCTTCCCCCCCTTCCTTGCCTTTGATTCGTTGCCGTAAGCTCATTGATCGAGCCGCTCCCGGTTCGTCTCGGCGATGAGGACCGTAATTGAGGGGGGGGTCTCGGCTTGATGCGGGGGGGCAAGCCCAACCTCTTAGGGCGGGGGGGGAGGGTTGGTGGAAGGTAAAAATTAAAAAGGCATCAACCTAGTCGGTGTCGACGCCCCGGTAGTATAGCCTGGTCAAGTATGCGGGCCTCTCGAGCTTTTGGGCAAGGAAAGCCCGAAACCCGGGTTCAAATCCCGGCCGGGGGGGCATCATGGATTTTCAGAAGGAAAAGCTAAAAAATACCGCCTTGGCTCGGAAAATGGGCCGGGGGGGTGGCCGAGTTGGCCCAAGGCGCGGGCCTGCTAAGTCCGTCCCCCGAAAGGGGGGGGCCCGGGTTCAAATCCCGGCCCCCCGGCGCCAATCATTTACTCAACGTTGATTGAAGCGTTTTAGATCGAGACGATGCCCAGCATCCCCGGGTTCGCCTATCGATTGTTGAGGCGGTGAAAAGGAATGAATCCACTTGAACGGAGATGGTCTTCTCCTTCGATGATAAAAACGAAGGGCAATCCTCGCCTTTCAGGGCGGGGGGGATGGGTTTTTAACTTACCCCCCCCGCCTCCTTCACTCCTCCCCCCCTGGTCAACTTTAACGCGGCAAGGCAAGGCGGGGGGGTCGAGTAGCGCCAAGGGGGGGGCGTAACCCTCCAGACTCCGCGGGATATGCGATATTGTTTTAAAACTCGGCATATATCTAAGAATAGATATGATTAAATATAATAAGGGTTTCATTGTGATTTTATCGATTGCAGTGGTGCTTTCATTGGCGCTGCTTGGCATGCTCATATATGGCATTAACGAGAATGAGGCGGTGATCTCCGGGGCTCCTTCATGCGCGCTACAGTCCCCCCCTGCCCACTTGATCGCCAGAACCCCCCCATCAAGCACGTGGTAATAATATTCCTGGAGAACCACAGCACCGACAACCTATTCGGCGATTACCCGGCGAATGCCTCGCTTGGTGTGTACATGCAATCGTTTGCGGTCAATTCATCCATCCGTGCGCCAATCAACTTGAAGCCCGTTCCCGTCGGGGTTTATTCCACGGAGGACCCCCCCAATGAGGGCTACATACCGTACCACGCCGACTGGAGCGGCGGCGAAATGAATGGTTGGGAATACGGCTCCGGCCCTCAATCGCTTTACTACTACACGTCAGCTCAAGTGGCCCCCCCTCTTTGGGACTTGGCGGAGGAGTACGGGTTGGGGGTTAACTACTTCTCGCCGTACCTGTCGGAGAGCGCTCCAAACCACCTATTCCTGTACGCGGCCTACTCGCCCGTCATAGATGATTATGGCCCGCCGCCGTACGTGCCTGTCCAGGAGAGCATATTCGCGGAGCTCTGCAGGTACGGCGTTGGTTGGGGGGGTTACTACGTGGATCCCAGGGAGCCCGCCGATTACCTAGACACCAAGTACTTCTATGGGATCAACAAGTACTCCTCCCATATACAGTCGTGGGGGGGGACTTCATTGAAGAGGTTAGGAACGGCTCCCTGCCCGCCGTTGCTTGGTTGATCCCGAGCGCCTCGGACAGCATGGGGGGGCCGCCCAGCAGCGTGCTTTACGGCGAGGCTTGGCTCATCTACGTCATCAATGCAGTGGAGGAAAGCCCCATATGGAACTCCACGGCTATTTTCATCACTTGGGACGAGTTCGGCGGTTACTACGACGGCGAGCCGCCCCCGATCGTGAACGGCGAGCCCCTTGGAATGAGGGTTCCCCTCCTCGTTGTGTCGCCGTACGCCAAGGAGGACTACGTATCGTACACCATGTTGACCCACGCCTCCCTAATCGCGTTCATAGACTACAACTGGAAACTGCCGGCCCTCAACAAATACGTGTTGAATAGCCGCTTGCCGCTGGACTTCTTCTATTTCCGCATAGCCAGGAAACCCCTAATCCTAAATTACTTCCTGGGCTTCCCATTCATAGCCAGCATATATTCCGAGCCCAACTCGTCGGAGTACCGGGATTTATCGCAGTTGTTTCCAATGCCTTTGCAACTACCCCCAAGCGAGCTGCCCTACTCCAATAGGGGGGGCTCCACCAATGAAACCCTGGCATCGCTGGGAGCCAGCGTGTACGTGGAGCGGGACCAGCCCTACACTCCCCCCCTCTACTTATCGCCGCTCTTCCTGTGGCTGCTCGCGCTGCTGAGCATCGACCTATTCTCCGCGTCGCTGACGCTGCCCAGGAATGCGTTTGGATCGATCAATATGAGGGTTCTGGCATTGGCGTTTGGTCCATGCTCTCAGCTTCGCTGGCGGGCCTGGTAACCATCACCACCGGCTTCCTTGATTACCTGGGCAACACGGGCGAGGCCCCCCCTCCCCCCCTGCTGCTCGGCTATTTAATTGGGTTCATTTCATTCACCGCGCTGGGAGCCGTGGCTGGGAGGAGCTGGAAGGGCGTTATCTCGGCCATCGCCTCATCAATAGCCGTCCCGTTGCTCCTCTATGCATTGATATTCGCCCAGGCGATCCACTCGTATTTGACGTCAACCGATCCGCTGCTGGTCTATGGGTTTTTATCAACGGCCCCCCGCCGCTCTCGTGGCTTCATTAAGCAACTACGCGGGCGGTTGGAGGGGGGGTCTCCTCCCTTCGATCGCGATGGGGGTCTCCTCCTTCGTCGTGGTTCTATTTATAGCATTTGAGTACATAAGGTCATACCAGCCGGGCCTGGCCACGCTGTTGCTGCCGGCGGAGGTCATCGTCTTGGCGTTGGCTGCAGCGTGGTTCGCGCTAATCATGAGATCGGGTGGTCCTCGATGAGCTACGACGTGGTGATAGTGGGCGCGGGAGTCGTGGGGGCTCTTCACCGCCTATGAGCTTGCGCATAGCGAGGCTAGGGTGTTGGTGATTGATAGGGAGGAGGAGCCCGGCTTCGGGGGTGTCCAAGGGTCATGCAGGGGTGATACACGTGGTTCAACCCCCCCCTTCAACTCCATGAGGAGCAGGCTTGCCGTGGATGGAAATAGGCTTTACGATGAGTTGGCCACTAAATTGAAATTTACCCTGATAAGGACGGGCGCCCTATTGGTGGCTAGAAGCCCGCTGCAGTTGCTCGCGGTGCCCGTGGTTTGGCTGGCGTTGGCGGCGATCTACGGGAGGCGGGGGGGTTTTAAGGTAAGCATGCTGGGCCCCCAGGGGGGGATTGCGGAGGGAGGAGCCCAACGTAAATGGTTTGGCCGCGGTCAAAGTTGATGGCTACGGCATCGTCAATTCATTTGAGCTAGTATCGCAGCTTTACCACTTCTGTAGGCTAAATGGCGTCGAGTTCTCGTTGGGGGGGACAGAGGTTAGGGGGGGCGTGAAGCCTATGGGCGATTACATTGCGGTGGAGACGGATAAGGGTGTGTTCAGGTCCAGGTTCTTGATCAACGCCGCCGGGCTGTGGTCAGCGGAGTTGGCCGGGATTACGGGGGGGGATGGGGGGGGAGAATGGAGTTCGGCAAGGGCGCCATGCTGGTGTTCTGGGGGGGGCGTCAAACCAAGAACATAATTGCGCCGTTGCAGTTGAGGCCGAATCCAAGGACCAAGGGAGGCGCAATAGTGCCCACTGCGCTTGGAACCACGATCTGGGGGGGACCAACCTATCTCCCGGCGGCAGGGATGACGCGTCGGTGACCGAGGAGGACGCGCGGGCATTGCTGGGGAAGTTCGGGCCATTGATGAGGAGCATCGACTCGATACCCATAAAGGCATATGCAGGCGTTAGGCCGGTGTTCGAGGACGGGGGGGATTTCCACGTGGTTCGCAGCGGGAGGGACGAGCGGGTAATCCACTTGCTGGGCATTGAATCGCCCGGCCTCACGGCCGCCCCAGCCATCGCTAGGAGGGTTGTGAGCATGTTGAGGGACTCCGGATTGAGCATTAAGGAGAAGGCGGGGGGGTAAGGGACGTGGATCCCGTGATTCCCGCCAAGGAATTGATCAGGCGGGGGGGCAGCGCGGTTGAGGGCGGTGATGAAGTCATCTGTCCCTGCATGGGAGTGACGCGGCTCGATGTTCGCGAAGCCATTAGGCGAGGCGCGCGCACGCTGGATGGCGTCGCCTTTCGCACCGGGCTGGGAATGGGGGGGATCTGCCAGGGGGGGGCTTGCCTTGGCAGGGCCATAAGGGTGATAGCAGAGGAGCTCGGCGTGGATCCCGTGAAGCTAACCAAGAAGGGTGGCGATTCATGGTTGGTTACACGGTGATTGGAGCCGGCATTGCGGGTCTCGTCTTGGCCCAGGAATTGAAGAGGCTGGGCGCAAGCGTCGAGGTTATTGAGTACAGGGAGCGCGTTGGCGGGATCCACGCGCTTCAACCGGAATTGGCCGGGCTCGCCGAGGCCGCATCGGCGGAGCTGGGGGTCAAGCTGGGGGCGTCTGCCGTTAGGGTGGGCGATGAAATCTACGCTGTTGGAAGGGATTGGCATGAGAAGCTAGGCTCGAGCGCTGTGGCGGCGACCGGCTTCAGGGCGGCAACGCTGCCGGAGCTGGGCATTTACGGGGGGGATAGGCCCGCCGGCGTGTACGTTCATCAAGCGGTGATGGACATGATGCTGTATGCTTGTTGCCGGGGGGGAGGAGGGTCGTGGTGTACGGCGATAATCCATACGCTGCGATTCTTAGCGCTGAGCTGTTGAGGAGGGGGGGTTGCGAGGTTAAGCTGGTGATCGCCGGCGACGCTGATGCCTCGCTTGGGGGGGGACTCGATGTGATTCGCGGGGTCCATTAAGTACGTTAAGGGCCGGGGATAGGGTGAGGGGGGGGTCTTGGTGAATGGTGAATGGGTGGCTGCGGATTCATTGGTTGTATCCTTCTTTAAACCATTCAATCCATTCCCAGAGCTGAGGGGGGGCGTCGGCCAGGCGGTGATCGATACGTATGATTCGAGCGTAGTCATGGAGTCCAGCAGAATATTGGCGCGGGAATTGGCGGCGGGGGGGGAGGGGGGGGCGAGGCGATAGAGATAGATAGCGATGTCCCCCCCATATATCCGGGAAGCAAGGTGAGCAGGGATTCGCGTAGAATTATTGTATTGATTAGGAGTGGAGTGTTATTTATCAACGATAAGGAGTACGTAGTACGCAATGGGCCCGCGGTGGTCGAGCTGCCGGACGTGGAGAGGGCCGTAATAAGGGGGGGACCGCCATGAGCCTCGGCGTGATAGACGTCGGCACCACCAACATGCGGTTGATAATATACGACGACGAGCTCAAGCAATCCTACTTGGAGGCGGTTAACGTACCCATGCTATTCCCCCCCCGGGGGACTCCGCGCGGAGCAGGACTCAACCGCGTTGAGGGCTGCTTTCAATCACTTGATCAAGGCATCGAGGGAGAGGGGAGTGAAGCTGTTGGGCATATCCACGTACAGGGCATCCATGCTGGCCTGGGACAGGGAGGGCAATCCATTGACCAACGTGGTGACTTGGCTGGATAGGAGGGGAATGGAGGTTGTGAGCAAGTTCCCCCTGTCGCTGCTCGCTCGCGTGCCGCCCCCTCGGCAGCATCATGTCCCCCCTCATCCCCGGTAGCGCAGGTTTTGTGGTTCATCCGCAACGAGGAGAAACTAATTCACCGCGTGAGGAGGGGGGGGAGGCCTTCATGGGAACCCTGAGCTCCTACATAGCCTACTTGGTGAGCGGGGGGGAGTACGTAGACGATGCGGCCAACGAGGCGTTGACGGGGGGGCTTTGGCACCCGGGGGGGAGCTTCAGGAGGATCTCGGCAATCTACGATGTTTTGAGGATCCCCCAGGGAAGTGGGGGGGCCGAGGTAGTGGATGATATTCACGACATTGGGGGGGAGGTGGATGGGGGGGTGAGGGTTGGCGTGTTGACGGCGGATCAACAGGCAGCCATGATAGGGGGGGAGGGATGCCTAAGGCCCGGCTGCGTCAAGATAACCAACGGGACCGGTTCCTTCGTGGACATGGCTGTGGGTGGATTCAGGATGGTGGGCCGCGGCCTTCTTCCTCTACTAGTCCTTAAGGCGGGGGGGGAGAGGCCTTCTACGGCGTTGAGGGCTTCCTCCCGGCCACGGGCTCCGTGATGGATTGGCTGGTCCGGTTGGGCCTGATAGGCTCGCCCCCCCAGGAGCTCGATGGATTGGCCGGCGTCGATGCTCGGGGGGGCCTATTGGTGGTGCCCGCGTTGGCCGGCGTCAACGTGCCGCCGAGGCCATGCGCGTTGGGCCTGGTGAGCGGGCTTGGCTTGGACACCACCAGGGAATCGTTTGTGAGGGCGGTGCTGGAGGGCATGGTTCAATTAATTGGGTTGATATTTGACTCCATGCGCGGCATTGCCGAGGTGAGCGTGGTGAGGGTGGCCGGCGGCCTCTCCAAGAGCTCTTTATTCCTGAAGCTGCTCGCCACTGCGTTGAATGTGAGGGTGGAGAGGCAGAGGGATGTGGAGGCCACGGCCAGGGGGGGAACCGCGGCGCTGCTCAAGGTGTTCAGGGGGGGAGACTGGTCAATACGTGACTTGGTGGGCGGCGCCCAGGTGGAGGTGGAGACCAGCGTGGCGCCGGGGGGGGAGGAGGGGGGGCTATCATTAAATAGGGACGCCGTGAGGAGGGCCGTGAGGGGGGGAATGAAGTGCAGGACGCGGTGAGCAAGCTCAAGGAAGCCCTTGGGGGGGATAGGGTGGTCACAGATGAGGCGGCGTTGAAGCGGTACTCCAGGGATTTTTGGCCCCTCCTGATGATGCGCGACGAGTTGGGGGGGAAGGAGATTCAAATGCCGTTGGCGCTGGTCATGCCCGGCAGCGTGGATGATATCAAGGCCGTGCTCAGGATAGCCAGGGAAAGCGGCTCCACGGTCGTGGTTCGCGGCGGTGGGTCCAGCGTGACGGGGGCCTCCGCCGGCGGTGGGTCCATAGTTATGGACATCTCCAATCTAAACAGGGTGCTTGACATAAATGAGTATGACTTGACGATAACAGTCGAGTCGGGCGCTAGGCTGAGCGACGTGGAGCGGCGGTTGAACGAGCTGGGATACAGCTTGAGGCACATTCCTCAATCATTTAATTACGCAACGATAGGGGGGCTTGATCGCCACGTTGAGCTCGGGGGCAATACAGCACGTTGTACGGCAACGTGGAGGACGCCGTCATAAACATGGAGGTGGTCCTCCCCCCCAACGGCGAGGTGACTTGGCTGAGGAGGAACAATGCGCCGAGGTCATCCACGGGCCCCCCCCGCTCAAGTTCCTATTCACGGGCTCGGAGGGCATGCTGGGAGTGGTAACCAAGGCAGTGCTGAGAATAGTGCCGCTGCCCCCCTTCGAGAAGCACGGTTCCTTCAAGTTCGGTTCATTTGATGATGGGGGGGTAAAGGCGCTGAGGGATTTAATGGTTAAGGGGGGGATTATACCGGCGGTGGCCAGGTTGTACGATGATAGGGACTCCATGATTAGGTTCAACGAGGACAGGCCCCCCCTCCTCATAATCAGCTTCGAGGGTCATTATGAGGACTTGGTCGGGGATTTATGGGGGGGCAGGGCCAGGTCCGTGATTGAGGAGCACGGCGGCGAGTACGCCGGCGCGGGCCACTTCGAGGAGTGGTTGAGGACTAGATTCAATGTGGAGGATGATATGGAGAAGGCAAGGAGGTTCGGCCTGTGGTTCGACACGATAGAGGTAGCCGCGACTTGGTCAAGGCTGGCTCGGCTTCATGAGGATATGGAGAACTCATTGATGGGCATTGACGGCGTCGCCGCAGTGATGGCGCACGCATCGCATCTATACTTGAACGGCGCGTGCATTTACTTCACGGTGCTCTTCAAGCCGGACGAGGCCATTTATGGGAAGGTGTGGGATGCCGCCATGAGCGTCGCGGCACGTGATGGGGCTACCATAAGCCATCACCACGGCATTGGAATGCTTAGGTCGAGGAGCATGGGTGAGGAGCTCGGCGGAGCGATTTCCATAATTAAATCCATTAAGGATGCCCTAGACCCATGGGGGATCCTGAACTCGAGGAGGGGAATGTTCTTCCCGGATTAACCGCCCAGGACGTGCCGGGAAAATTATTAAGCGGCTAGGCACCGAGCCGCTGCATGAATGGAGCGCCGCGGGTGGTCGGGGTCATGGTTCCATTCCTGTTATCCGCGTACAGCGTATTCTCCCTTATATACGTGATCCCCCCCCAAGTGGCTCAATCCCTTGGAGTGGGGGGGTTGGCCCAGTGAGCTTCGCCGTCTCCCTCTCCTTCCTGGGCGGGGCCGTGGGGGGGGAGTGGTCATTGGGGGGGCGGCCGCGGATAGGTGGGGGGGCCGCAAGCTGGGCCTGGCGGTCTCGATAATCCTCTTCGGCTCCGCCACCATGCTGGCCGGGCTGGTTGGGAGCATATGGGAGCTGTACATGCTCTGGTTCCTCGTGGGGGGGTTCGGGGGGGTGAACTCGGAGAACGGCGTGAGCTACGCTGTGGTGGTGGAGGCTTGGAGGAGCAATCAAGGGTTGTTGGGGAGCGCAATGCAGGGATTGTACCCCCCCGTCGGCATGCTGTTGGACGCCGTCACGTCGATACTGGTAAGGAACTGGAGGCCCTACATGATTGTCGTGGGAGCGGTCAGCCTAATCGCCTCCCTGGCCTGCATCTACCTGATACCGGAGACCAAGGGAGGATGGCTTCCGTGAACTACGGCGCGGTATTCTCGTCCCGCCTCAGGAGGGTGACTTGGCTGGGCACTGCCCTCGTGGCGTCCGCCTTCCTATTCACGGTCCCCTTCATAAGCCTCACGCCCACGTACCTATTGAGCCACGGGTTCAGGGGGGGCGCGAGCTACGAGGCGGCCGTGATCGGCTATCCATTGGGGGAGGCAATTGCGTTCACGTCCGCTGGCTACGTGATGGACAGGCTCGGCCCCCCCTCACCGCAACGCTCTCCCTCGCCTCCCTGGCCCTCGCCTCATCGCTGGCGTTCCTCCTCCTCAACATGGTCAGGCCGGTATGGCGGTGATCGTGCCCATAGCGCTGGGCTACGCCTCATCCTCCTTCTTCGCGTACATGGGCGTACTGATGGCAGATTATACCCCCCCCGGAGGTTAGGGCGACGGCACCAACTTCACCTTCCTGCTGGGGGAGGCTGGCGGCGGGGGGCAGGCGTGCTCTGGCTTCCCTCATATACCCAAGCAACTTGGGGGGGATCGGCCTCTCCATCCTCATGATCGCCTCCTCCCTTCTCGCCTTGGCCTCCGCCGTGCCCCCCCTGCTGCGCGGTCCATCAACGGGTAATCCTTAAAAAAGGGCTCATCAAGTCCAGATCGGGGGACCCGTAGCTCAGCATGGAATCAGAGCGGCGGCCTCCTAAGCCGTAGGTCGTGGGTTCAAATCCCACCGGGTCCGCCAAAAACCATGCCCTAACAATTCAACCCCCCCCAATCCCGGGGGGAGGGATCATTCCCATGCCCATGGGAGACCATTCCCACCAAGAATAATAACGCCCCCCCCGGTGAGCCGCTTAAAGTGGTCGACTGCCAACTCCTCGACCTAGACTCAATAACCCAGGAGGAGAGGAGGCTAATAGTGCTCCACGCGGTGGACGGGAAGGGAGCGAGGCCAAGCGACCTAACAGCCTCCCCCCCTCCTACATAAGCAAGGTGAGGAGGGGAGCGGCGAAGGTTGGCGAGGGCCTACTATGCTCAGCGCTGAGGCTCATAACCCCCCCGAGGAATTAACTCAACTACTGAGGGGGGCGGTGCCTTTCAGGGAGGCAACGCTGGCGGACGCGGTCAAGGTCCTCGCCACCGCGAGGGTCAACGACGCGTTCCGGGAGCAATTCCTAGCCCTCCTCACCAAGTACCTAGGCGACCAAGCCCTAGCCCTGGGCAGGACCTGGACAGTGACCCAGGGAGACGTGGAGGAGTACGTTAAGGCGATGAGGCTGAGGGGGGGCTCGAGCGAGAAGAACCTGAGGGATAGGTTGAGGTACGTCCAGAGGGCCTTGGCTGAGATGAACTGGACGCTGGAGCCTGAGGGCTTGATCGAGTACCTGGCGGGGTTGAGGGAGGAGAGCGAGCACGTGGCGAGGCACGCCTCGGTCTCTCTCAAGTCCTTCCTGAAGAACGTGTTGAGGCCGAGGGACCCGGCTCTCTTCAGCGTCCTCTACAACTCATTCACCACGGTCAAGCCGAGGAGCAGGGGGGGGAGGGGGGGCAGGCTCCCCACGATTCAAGAGCTTAGGGGGGGGTGTTCAATAACCTGCCCACGATAGAGGCCAAGGCGTACCTCGCCCTCCTCGCCGAGACCGGGCTGAGGCCGGGCGAGCCGTTCCTAGTAAATCTGGGCGACGTGGATTGGGGGGGCGCGGCTTGGTGAGGATAGGCGCCGTCACCGCCACCAAGAGGTCCTTCATTGCCTTCCTGAGGCCCGAGACCGTTGAGTGGCTTAGGGCCGAGTACCTGCCCGCAGGGAGGAGGTGGTTGAGAGGATGGTTAGGCCCATCCGGGCGAGCGGTTGGTTCGGCGAGGACGTCCTGGGTAGGTTTAGGGGGGGGAGGCTCCTCCCTTCGACAGGGGGGGCAGGTTGAGGAGGGAGGTTGGGGGGGAGGCGGCGCGGGCCGTGCTGGGGGGGAGGGGGGGCTTCGAGCTTTACGAGCTTCGCCGCTTCTTCGCCACTTGGATGGTGTCGAGGGGAGTGCCTGAGAGCGTGGTTAACACTCTGCAGGGCAGGGCACCGCCCTCGGAGTTCCGTGTGCTCGTTGAGCATTACTGGTCGCCTAGGCACGAGGAGCTTAGGGAGTGGTACTTAAGGCACGCCCCCCCTGCCTCCTATGCCCCCCCTAAAGAGAGGGGGGAGGGGGTAGGTCGCTCCCGCGGTGGATGGTTTCCGCCCACCCCCCCCACTCCCCCCCACCCCCCCGCTCG
>BBBF01000011.1 GCA_001315925.1 Thermocladium modestius JCM 10088 | reverse complement strand
CCAAGCTATGTCTAGGTCGCTTGCACCCATTGCCTTCCCCTTCACCACGGAGCCGAAGACCACCGCTTCCTTAACGTCGGCGACTCTCCCCCCCCTCCCTGAGCACCACCTCGACTACCTCCCTCCACCTCTCCTCGAGGAAGCGAATCCTCTCTATTCCGAACACCACTTATCGCCCCCCCATATCTCCCTCACAAGGTTAATTATTTCTTTCGCCGTGCTTAGGCAAACCTCCGCGTCCTCCTTATCCAGGCCGGAGGAGAAGTACTGCCCCCCCTGCTCCTGGCGTCCTCCAACAATATGAGCTCCCCCCCCTCCTCTTCCTGGCGAAATCCCCCCCTATTTCCTCCCTCATGGCGAGCGAGGACAAGACGGAGAGCAGTTTCCTGAGCTCATGGGTCTCTGGGAACGAGTACCCAAGGAACGAAATGGTGGCCTTCACCGAGAGCTCCGCCGCTATCTGTGAGAGAACACCGCTGGCATCGTAAAGGCCCCCTATCAAGAGCGCTTTCAGCGGCCTCGAGATACTGAACCGCTCTTCTGCAGTAAACCTCATGCAGTTCATGCATTTCCCCTTCCCGCCTTAAAGCGAAGAAACGGCCAAATATAGATTTCCCCAACCCACTCAACTCGGGCCGCGTGTCTCATCGACTGGGCGAGGCGCCGCTGGGGGGGTTGGGGAATGAAGTAGGACCTGCCCGGGGCGGGAGGATTGCGATGCTCAACGCCCAAACTCGCCGTCAGAGGCACTTGAGGGGATCCCCCCCCATGTACTTGAGGGCCCGCCTCACCGCCCTGGCGCGCCTCCTCACGGCCCCCAGCCTCCTCACTGCCTTGTCCACATGGGGGGGCTTAGTGAGCCCCATCAGCTTCACCTCGTTCACGACCTCGACGCACCTCTCTTCCTCCTCTCTTAGCCTCTCCAATTCCCCCCCGCAAAGCCTCAATGCATCGCCGAGCGGGTTCTGGGGGGGAGCGGGGGGGCCGAGGGATTGACCGAGGAGCCTCTCTTCCTCCTCTCTTAGCCTCTCCTCCTCGCCCTCCAGGCGTCGATGACGGCATTGTAGTCTATCCCGCCCAGGTACCTCCCGTACTTGGACGCTATGAAGTGCACCTCCCCCCCCTATCCATGCGGGATCACCCTCCTTATCACCCCCCCCTCCCCCCCAACGTAGTGCTCCACCACGGGCTCCTCCCAACTCCTCACCCTTACTATGGGGTCCCTCGCTCTTTCCTCCTCTTCCCCCCCCACCTCCTCATACTCATCGGGGACGATCGAGTATCGCGTGGGGTCGTCCTCCCTCGCCACCTCAAGCCCCCCCAGGTTGCGGATTATCGCCAGAGCCACGTCCCTGGGAAGGGCCTCGTCGAGGGCCAGCCTCGCCACTTCCTGCGCCAGGAGCCTGGAGTTGGACCGCGCGGCGTGCCGCATGAGCACGAACTCGTTCCCCCCCAGACCGCCCTCCTGGCGTAGAGCCATGACCCCCCCTTGATCCACGCCGCGTTAAAAATGGTAGTGGATAAAAAAGCGTAATACCTATCCCCCCGAAATTTTCGGCCCCCCCGGTGGTGGAGGCCTATGGTCCGGATCGAGTCAACCCATGAACTCCGTGAGGGGCTCGTTCTTGAGGGACGCCACGAGGGCCTCTAGGGGCATGCCCAGCTCCGCCACCGCGCTCGGCCTAACCGCCATGTTGCCCTCCCCCCCCGTTCGCTCCAGCTTCTCCGCCGGTATGACTCGCCACTTATCGCTGCCGTACTTAACAGCCACGTACGCCGCCCCCCCGCTCGCCCTCCTGGCAAACTCCAGGAGCCGGGCGTACTTATCCCCCCCCTCTATGTATATTGTCCCCCCCTCCCTCGCCCTGTACTTTACCTCTATGACGAGGGTCTTCCCATTTATGGTGGCCACTATGTCAGGTACGTACCTCCTCCTAACCCCCCCGCCGGAGGAGCACCCGCGCAGGACCGCGAACCCCCCCTCCTCCCACAAGTAATTCGCTATCTTCCTCTCGTAAGACGACCCCTTCGCCTTATGGGACACGCGCGGAGAAGCGCGGCGGTATTTTTAGCTTGCCCGCCCAGGCGCAGCGGTATTCCCTCCTCCGGCCCTTCCGCTCTCCTTCCCTCCCCCCCTCTAGAAGATCAGGACCTGGTAGCCCGAGTCTATGAAGATGGAGATATCCTCGTGATGCTCCTCATCGCCCACCAACCTCAAGCCTGCCCTCCTCAACTCATCGCCTATGTTTAGGTGGGGGGGAGGCGAGGCGCAGTAACCGCACGCCCCGTATATCACGCCTGCCCTCACCGCCTCCTCGTAGGCTGGCCTGAGCCCCCCCTTGTAGGGGGGACTGGGCTATGGGTATCCTGGAGCCGAGTCCATCGAAGTAGACAACCACGTCGTGCCCCCCCTCCTCCTTCAGCCCCCCGCCGCGTAGTGCAGCGCGTGTGCCGCCCTTACGGCCTCGCTCAAGTCCTCGGGGGGGTTGGATAGTATTATGAATGCATACCTTCCCATGCGGTCGTGAGCGCCTTGAGCCGCTTTAACCCCCCCTGCGCGGCTCCTCAGAACTCGAACCTCAGCCTGCCGCCCGTCAATAACTTGAAGAGGACCATCTGCTGCACCTCATTGGTGCCCTCCCCCCCTATCTCCATCACCTTCACGTCCCTGTATATCCTCTCCACGGCGCTCTCCCTACTGTAGCCGTACCCCCCCCGTGCATTTGAACCGCGTCCCTGGCTATCTCCACCGCCGTGGGGCCGGAGTACAGCTTGGCGGCGTGCGTCATGACGAGGAAGTAGGGGGGGTCCCTCGAGTCGTAGAGGTAGGCGGAGTAGTAAACGAGCGTCCTCATCGTCTCCAGCCTCTGGTACATGGAGGCCAGCTTGAACTGAGCGGCTTGGTGATCAATCAATGCCCTCCCGAACGCCCTCCTCTCCCGGGCCCACCTCACGGACTCCTCCACAGCCCTCGCGGCCAGGCCCAGCGCCACGGCGGACACGGCGGTTCTCCCCCCCACGTAGAGGGCGTAATTCATGACGCTCCAGCCCGAGTTTACTCCCCCCCACCACGTCCTCATCCCCCCCAGCCGCGCAGTCGTTGAGGAACACCTCGGCATCACCTATCCCCCCCCTAACCCCCCCCATCAAGTCTATGGGGCTCGTCTCAATGCACTTCCCCCCCCTCCTCAAGAGAAACGCGGTCACCGTCCTCCTTCCCTCACCGCCTCCCCCCCCGCTCCCTCCGCCCCCCCTGTCCTGGCGAAGACCAGGAAGTAATCAGCGTGCTGGCCATTGGTTATCCACATCTTGTGGCCGCTTACCCTCCACTCCCCTCCCCCCCTTCTCTCCGCCCTTGTCTCCAGCGCAGCGGCGTCGCTTCCGCAGCAGGGCTCGCTCAAGGCGAAGGCGCCCACCGCGTCCCCCCCCTGGCCACCTCCTCCAGAGCCTTCATTTGATCCCCCCCCGCTCCGAACCTATTGAGCGTGTGCGCGAAGAGGACGCCGAGCGCCTCCACCAGGAGGCCGAAGGAACCGCTGGCCCTGGACAACTCCTCCAGAACCACCACCCCCCCAGCCCTCAAGTCGTACCCAGGCCCCCCCCGTGCTCCGGCGGCACCGTGGGTGCGAGGATACCCTGCCTCCCCCCCGCCTCCCTTATCAAGTCCCGCGGGTATTGATCCATGTCCATCGACTTAGCCACCGCCTCCACACGAGACTCGGCGAACTCCCTCGCCGCCCTCCTCACCAACTCATGCTCCTCGCTCATCAATCCCATACACTTCACGACCAGAAGGAATTAATAACTTTAACTCAATATTATTAATAATACTACAAATAATCATAGTGCACTAACCATAATATAGTGCTTTTAATTTGGGCATGGGTTGGGGGGGGAATGTGGGTTTGGCTTTATAAATAGGTGAATTCTCCTATTTATAAAATCAACGTTAGGTCAACCACGAAACAACAAACAGAGAATCGGGAGTCTCCTTCAATCCATGACGGATGAGGGGGGGCAATAGCAAAGGCATTGCAGGAGGTAATCGCGGCTTGGTAGGGGGGGAGTTGCTCATCAGCGGTGCTTGGGCAATCCTTAAAGGGCGATCGCGTGTAGAGCGGGTGAGGGTTGGTGATGGATAGGGTCAAGTGCGGGCTCCTAGATGGCTTAGTAATGGATGCCAGCGATGCTGTTAGGAGGCTTGTGCCGCGGGTCGGCACGATAGCTACGGGCGGCATGAGCGGCGTGGCTGTGCCCAAGGAGTTCCCGAGGGCCCTCGCCGATTACGTGGGCGAGGTCGGCGGTTTCAGTCTCACGTTATTGACGGGCGGCGCTACGTCTGCGGCTTACGAGGATGCCCTGTCTAGGATACCTAACGCCGTGAGGGCTAGGTACCCCCCCTACCTCAGCGGCGGCCTGTATAAGGAATTGGCCAACAGGGGGGGGTCCCTCTCCTTCTTCGATTACGGCCTAAATAAGTTCAATAAATTGGTTAGGAGGGGGGCTTCATTAAGGTAGACTTGGCGGTCTTCGAGGCGACGGCCGTGATGGATGATTGCGGCGTGGTTCCATCCATATCGCTGGACGCGGTTCCATCCTTCATTCAAGGCGCGGATAAGGTTGTGATAGAGGTCAATGAGTCCAAGCCGGTTCTGGAGGGCCTGCACGACACGTACTCCCCCCCGGGCGACGGCGAGGTCATCCCCCCCATCAGGAACGTGACGGATAGGGTAGGCGGGGGGGCCCGGATAATGCTGCCGAGGGAGAAGATAGCGCCGTGATCATTACGAACGCGGGTGAGGGAGTCACCAAGTCTTACAAACCGCCGGCCAGGGTGGAGAGCGAGATAGCTGAGAAGGCGGTTGAATTCATGGCGGAGGAGGCGGGGCGTGGATTCTTCGGGAGGCTTCGGGAGGCGGGTAGGTTGGTGATGCAGCCCGGGGGGGGAGGCCCCCTGGCCAGCGCGTTGGCCGACGCGGTCCAGGGCTCCGGCCTAAGCCTCGGCGTTTGGGCAGAGACCCTTCCCGTGAAGTGGACCGAGTTGATCGGCGGCCCCCCCATTAACGGCATCAGCGCCTCCGCGCTCTACGCGTTGCCGGGCGAGGAGCCTCGCCTAGACAAGTTCCTCGGGGGGGATTACCGGGACTTCGTGGGTAGGGTAGTGATAAGGGGGGGGCAGGAGGTGAGCAATAATCCAGAGGTGATTCAAAGACTGGGCGTCATATCCATTCAACAGGCCCTGGAGGTGGACATATACGGCAACGCCAATATATCCCATATAGGCGGCGACGTGTATAACGGAGTCGGGGGCTCGGTGGACTTCGCCCCCCCAAGCGCCTCCCTCCTCATAATCGCCCTGCCCTCCACCACGAGCGATGGGCTGGTGTCCAGGATAGTGCCGGCGACGGGGGGGCACGTGGACGTGCCGGAGCACTACGTGGACGTGGTGGTGACGGAGCAAGGCGTGGCTGACTTGAGGGGGGGTTGCCGCCCAGGGATAGGGCTAGGGCAATAATAGAGAACTGCGCGCACCCCAGGTTCAGGGATGGCTTGCTCAAGTACTATGAAGCCGTGGTGGAGAGGAGGGGAGGTCACGAGCCTTACGATCTGGGACTGGCCGGCAAGTGTTGAATGACTAGTAACGGCGATGAAGTTGATCATATTTGTGGGAGAACTTGACATATAATGCTTATAAACCATAATCCATGCGAATCACATGAGTTCTCAGCCTGGTTTGCGGAGGGGCGTCGTGACTTTCTGGGAGCTCGTCTATGTATCCATCAGCTTCACCGCTCTCCCGCAATAGCGTCGCTGGCCACGTTGAGCGCGGCGGTGGCATTCGCGTATGGGTCGGAGCCCTTATCCATGGTAATAGCCATAATAACCATAGCATTGGCCGCTTACCCAGTATATGAGTTTTCGAGGTACGTTGCATCCAGCGGAGGCTATTACAGGCTTATTGAGAGGGGGGCTAGGCACGCGGCCTGGGACCTGGGCCGGCTGGGTTTATCTTCTTTACAGCATGATAGGGGCAACGCCGTTCATATACCTGGAGACGGCTTAGTGGTTCAATATGGTCTTGGCCTAATGGGGGGGATTGGCTTGCCCTCGTGGTCATGGATTCCGATGGGATTGCTGGACGCCGCCCTCGCTTTGGTCCTGCCGTATCTGGGGGGGTAAAGCCCAGCGTCAGGTACTTGTTATGGACAGGGTTGGCCGAGATGGCTGCATTGATGGTAGCCGGCATAGTGGTCTTGACGCATGTGCCGCATCCATGGAATCCCCCTTGTGTTCACTCCTCACTACTCGCCGACTGGGTGGGTTGGGGGGGTGGGCACTGCGATAGTTTTCACATTTACCGCTATCTCAGGCTGGGGGGGAACCATGGTATTCTTCGGGGGGGTGGAGGCGAAGGCGCCCAGGGAGAACATAAGGAGGGGGGGATTGATAGCGGTCATAGGGCTTTACGCGGTGTTCTTCATATTTACTATTTATTATTTAATAATTGGATGGGGCCTCCAATGCATCTACCTACTTCCAAAACTTCATTCCAGGCCTAATTGAGATACTGAAGTACGGCGGGCCACCGTTGTTCTGGGTAATATTCGCCTTAACCATAAACAGCGGCTTCAGCGATACCATAGCCATAATCAATGCGGCCGCACGCGATATGTATACCATGGCTAAGGATGGGGGGGCATTCCTCTCCGCGGCGTACAAGGCACACCCAAGATACGGAAGTCCCCACATAGCCTTGATAATCAATACATTAATTGGGGGGGTCTTGATCTTCCTGGCGCTGGGCCTCACCATGGGGCCGCTGAATGCGTTCCTGGTAACGGGGGGGCTGTGGACTGGCATTGGTCCCCCCATAGAGCACACGTTGCTCAACATAGCGTTCCCGCTATACACGAGGCACAGGGGGGGGAGTTTCAATGTGCTTCACGCCGTGGTTCCGGCTATTGCATCAGCGATTTACTTGTACGCCATCTACGCCACGTTCGCCACCACGGCCATAAGCACCCCCGTGCTGGTGGGCGTCGCGTTCCTGGCGGCTTGGTTAATAGGCACCTTTATTTACTCCTGGAGGAGGCCGGCGAATCCAAGGCTGGAGGAGGGTGAGGAGGCGTGATAGTGATAGACGGCACTAGGGAGGAGAACCTCCACTACAAGTGGAGGCCGGATCTAAAGCCCATCGCCCGGGTGGGGGGATGGGGGGGAGAAGTTCAAGGTGATAATACCGGACGCGTCCACAATGCAGGTGAGGCCGGGGGGGATGGGCGCGGAGGACCTGGCTAGGGCGGATTCCACCAAGTTCGACGCAGCGGTGGGGGGGCCGATATACGTGGAGGGAGCGAAGCCGGGCGACGTCTTGGCTGTGGACATTCTGGACATGCAGGTGGGGGATTGGGGGTTGGTCAGCAATACTGAGCTTCATGGGCCTGCTCAAGGGCAGGTTCAAGGACCTACTGGTGCATTGGAGGATAGGCGATGGCCGCGCCCAAGCGGTGGGCGGCTTTCTGAGGGGGGGCATTAGGGTGCCGGTCAAGCCGTTCCTGGGGGGGGTGGTGGGCGTGGCGCCGGGGTGAGGGGGGGGAGTTCGGCATGATACCGCCCCAGAGCTTCGGGGGGGGTAATATGGATAACAGGCTGCACGGGGGGGTCGGGGGGGCCAGGATATACCTCCCAGTGAGCGTGGAGGGCGCCCTCCTATCCCTGGCGGATCCCCCACGCGAGCCAAGGGGGGGATGGGGGGGAGGTGTCGGGCACCGCGATAGAGACAAGCGCGAGCGTGGTTGTGAGGGCCAGCGTGGTGAAGGGGGGGCTTAGGGTGGGGGGGAGGCCGTTCACAATGGCGCCCTCCAGGGATGAACCTGGGGGGGAGGTGATAGCAACCATGGGCATATCCAGCGATTTGCACCGAGCCGCCGTGGAGGCCCTAGAGGACATGCTGGCCATCCTGGGCAAGTGGTACGGATTAACGCCGGAGGAGGGGGGGTACGTGTTGAGCAGCGTGGTGGGGGGGAACCTGAGGATCTCGGAGATAGTGGACGAACCCAACTACGTCGTGACCCTAACCATGCCCAAAAGCATAGGGGGGGAGTGGATGGGCAATCCACGGTAAGCCGCCGTCCCCCCCCTTTTAACCCTCAGGACAATGCATTGACCGCTCATGCTTTCCAAGGCTTATTAGGACATGCCCAAACTATGAATGGATGATATGGTCATCACGTGATTCTTATTTTTAAATACTTCATTTAAGGTTAGAGCAATTAGGAAGAAACTCCTCAATACCTATTATAAGCGATAATTCTCAAATATCCTCAAAACACTTGGTTCCACAATCAGTATCATTAACATAACTGTTTAGTTAGTATGGGTGGTTTTCTCTGGGGGGGGTGCGCCTTGCTTTTTTCCTTGAAAATCGGCTCTCCCTTATTTTCAGTTTTTAATGGAGCCGGGCCCGCGCCTTGAGCCGCTCCTTGAAAAAAGCACGTTGCTCCACGCCCCCCCAGAGCGGTTTTCCAAGGCAGAAAAACAAAAACCACAAAAAACAGAAACAAACAAAAAACTTAAAAAAGACCACCCAAATAAAAACTTACAGCAGAATCTACAAAAGAATTGAGAGCTCATTTATGACGAGGCCGTGAACGAATCGCTTCCCAGCAGAATCTACAAAAGAATTGAGAGTCTTCCTCTCCTCCTCCAGTACCTGACTCAAGAGTTGCGCAGAATCTACAAAAGAATTGAGAGACTCTGTGGGCGAGAATCCACGGTTTTAGAATGGCGGGCAGAATCTACAAAAGAATTGAGAGACCTCAAAAAAGTAAACGTCAAGTTGATCGGCCGTAAGCAGAATCTACAAAAGAATTGAGAGAGTAGAGGCGATCCTCAAATGTCTCTAGCCGACATGTTGTGCAGAATCTACAAAAGAATTGAGAGATTAAGGCGGTGGGGGGGCATTCACGCCCCCGTGATCCCGCCCGCAGAATCTACAAAAGAATTGAGAGTCTACCATTGCCCGTAATTTTAATGAGTCCACGCAGATAGGCAGAATCTACAAAAGAATTGAGAGACGTGACGGCCTCGCCGAGCGTAGACGGTTACGTTAAGTGCAGAATCTACAAAAGAATTGAGAGACTCCGTCCCCCAAGCGACAGGATCAGCGTACCCGCTATTGCAGAATCTACAAAAGAATTGAGAGTCCTCGTTATCGCCGTGATCGCGGAGGCATAGATGAGCAGAATCTACAAAAGAATTGAGAGATATTACGCGGTACCCACTCCTCCGTTCCCGTCACCGGCTGCAGAATCTACAAAAGAATTGAGAGATTATTACGCATGACAAACCGAATAGTGACGGGCTCCGCAGAATCTACAAAAGAATTGAGAGGGGGGGATCGCGGCGATGAGTGGGGGGAGAACGTTGATTGAAGCGCAGAATCTACAAAAGAATTGAGAGGTGCTTTGATGATTACGTCAAAGCTGTATTTCTCCTCAAGCAGAATCTACAAAAGAATTGAGAGAGGCGATGCAGTCAATCAATCAATCAGTGCTGACTAAGCAGAATCTACAAAAGAATTGAGAGCGTATTCAGTCCCGTAGATGAAAGAATAGTAATATCTCCCCCCCGCAGAATCTACAAAAGAATTGAGAGCCCACGTCTCCAAGCCTGACGGCTGCGTCCTGAACAATGCTAGGCAGAATCTACAAAAGAATTGAGAGCAAGTACGAGGATGATGAGGCTGTAGTAGATAGTATAAGCAGAATCTACAAAAGAATTGAGAGCACTTGGTGGGGGTGGTTTTTTCTTCGCTTGGCTTCCCGCAGAATCTACAAAAGAATTGAGAGTTAAGGGGGAATCCCGGAAAAGAAATTCCCCCTCAAGGCGCAGAATCTACAAAAGAATTGAGAGCATATTTCATCACTGAAATCCGTTTCCTCAGGGTTGAACCGCAGAATCTACAAAAGAATTGAGAGAGCTGAACGCCAACCTTTACTCATGGCCTTTTCTTCACCTTGCGCAGAATCTACAAAAGAATTGAGAGGAGAGGGGGGGTGAGGTGGTGGATGTGGAGGTGAGGCTGTATAGCAGAATCTACAAAAGAATTGAGAGTCCTCGACCCTTTTTCACGTGGTTTCCGTTTTACCTGCAGAATCTACAAAAGAATTGAGAGATTGGTAGGGGGGGACGGGCATTCTCTTGAACTTGAACGTCCTCGCAGAATCTACAAAAGAATTGAGAGAAAATAGATTAACTCTATCACGGCCTTCCCTGCATCCTTGCAGAATCTACAAAAGAATTGAGAGATAAACCTGAATAGAACGGCAGCGGTAGCGGCATACGAGCAGAATCTACAAAAGAATTGAGAGACATTTGCACTTGGCTAGTGCCCAATCCAAGAGCCATCAGCAGAATCTACAAAAGAATTGAGAGCTTGAGGAGAAGGTTGAAAAGTTTATATCGTCACTCATCTGCAGAATCTACAAAAGAATTGAGAGCCTCTCCAAAAACTTGAGAGCGTCCGAGAGGGGGGAATCCCGCAGAATCTACAAAAGAATTGAGAGATGACAAGATTCTTATGAACGATATAAAGCCCGTCGCCTGCAGAATCTACAAAAGAATTGAGAGTCACAAGCCCGCGGTGAGCCTTGGGGGGGTTCAAGCCAACCTGCAGAATCTACAAAAGAATTGAGAGCTCTGGAAGTCGCTGGTTCTCGCTGGAATGACTGCCTCAGCAGAATCTACAAAAGAATTGAGAGACCAAATGGATATAAGAAATATCGAATGAGGTAGCGGCCGGCAGAATCTACAAAAGAATTGAGAGTAGTCACGAGGATTATTAAGTTCCTGTACTCCTTCCCAGCACCGCAGAATCTACAAAAGAATTGAGAGCCGCTATTTTCATGGCTTGAGCGGGGGGGACGGGTAGGCGCAGAATCTACAAAAGAATTGAGAGTCGGCGTTCAGCAGACCGTCGGAGACGCACTTCGACCACTGCAGAATCTACAAAAGAATTGAGAGCTCCGATCAACCTAGCAGCCTCAGCGGTGAGCATCAGGCAGAATCTACAAAAGAATTGAGAGCCTCAAGCGATGTGGGCACGTGTTTGGGGAGCTTATTGCTGCAGAATCTACAAAAGAATTGAGAGCTATTAGTGGGCGTAGTGACTCGCTTAATTGATTGAGCAGAATCTACAAAAGAATTGAGAGCTGAGAGCGGTAGCGATGAAAGCGAGGAGATTATACTATCGCAGAATCTACAAAAGAATTGAGAGACTATTAGTGAATGACGTAAAGTTTATGTCGTCACTCGCAGAATCTACAAAAGAATTGAGAGGCGGTAACGTAGAATTGTCCAGCTGCTGCAGATGAGCCTGGCAGAATCTACAAAAGAATTGAGAGATTATTATCCCCCCCCTTTCTTTCAAGTATTCTCCCAAACTCATGCAGAATCTACAAAAGAATTGAGAGACGTCTATGGGCTTAGACGTGGGATTTACAATGATACTAGCAGAATCTACAAAAGAATTGAGAGATCTAGACGTGATGAGCAGCTCGAGGCTCTCCGGTTCGCAGAATCTACAAAAGAATTGAGAGAAGTATGCTTGAACCAGGTTGTTGGCGATGTTAAACCTAAGCAGAATCTACAAAAGAATTGAGAGAAGGCAAATTACGTTATCCCTATTCTTTATCAGCCTCTTCATAGCAGAATCTACAAAAGAATTGAGAGTCACTCATCGAGACTCACCTCAAAAAAGTAAACGTCCAGCAGAATCTACAAAAGAATTGAGAGTGAATATTTAACTGTCCGCTATCAATTGAGTCATCCTTACGCAGAATCTACAAAAGAATTGAGAGTCCGGGACGTACCGGTACAATAGATCGTCCTCATTTGTTCGCAGAATCTACAAAAGAATTGAGAGTTGAGTGGACGACGTCGATGTTTTGGGAAATGATTGATAGCAGAATCTACAAAAGAATTGAGAGCCGGGCTCACCGCGTCCAGAGCTACCCTGTCATCCATGCAGAATCTACAAAAGAATTGAGAGCCTGGCCGTGTTTCCATGAATTGCTTAAGCTCGCTCGGCGCAGAATCTACAAAAGAATTGAGAGTTTAAGGGGATCCCCCCCATTTGGAAATTCCCCCCCTTTAAAGCAGAATCTACAAAAGAATTGAGAGCGGAGAGGATCTCGCCGGCGTCCGTCTCTTGCGACACGGCAAAGCAGAATCTACAAAAGAATTGAGAGTCCTCTTCCTTTTGCTCTTCAAGGGCCTGGAGGCCCTTGGGCAGAATCTACAAAAGAATTGAGAGTCTCCTTGGACGTCCAGGGGAAGCCTGGATCCGGCTCCCCCCCGCAGAATCTACAAAAGAATTGAGAGACCAAAACCTGGAGGCAGCCGAAAAGGCTGCCCAAACCGCAGAATCTACAAAAGAATTGAGAGTTTTTACCCTCTCGAGAAAGGCTAAAACATCCTTGAGGGCAGAATCTACAAAAGAATTGAGAGTTCTTTTTCAGCCACACATATGAATCAACTAAGTCACTATCGCAGAATCTACAAAAGAATTGAGAGGCTACCCCAAGATCTACCACACCTTCGTGGCGGAGCAGCAGGCAGAATCTACAAAAGAATTGAGAGATTCCAGGGGGGGAGAGAGACCATGCGGCTTGATAAAGGCAGGGCGCAGAATCTACAAAAGAATTGAGAGTTACTGCATTACCGTTATTCACATCATTAAGAAACGTTAAGCAGAATCTACAAAAGAATTGAGAGATCGGCACCTCTAAATCATTCGTGAACACTGGATCCAGCAGAATCTACAAAAGAATTGAGAGGAGTTGGGAAGGAACCGGAGGATCGGGTGTTGTGGTTACGCAGAATCTACAAAAGAATTGAGAGTAAGATCCATTCATCCTCACCTTCTCCAAAAACTGCAGCAGAATCTACAAAAGAATTGAGAGCCGGACGGCGACAAGTACTACTACCCATACCGCTTCATAGCAGAATCTACAAAAGAATTGAGAGGGATCTAAGATTGTATCGGGCTCGAAACCGGTTTGTTGAAGCAGAATCTACAAAAGAATTGAGAGTAGTATACCTTTGACGCATGAGTTATGTATTCATTCAAGCAGAATCTACAAAAGAATTGAGAGAATTATCTCGCCCGCGGCTTGCTTCCAGGTTATGGGCAGAATCTACAAAAGAATTGAGAGAACTCCTCGGCGTTCTTTCCCTTGCCGAGGAATTCTTTAGGCAGAATCTACAAAAGAATTGAGAGTGAGGCATCCATTCCTCATTTCCAACGAGTGGCTGAGAGCAGAATCTACAAAAGAATTGAGAGAGGGTAGTGTCTTGGAGCAATGACTCGGTGTACGGCGTTGCAGAATCTACAAAAGAATTGAGAGAGTATATCTCCGTTAGCACTAATTATGATAGTATCATGCAGAATCTACAAAAGAATTGAGAGACCATGTGGGAGGGGGGGAGAAAAAAGAAAGGTGAAAAAGCAGAATCTACAAAAGAATTGAGAGTGTGTTCGGCTCCGAGAGTCTGCCGCCTCACCTTGCCCAGCAGAATCTACAAAAGAATTGAGAGCCCTTCTAGCTCTACCCCCCCTATGGATTTCACATGATTTGCAGAATCTACAAAAGAATTGAGAGCGCGCGGGAAATTCAGCTCCGCATTGGGGGTAAAAGCAGAATCTACAAAAGAATTGAGAGTCAATGCTGTGGAGTGGTTAATTAATACGGTTAATGATGCAGAATCTACATAAAGAATTGAGAGTGAGGAATGGTAAATATTATTGGCTCTGTTGGATGGGCAGAGTTTATAAAATAATTGAATTGTAAGGCTAATGAATTATTGTAATAATGGAATGATACTTGCTTCTTTGGACTGGGAGGAGGTTAGTATAGTTGTTATAAAAATATATTATAATGTGCAAAGCGATGAGTTATCTTGTTGTGTAGGTAATGTTAGTTATTTTGCTGATAACTTGGGGGGATAATTTTATAAGAAAGCGTTGCCTCTCGCATTTATGAGCATGAGCGGGGTTACTTCGGCGACATCTGCTTCTAGTGCGGCTGGCAATCAAGCTAGGCTGTTATTCATTCAAGCATTGACGCCGATGCATCCTGGCAGCGGTAGGGGGGGGCGATGTAGTTGACTTGCAGATCCAGCGGGATGAGTTCGACATGCCGGTTATCTGGGCAAGCGAGTTGAAGGGAACCGTGCGGAGCAGCTTCGCGCTTGATTGCGGTGATGATAATTGCAGGAAGGAAGTGAATGCAATATTCGGACCAGAGGCGGGGGGGGCTCCTGATTATTCATCCGCGGTATCGTTCCTGGATGCCAGGCTTCTCCTGATTCCCGCCAGGTCATTAAGGGGGGGGTTTGGGTTTACGTTACGTCTCCCCACTTACTGAGCTATTACTCCACTTACCTATATGCATTGTCTGGACTTAATGGTCATCTCAAGGAATCATATAGAAAGAAACATGAGGATCTCGATAAATTGATCAGTGATGTTAGGGAGGCCATGGGCAATGGAAAATCGCTGGCCAGCGCCGGAGAATATACAATAAATGATAAGGTTGTGATAAATGAGTTGGAGCTGGAGGCCAAAATAGATCAAAAAGGAGTCAAGAAGAAACTGGCCGATCTGCTTGGAGGCGAATTGGGGAACAAGGTATCGGCCGCTGGATTGGTGGTAGTGGATGATGATGTTATCCGGGACATTGTGAGGAGGAGCTTGATAGTGCAGACCAGGGTGAGGCTGGATAGGGCCACGAAGACTGTGGTCTCGGGCGGGCTCTGGGAGGAGGAATACCTGCCCCAGCACTCATTGATGCGTCGGCGGTTTTATGCAGCAGCACCAAGGCGTCCAATGATGAATTAAAGGATCCACGCAAGATATGTGAGAAACTGACGAAGTTGGGCTCCGTGGTGATTGGCGGTAAGGAAACTGTAGGGAAGGGGGGGCTGGCTAAGCTGTGGTGGTTGGAGTGAGTTCCGTCCAGGTCAGGGACGGCGTATTGGATCTGGCCGTAGAATGCATTACAGCCTTCAACAAGGTGTTCGGGGACAGGGATGGAGACAAAGAAGTCAGGTCCGGCTTTAGGTCTAGGTGTAGGGACATGTTGACCGACCTATACTACAACGGCTCAACGTATGTCTTGAGTTATATATTGTCAAAGTCAAGCGATAAAAACGAGACGGGCCTCTCAAAGCTAGGCATAGCGCTAGGCAGTAATTCCATTGAGGATGTATTTAGGAAATTGAAGGAAAGCGGCAAGGTAAGCAATGAGGCCTATGAATTGTACGGCGCGTGTTTAGTGAAGGCATTGATTAAGTTGAGTACCATAAGCAAGGCAGGCACGTTGATTGACGTCATAAATCAATTAAACGCTGGCAACGCGGAGCTGCTGGCCGACAATAAATTGCTGCTGTTCGCGGTTCAATTGAAGAGACTAGCGGAGGCTCCATAGAGAAGCCAACAGGCGATTAAATGGTATTGGCTCAGATAAGCGCAAGCCTCGCGACGCCCCCCCTCTTATCAGGCTCCGCCGACCCGAACGAGGTAGATGTGGACTACCCGATAAGGCCCAGCGAGGTGAAGGGGGGGATTTGGCGTTGGTGGGCTAGGTCACTGGTGGCCGGCGCCTTATTCAATAGGGGATTACTCAATGGAGAATCCAATAAAAACGCCGTCAAGACGCCCACAAAGGCGGAGGCAAGCGTTATTTCAGAGATAGTCGGCATCGATATGGGGGGGCTTGGGTACGTCGGTAGGGGGGGGAAAAAGCACAGAGCATCTTGCTTTAGCATAGAGGTGGAGACCATGGATAATGTGTCTCCCAAGATAGCCAACAATGATTATAACATAAGGGATTTGAACAGGGTTAAGCTTCTCACTCTGGGCAAGAGGCAGGTGGAGTACTTGGATCAATTGAGGATCAGAATTATAGTAGATGATCACTTAAATTGCGGGCTAAGCAGTGATGCAGTGAAGGCATCGCTCGGCGCGCTTGGTCTGGCCTTGAACTTATCGTGCTTGGCAAGGGGGGGGTAGGAGGGGGGGGTTGGGGTTGCTTGGATATACAAGTTGAGGGTAATTATTCTCGGCTTTTCAATATGGAGTGGAGAATAGGCGATGCTGTAAATGAGGCAATGAATTACGTAGATAAGGTAGTGGGTAATCACGTTCTGGAGAGAATGGCGGGGGGGAGCAGTGGAAGGAGCAGATGCAGCTTGTCTCCCATACCAAGCGTGACTATCAGCGACTTGACTAATTGCGTTGATAGGAATTATAGGAGTAATAGAGATCAAAAACTATTTTCATTCCAAGTAATCACAATGGAGGCCGGCAAGGATAAGTTACAGCTTCTACACAACTTTTTCTTGAGGCCGGAGAGGGCTAGGGCTACAAGAGGTGATCCAAGAGGTAAGGATGATCTTAGGCTTAGGCTCATGGCATGGATATTGGGACTGCCCAGAGAACAGAGGGGGGGCACGGGCTACGAGATTACCAGCGGCTCGGATAGGAGGGCTTCCCCCCCCATGCTGCTCGCAGTACACGGGAAAACCAGCTATCTGACAGTGTTAACATCTGCCGATTGGCCCAGGAAATTGATGTGGATCGACGGGGGGAAACAAGCCGATAAATATAAGCGAGAACGATATAATCAATGCCACCTATACTGCGTTGAATGAATTCACTGAGTACCTTAATAGAAGGGGAATTAGGTGGCATTCATGGCCGTGAACCCCCCCACTCAACCAACTCATGATATAATGAATCAATCAACTAATGCGATAAGTTACATTAGGCTCAAATACGTGAAATCCATAAATGAAATAATAACTGGAGGAGCATTAAGTGGAAGAAGCATTAATAATTCCAATTATAGGGAACTGATTAACGAGCGAGTGAAGGCTATAATGAAAAGGCTTGTAGGGACATATAGTTGTAATAGTATCTCTAACTTAGTGAGGGATGTTAATGCCCATATGGATCAAGTCAGAGACGCGCTTATCGGGTTGGGCTATGAGAAAATAATAGATTCCACCTTCATCTTGACGAGCAGGTTAGCCATAGGCCTCAGCAATCCATACATGGAGGCCCTGGAGCTGGGCATTGCCTGGGATCCCATAGCTAACCTGCCATATATACCCTCTACCTCCCTCAGGGGAGCACTTGAGTCTAGCCCCCCCAGTGCGGCTCCGTGCCTCACGGCGTTGAGTCCAGTTAATGCCAGGAAAAGTCCAGTTGAGGCTTCCCCCCGTGGTAGTGCTGGATTCATACCCAACTTACTGCCCCTCTGGGCGAGGGTTATTGAGCATTGATATAATTAATCCCCCCCACTACAGGGAGGTCGAGGGAGCAATAAGCGAGACCGACGTCAGTCCAACCCCCCCACTGCCCTTCCTCACTGTCTCCAAGGGTATCGGCTTCAGGGTAGTAATAATGGCCAACAGAAAAAGAGTTAAGCATAAAGTGATGGTAAAGTGCAAGACAGACGCGCCCGGTGACTATATATACGCGGCTCAAATGGGCAATGAATGTCAAGGCATGTGCACTGCGCAGGTGTTGATAGAGGCGTTGAAGGGCGCATTTATCAAGGGATTGGGGGGGGCAAAGACGGCCCTCGGATATGGTAGATTCAGTACAAAATAAAAAATAAAGAAATTCATTGCATAAAATAAAGATAATCTTTTAAATCTTCATTAATGCAATAATTATAATGTATAGATTGGAGTTGGAGAACATGGGGGGGCCCATAGAGAGGGGGGGAAGCGTTGAATTCGATAACAGACCCATTATTTTCTACGGTCCCAATAATTCAGGAAAAAGCACTACAATAAGTTCTAGACCGCATTTTAGCATTTGGATCCCTAGACGCGACTGTACCCATCAGAGACCTATGTTTGCTGGTTAATTTTGACAAGGATAATTCAAATGCAATTCTCAGCGATGGGGGGGCCCATAGTAGTGAATTAATCCTGGAAAAAGTAAGGGAGAGCCAAGGCAAGTTAAGGATCACCTTTAAGTACGATGGTAATGAGGTGAAGAGTGAGAGTAACTGCTCGGAAGGATCTCTACCGTTTCGTGCAATAGGCAATAAGCCATACGCTATAATAACGATCTCGTGGGGGGGATCAATTAGAATTAGTCCATCTTCATCTATGAATAATGAAATCCATTTTGGCAATATAGTGAGCATCGAATCATTGGTGGGTAATATACTCAAAAGATCATATACACAAGAGGACTTGGGGGGGAAACTTTACTTAACATATCTAGAGTATCTGAATGATATAGTGACGGGGGGGATCGAGCCAAGATATCGGCTGAGAGCGGTTGGAGTAACACCTTGCCTTACCGACATATATGATAATAAAAAGATGATATGCAATGAGGAATTCATTAGCACCGGAATAAGGCAATTATCGCTGATAGCATCCGCATTATCTATGGCACGGATATTAAGCGATATTGGAGAAGCAGTTTTCGTATATATAGATACAGCAGAGTTTGGGCTCCATGTCGATTACTTAAGCGGACTATTCGGCCTGCTTAGCGATGAAGAATATGGTTTTCCAATAATAATGGAAACACATAATGGGCTCATACCGTTGCTCGCCATCAAAAAGAAGGCAACAGTATACGTGTTTAAGGAAGGAACGATAAAGGAAATTAAATCTATTAATGAGTTAAGTGACATTGACCTATTCGAAGAAGAACACGAGGCATATATGGAGGTGTCCTCTTAGATGAATCCATCATATTATTCCGTTACATCGTGCGACTTAAATTCGCAAGGCATGCCGATTAATTCCGATAAAGTTGTTGATTGCGAGTGTGGTATATTAAATCCAAACCATGATTTAATAAAGGCAATAAAGGAATTAAGTAATTACACACCGGTTAAAATAGGCCTCTGTAGACTAGATGAATGTAGTAATAGAATAAAAAATGGAACTATAATCAAGTGTGAAAAATGCTCAAGATCAGGAAGTCTAAACCCGGATATATGCTTGTTGGTGTCTGTGAGTCGTAAGAAACCAGGATATATCTATAGATTCATGGTAGAGTGTGCGTGCGGTTCCAACACTGGGTCCAGTAAGAATAATATATTGCGGGATTATTTACATGTGGCAGGATCAATAGGTTTTAAATTTATACTGATAATTCCTGACAAATTAATAAAAAAAATTTACAATAAATGTAATAAAAAACAATGTAGAGTAATTGGATGCAAGGGTACAAGGTGATGTTTGATGTTCATTCTAGAATTCGGATCTATAAAGGAAATTGAATTATCTGGATGCAGCAAGGTACCTATCGGTAGAGATGGAAGCGGAATAGTAAAGTATTCTTGTGACCATTTAAGTGAGCCATTTAATAGCATTGAACTAGTTGGTAAGGTAATAGATAATGATAAGTATCTGGTAGTGCTCGTTCCATCTTTCCTAATAGATGGTATATCTTATCTAGACTTAAAGGCAAAAGAAGTGTTTGCGATTAAATGGGATTACATTTATGAATTATTCAAGAGCTTGATTATTGCGAATAATCCCGATTTTGCACTTGCTACGCCGGTGCCGTTCACTAGAGATTTCATTATAGGGCTAAGCATGGAGGAGGAGCTAATGCGTTCTCCATGTAGCAAAGGTGCTATGTATATAGGAAACGAAGATTCTCAATTGCTTGCACATATTTATAGATTATTGATAACTAAAATTAATGTATATATGCCTTTCCTGGCATCTTCATATATAATCCCGGAAGTAGTCAAGGAGTTAATCGATAAGCCCAGCGTAGACAAAATGATGAGAATCTTTAAGGACGTTGGATGTGAGGCAAGTAAGGAGGAAGTAGGCGGCAAACCGCTGATAATTATTGGATGGAGACGAGAAATTAAGTGATCAAGTTTTTATTGGTAATCTGCGGTTAAAATGTGATGAAGTGCGTCTATGCGGCGGTTGTGGTGGGTACGTCCCTCATAAGGAACGCCTACTCGGATGGCTTCATCTCAGCAGAGTATAGAGATATGGTAAGCAAAGCGCTCTCCCGCGACATCTCCGTGGACTCGGTGTTGGCTAAACTAGCGCTTGGCAGTAACTTGTTGAATGCCTTGACGGATTACATAAGTATAAAGGGCAAGTCCTGCTGCGCGGAGCTGGCCACGCTATACTCAATCAAGGATTTAGTGAATCAGCAAGTCAGGTCGGAGCTGTTCTCCACGGATTCGGGGGGGTGGCTGAGCTGGCCATGAAGGCATTGGCAAGCAGCATCTCGAAATCCAATGTTGCGGAGTTAGTGGGGTATGCCAGAATCAAGCTGTTCGGAGGAGGGGATTTGGGGAGCGGGTTATTGCACCTCCTCAATACGATGGGAAAATCCTTAATAAATGAGGTATCTATGGGATGCGACGCCTATGTCGGCATGAGCGGCGGGATAAAGCCGGAGGCAGTCATGGCCTCCATGGTGGCGTGGCTCGTCGGGGGGGCGAAGCTGGTTTACGTGTCGGAGGACGGCAAGCCATTGATCTTCCCGCGGCTGCCCTGGGGGGGTTTAGGGGGGGAGATGCCTTGGAGGCGTTGTGCATGGTGAAGAACGGATTAAATCCTAGCGGCGATGTAGTAAATGAGCTGGTGGATGCTGGCTTGCTGGTCCGGGATGGTGGATTAAGGGTGGTTGAGTGGGTTGGCAAACTATTGGAGCTGAATAATATGTGCATCAGCCAACGTGGTATGCATTAGGGCTGAACTTTATGTAGACGGGGGGGTACCTATATGCAAAGGACCGCACGTGAGCCACCCCCCCCGCCTCTGCCGTGACGAGGAACCGCCTTTCCTCGGCCTTCACGCCGAGCCTCTCCAGCACTGACTCCTCGCTCCTAAGCACTATCTTAGTGTTGGTCAGCTGGAGGACCGCATCGTTCAAGTCCTCCGGCATGTGAGTGGCGAATATGACGGCTATCCCCCCCTGCTCCTGCCCAGCCTGGTTAGCCTGGTTATGTGGTGCTCCAGAACGCCCTTCTCCTCCTCCGACTTGGCCTGTGGAAAGAATAAATGCGCCTCATCCACCATTATGACAGCCATTCTATCTCTATCGCCCAAGTGTTCGGGCCCCATGAAGTTATAGACCTTGCTAAGTATCCTGTACACAACCATTCTCTGTCCCACGCCTGATGCCCTGGATAAATCCGCAGTAACATAGCCGGGCGATAGGATACGAGCGTAATTGGGCTCGCTAACGCCCAGCTCCAACGATCCCCTCCCCAGCTTGACGTCCACGATCCCCGACTCCTTGATTGCAAGAATAGTCCTCACTATGTTTTCCATTGTGCTGGGGGGGTGAATCCCCATGCGCCTGGCCAAGTCCTCGTAGTTTAGGAGAGCCCTGCCGGATTGCTGCGTCTCGCTGGGGGGGCTGGTTAGGTAGGCATAAATGCCGTTCACTGAGTAGGGCCTTGCCTTTGCCTTAAGCTGCTCCAGGATGCGACTGTAAAACATGCTGGCCTGCTCCGTTAACATGCCGGTCACCGCGTTCACCCTAGGCAATATGGCCCTGCTGCCTAGCGCCCATGGGATCAAGGTCATCCTCCCTGCATTGCCGCTCGAGGTTACCTCAATGAACAACGGCACCTCCGTCCTACCAATGGTCTTGCCCCCCCTCACCTTTATCCTCGATACGCTGAGCCTAATCCCGTGGGACTTGAATACTCTATTCAAGTAATCCCTGACTAGGCCCCTCGTGAACCTTCGAATCATTCCTCTTCTATCCCTGAAAGCGTCTCCTCTCAAGTACCTCCTAATCATGCTATTGGTTACCGGCACTATAGCCCTCACATCTATGCCACTCATGGCCAAGTGATGGTAATGACCAATGGTATCCAGCGATATTACGGTGGCCTTTGGGTAGTTATTTATCAATTCCAATGCCATGTTCTTCATTAGCGTGGTCTTCCCGCTCCCCCCCGTGGTTCCAACTATCAAGACGTGGTGATTCAACGCGCTGAGGGGGCAGCTTAGCATAATTGCCCTCCACAGCCTTGCCGTTGGGCAGCGATAGATTGCCTATTGTTATACCATCCTCGGAAGCATCAGCATGCCAGCCACCTCCCCCCCCTCCCTGGGCACCCTCACCACAGATCTTATCTTTGGGGGGCCTACTGGGCGGCGCGCATTTATCGTTGGAGCACTCCGCGATGAGTTCCAGCGCGACGAGTTTTGGAATGTAGCTCACATCCATGCCCAGCTCATGTTCTAGCGATAGCACGGGGGGGCTTGGCCACGGATAATATATCCTCTATCCTGGACGCCGCTATTCTGGCTAAGTAATTGGTGCCGTTGGACTCTATCACCAAGTAATCCCCCCCAACGCTGAAGTCCTCGTCGCAGTTGCTAACCATGTAGGCAACCGATTTCTCCAGTGATACCTCGCTCGGCATTTGCCTGGTTATCAGGCCAACCTCGGTCCTGCAATCAATGCTCACGCCGCCTCACCCAACTCCTTGAGCGCCCTGCCTAACTCCTCCAAGCCCTCATAAGTTAAGCCAACGGGGGGGATGCAGCCAGCAATCTTACCGCCCCCCGCATTCAGTCTCCTCGCCATCTTGTCTGCGGCGTGTATCGGCAGTGGAACGCCGCTGATAGTCATAGAATTAGCGACTAGCTCCGCTCCCCGCTCGGCTAGCCCAGGAGAGAGCGCCTCAACCCTCACCACGTTTACATCCTTGCCCAGCTTGACGGCGACGTACCAGCAATGCTTCGAGTAACCCGCAGCAATTATCTTAATGGGCCCAAACCTGGCCTTGACGGACGCCTTGCTTCCCCCACGCCTTGATTACCTCGTTCTTCACCAGCGTGGCATCATCTACGTTCAGTCCCAAGCACTTGGAGTAATAAGTTGATTGGCTTAGCCTCTTCACCACGCCTATGATATTCAGCCCATCATAGGCGCTCACCCTCCTTCCAGCTAACATTCGATACAGATCGGAGTATGGATTATCCTTCATCCAGAGAACCTTGGGCGTGGAAAATATGGGTCCATCCATCATTAGGACGCCGCTGCCTCTAAATGCACTCGCCAGCCTCAGCTCCACATTAGTCCTGATCTCCTCCCTAATTGCCTCCTCGTTGTATGACCCATCAAATGTCCTCTCCAATAATTCCGATTTGAAGTAGGCTATACCGTCCAGCAAGCCCTCCAAGTCCTTCAGCAGCGCATTGCTTGGCTTGAATCTAAGCCTTATGCCGAGCCACTTAACGCCATCCAGGCCAGGTATCAATGCATTAACGCCTCCGAGGAGCGCGCCCGTAACCACGTGGACGTCAGCATTCTCCAGCCTCAATATTGTGGATTGGGAATCTGCCCCCCCAGCCAATCCCTGCTGGTCATGAATTCCCTCATCAATTAACTCGACATTCACGCCCTCCCCCCCACAATCGACCTCGGCACCGCCATCGCCCACGTCAATCGATTCCTGCGATATGTACTCTCCTATGTTATCCCTTAGCTTAATCAATGAATCGATTAATCTAAAGACCTCCTTCACGCGTCACCGGAATGGATCTATGTAATAAACCTATCCATCTTGGAGAGATACGCCTCGCCGAAACCGATATTGAAGAGACTTCAATAATATTTAATTGAGTGCCATTTTTGATTAAACAATCACTTTATATTAATATTAATTAACTAATGCGTTATGAGGATATATATAGGTACTTGGGGTAATCCTCTCTCATGGCGTGAGGTTGAATATGATTGCATGGAGGTCCCCAGACAGGGTTCCGGCAATAGTGAGCGAAGGCATGGAATCGCCTCCATAGTTTGCGCTGATAATTATGACAAATATATAATATATGCAGTTGACAGCGTGCTAACTGCGTCGGTCTCCAAATCGGCTGGTAATTCAATTACCGAAGAATGCGCAAAGGAACAGAACATACTTACAGACTTAGGTGATGGAAAAGCCGTAATGCCGCCTCCCGGCTCCGACATACGTGATCTAAGAAGTTGGAGGGATATGGCACGTAATTATATACGGTGCATTTCAAGTAAAATTATTAGTAACACGGACATTATACTAACAGCATCGAGAGGCACCTTTACTCTATATAAGGACATATCGTGGAAGTATGAGGCCAGCTACCCAGCTACAATAGTTGGAGAGCTCCTGTGGGGGGGATTATGGCAGAAAGTAAAGGATGAAGGCGTAGAAGGCGATCAGGTTGATCTAGACATAGACTTAACCCATGGAATAAATTTCATGCCAGCACTTACATTGCACGTAGGCAGATTTCTGGCATCCTTATTATTAATGAAGGGCGCTAGAAAGGTAATGATACGTGCGTTCAATGCCACCCCGGGCGATTGGCTTTACATGAAATTCCTCAGCGAGGATATGGCTACAATTGAGGTACCGGCGCAACCGCGGTCTCCCATAATTGAGGCCCTCGGAAAGGGCCTGCCCCTAGTCATGCATAGGTTATGCAATGATAACCTGCACAGCGTCGCTGACGACGTGTTCAATTATGTAGAAGCCAGCATAGATTTAAATGGGAGAACGGTTAAATACAAGAATCCCGGCATAAATGTGGAGCGGCTATATGAGAGCTTGCTCGAGCAGCTGGCATGCAAGCGATCAACTAACAAACTAAGTCAATTACTCAATTCTGAATTGTTCAGCAAGGTAAATAAAACAATCGAGGCCATGGTTAAGCATGAATTGAATAATATGAAGAACGGAATAGATAGGGCTAGTCCTGACGTAATGAAGCAGCTTAATAACAATGAAAAGGTCAAGTATAGCAAAGTACTGCCATGGGAATGTGTTGAGAGACAGGATGAGTGCTCGCCGTGTCCTGGAGGCAATGATAGGAACTTGATAGCACATGCCGGCTTGCTGCGTGAGTGCACCAGCATCAGGAAAAGTGATAGTGATTATGTTATCGAAATAGACGATAAAGTTCTAAGTTGTCTGGATAACACGAGAGATGAAAATTAGATCTATTAATTTGCTTGGGCTTAGTATTCCATAAATATATTTTTTATTAATTTATTATTGATAAATTAGCTTTGGCATTAATTGTTTTGTTTTTTTTTGAAGGCACAAAAGTTAAAAAATCTAACGTAGTGATCCAATAGTTCAAAAATGGACTGGTTGAAATATTTTGGCGATAAATCATGGGCTCTACTGCATGATCCCCCCCGAACAAAATGTGGATTATAGTAGGCAAGAATGGAACCGGTCGATGCTATGATAAGACGAGGGGATTTAATGATGCTCATGAAGAGGACGCCGCCGAGATGTGGTATGAGCTCGGCTTATCCGATCCGTTCGGCGATATAAATAATTCAAGTGGAATGTATGGCCTGGTCAAGGAAGCGGATAAATTGGCATCATCGATGGATAGGTGGTTGATAAGCAAGACCCTCGGCAAGAACAGGGGGGGAGGAGTATTTTCATACCATAAGCTTCATAATATATTCAATCCCACATTAAAGGTAGATCTAAATACGGTGAATTGCCCAGATGTTCGTAAATATATAACGGAACTAAAAAATATACTGGATATAGTCAATAACGGTAATGAGCTAGATAAGGAGAAGCTCTCTCGCATTAAATATCACGTGCTGTATTCAATGTATGAGCTAAAATGGATAAGCGATGGATTGCCGCCCAGCCTGGCCGATACTAGGATGCCAACCCACTCCGTATTCGATCACGTCTATGCAACGGCCATGTCGATCAACATGCTCTGGCCCAATGGAACTATAGGGGGTTACTTGGTGGAGCTGGACATACCGGGCATACAGCGCGTGATAAACGCTGCCAGGAAGGCCGGTGATTTCTGGGCCGGCAGTTGGCTGGTATCAATGCTGGCGTGGCTGGCGGTGTGGCCGCTTGTGTGGAAGTATGGGCCTGACATAATAATCAAGCCAACCCTCAGGTTGAACCCCCCATCTATCATGTTTTTCTGGTAGGTAAGTTAAACCAGATTAGTGCTGAGGACTACATAAAGAGAGCTATACTGGACTTCTACATGAAGTTAATCTTCAAAATGGAATCCAGCGGCAAAGAATACAGTGAAGTTGATAAATGGTTAACTCGACTATTGATCAGTCGACCGATAATACCAGGAACTATACAATTGATCCTCCCAAGAGATTTGGGAAGCATGGAAAATATTGAAAACCTATTAGCCGATAATTTTAAGAAAGCCTATAAATGTTTGATGGATTGGGCATTCAACGGTAGCTGCGAGGATAAGAATTATGAGGAAATTAACATAATGCTGAAAGAAAGGTCGCCACCCACGGAATTTATGAAGATTGCTAGTAAGATATACGGCGAATTCAAGGACGGCGAGGTATTCGATGGCTTAATAAATCCAAGGTTTAATGTAATTGACTTAAGTATAGTATATTCATGTGCCAAGAATTACATTGAGCAAAATAAAATTGATGAAAATTGTTATTACAATGGTATCACAGACGACTTATTGAATGACTTTAAGGGTAGAATAGAGGCAATTAATAAAACAATAGAAGAGATAACTAAGATATCTGAGTCAAGTGATGCTGACGATCGTGAATCGATTAATGATAATAAAGAAAAGGAGAAGAAGGAGGATAATGATGATTACATTAAGAGAGCTATACTGGACTTGGGTCTAAATGTCCTCCGCCATAATTCCGTGATTAAGTCGATGAGGATCATGAATTACTCGAAGGCTTGGTTCAAGATGAATGGAAATAACATAGTTAAAACAAATGTCAAAGGCGAGGATCCATTCTCTAAATATGTATTCTATGGCCGGAAATCCACAGGTTACTCGTATTGCTCCATCTGTGGAGAGGAACCGGCAATACTTCACTTCAGGAAATCCAGGAATGGAGAGGATTACGATAGTGACACTAAGAAGATGATAGCCGAGCTGCTCAACGTAAGTGACGGCGACGTGACGGCCAACCTAGTGTCTCAAGTGAAGCCAGGCGAGAAAATCGGACCGCTATGCCTGCTGAAGAGGACCATATATTACAGATTTATGTCAAGCATGGGGGGGCATGATAGTGCTTTGCCATTTGATACAACCGATGATATTGCCATTGCATGGATTGCAAGCAATGCTAAGGAATTAATTGAGAAAATAGAGGGAAAAGATTCATGCAATCAAGTCGCTAATTACTTGAAACCACATAATGGATCAAATAATAGCAGAAGCATTACCGAGTTGTGTAGTCCAGGGAAAGGGAATTGCGTTGAGTCAGCTGTTAAGAATTTTAATAAATGCATGGATGAGATCGATGAGGAAACGCTGATCAATGTATTTAGGAGATTGCCAAACTTCCCTGAACTGAAAAACTTGAAAATAGAGATGAGACCAAACAAGAAATTGATACATTTCAGATCTAACTATGTGATAATAAGGGGGGAGATGCCGATAATATAGGTAAGAAGCTAAGTAGAGGTAAGATAGATATGAAGAGCTATTCGAATTTAATGGAAGAGCTTGCGAATCATTTCTTCAATAACGGCATGAAGGAATATGGAAACGTCTATAGATCAATCAGCCAAAATATAGCTAATATTGAGTTATTGGTGACTCCCGCTTACTTGTCATCCCTTTCTATGGCTTTAATGATAACCGCTCTAACTGATATCTACATAACGGATTACAAATATCTAGGTGGTAGTGTCTCCAGCATGATCTTCAGCGGCGGAGACGACGTGCTTGCCCTGGCTCCCATCGAGGTTGCGCTGGCCATGGTTAAGGATTTGAGGAAGAATTATTGGGGGGGCAGCACGCAAGGTTCCAATCCAGGTTTTCACTCAGTAGGCAAGTATCACTTCCCTGCTCTGACAGTGTTTGGAAGAAGCTTTGCGGCTAGGTTCGTCAACATAATGGATAATATGAACGAGGAGATAAAGCGAGCCGCCGAGGACTTGGAGATGAATAGCAAGGAGGCCAAGTGGGGGGGAGACAAGGATATAAAGGAGAAGGATGCATTAACAATAAGCGAGTCTAGATCCAATGCATCGGCAGTTGTTCCGTTGAGCGATGGTTCTTCTCTGTCTACCGTGGGAACCGCGGTGGATTTCCTCAATAAGGTATTCTTATTCATGATCGGTAACGCGTTGAGCCACAACATACCGGAGGATTACGATAAATACGCCGATATTATAAGGATGATCTTATCCAAGAATATCGATGACGAATTGTTGGCGAGCATATGGAATAGCTTGATATCCAATAACATAATAGTTAACAATCATGGCCTTAAATACTTGCCAAGCGACTTGGAAGTATCATTTGATTCATTTAAGAAATCGGTTTACGGCATACTGCTGTTTAATAGGGACACCAATGGTAATCAGAAAAAAATATAATTGATGAATTTATCAAGGCCATCAAGATATTGAGGGGATACCCATGAGCAACTTAGTAAGGCTTTTGGTGAGTCCCCCCCTTGAACCCCCCCTTCACCTGGGCTTGGGAGATTTAGGAGGCCCGGAGTCATTCTCGGTCGACTCAGTGACGCGCGTGCCGCCTCCCACGACTATTCTGGGCGCATTGGGCAATTACCTAAATGTCAGGTTAACGAATGTCTGTAATGGTTTGATCAATGGGAGTTACAGCTTCGAGGATTTAATTCAATTAGTGAGCGAGATATTCGGCGAAAAGGATATCTCCGCCCAAGATTTAATTAATTACAATAAGGAACCATTACTGTGGGGGGGCCCGCTCATCTATATGAGAGGAAATGGGAAGTACTATGTATCAACCGGCGATGTATATATTGAGAGGAACGAATTGTTGAAGTTTGTGGAGTCCATCATTAAAAAATTATTAAAACCAACGCCGGATGAGTCACCTACGCAAGTCGAAAAGAGGCTTATTGTGCAAGAATCAACTAGGATAGGGGGGGTAAGCATAGATCGCTCCACGGGAACCGTAAGCAATATGTATAGGGCGAGATTCGTTAATTATAAGGAAGACATCGAGATGGTCTACCTACTGAAGAGGCCAAGCAATGGATTGCTGGGATCCATGTTGAATGAATCATATGGTTCAAGCAATAACATAGGCGGAGGAGGCGCGCAAGTGCTGACCAGGCTTGGCGGAGAGGGTAGGGTGGCCTTGATTAGCTTCGAAGATGGGGGGGATGCCGATCTATGGGGGGGAGGCGGGGGGGAGTTAGCGGTAACGCTTCAACCAATACTTTACTATCAAGACAGGGCGGGCATGAAGTTGAGCGAGATAAGGGGGGGATTGGAGTGCATTGATGAGGTTTATGGTATATATAGCAATGGAAGATTAAAGGTCAGAACAATGCATTTAGGTCTTGGATTCAGCGAGGTATGTGGGGTCAGGAGGCCAATACTTCAGGCGCTGCCGGCCGGCACCATAATAAAATTAAGGAAGGAATGCGGCAATGCCAAATCCGTTGGATTGCTATCCATGTTGGGATACGGATCGCTGCTCAAATTATAATGGTTCACCAAGGACTAAATATCGCTTCATAATTAGTCCAGTTCAATTATAAATTTAATCAAATCGTTAAGAGCCATTTAGTTTACCATGGATTCACGGGGCAATGCTGCCTATAATTGCAGCCATTGCATTTACGCTTGTTGATCCTGACCTCCCCCCCCAACTCCCCCCCACTAGCTATCTTCTTTATGCGATTCAATGCATTAACTACTTGTGCCTTCAGTGAAGAGGTGATGTATATCTTGATAAACTTACCTTCACTTCCAGTTATGTAGTACAGCAGCCCCCCCAGCTTCACGACTGTATCGAAGCTCTCCTCTATTGCCAATGCATAAGCGGCCAATTGAAGCACGTGATCGGGCCTAGCCCGTCCAGCAACATTGCTCCATTTTACATCAAGTGGCACATACTCGCCATGCTTGGTTATCAAAACAAAATCCACAATGCCATTAAACCCAGCTCTGCTCTTGACACTGACGCTCCTCATTAACTTAACAGCCCTCACCATTCGAATCGCTGGTGCCAACATGCTCTCCATCTCTACCTCCTGGCCTAGCTTCATGTATTCCGTCTCCTCCTCATTTATGCCTAGAAAACGATTAATGTATATAATTACAGGACAATATGCATAGTGCTTAATATCAGTAACTGTGAGCATAATTTGCATTATTTATCCCCCCCCTATTAAGTAAATCGCCCAGAATATAATTTATTTCACAGACAAATAGATAAAACGACATGTAATATCCAATATAACCCTCAATTCTTTCATGGATTATTCTTTGTCAATGAACCCAATTCAGATGATAACTTATACTAGTTTCTCAATTCTTTTGTAGATTCTGCTCGTTGGGGGGGCAGTGCGTCCTCGGGCTCGATCGGGAGCTCTCAATTCTTTTGTAGATTCTGCAACTGGTAGGAAGCATACTTAGAACGGACAATATGGATACTCTCAATTCTTTTGTAGATTCTGCAGAATATTGTATTTGGGTAGGCTTAATGAAATCATGCTCTCAATTCTTTTGTAGATTCTGCACGGTGCAGGAGTTCGGGAAGCGCTCGACGATTTAAACTCTCAATTCTTTTGTAGATTCTGCATAAATGATTATAGCGATTATATTGCGGATACATTCCGAGTCTCTCAATTCTTTTGTAGATTCTGCCCCAGGACTGCTAACAATGTAGTAATCCTGGGCATTGGTCTCTCAATTCTTTTGTAGATTCTGCTTGATCAAGATAGGGCAGCGTATACCGCCTCATAAAAGCTTCTCTCAATTCTTTTGTAGATTCTGCATACCAGTATTAGTATACCTGTACGGTGGCTCGGTCACCGACTCTCAATTCTTTTGTAGATTCTGCGAAAGATTATAATCCCCCCCACGATAATGGGGGATTACATTGCTTTCGGCTCTCAATTCTTTTGTAGATTCTGCTACATATGCCATTCATTTTTAAGAGAACGAGGAAGATAGCTCTCAATTCTTTTGTAGATTCTGCTGTCAAACTCGTCCAGCACCACTACAACACGCTCGTGCCTCTCTCAATTCTTTTGTAGATTCTGCCATGCAGGGCCTGCGGGAGTTACGAGCTTGACTTAGTCTCTCAATTCTTTTGTAGATTCTGCTGATAATGATTAGCAAGAGCAAGTCAATCAAAATAACAAGCTCTCAATTCTTTTGTAGATTCTGCATAAACTACTTCCCCCCCAGTTAAAGAAAGTGATAGGGAATAACACTCTCAATTCTTTTGTAGATTCTGCCCCCCCAGCCCAACCCGTTCAGGATCCAGGCCAACCCGTGAGCTCTCAATTCTTTTGTAGATTCTGCATGGTGGCACTGGCAATCGGCGGCAACCCGACCTCGTATATCTCTCAATTCTTTTGTAGATTCTGCCGTTTAGGTCATCTATTTCTGGGTTTTCTTTTCTATACTCTCAATTCTTTTGTAGATTCTGCTGAATGGCCTACTAATCATGGCTGCCCAGGCAAGGGGGGGCTCTCAATTCTTTTGTAGATTCTGCCTTAGAAATCCGGAAACGAAGAGGATGAGGAAGTATTCTCTCAATTCTTTTGTAGATTCTGCTGGGTGCCACTCTTCGTTACCAACCAACGGCTGGGTACTCCACTCTCAATTCTTTTGTAGATTCTGCACCCCCCCTGTCGGTCGCAGGTCAGGCCGACGAATTAAATCTCTCAATTCTTTTGTAGATTCTGCCGGTATACGTAATCGACCCGCATGAACGGGAGAGAACTGCTCTCAATTCTTTTGTAGATTCTGCGCTGTAATCCCTCTCATACTGGTCCTGCAACGCCTTCGTGGAGAGAACTGCTCTCAATTCTTTTGTAGATTCTGCCTGCCCAAATAAACCACTGCGATACCCCCCCACATTCATAGACTCTCAATTCTTTTGTAGATTCTGCAGCACTGGGTTGACCAGCACGCTCGCCCCGCCGACTCTCTCAATTCTTTTGTAGATTCTGCTTGAGAAGCTTTTATCCCAGATTGAGAGGACTCCGGTTGCTCTCAATTCTTTTGTAGATTCTGCCTAATCCCTATCCCAGTACCAGTTAGCCGGCTCAGGCTCTCAATTCTTTTGTAGATTCTGCGCGTGTATTGAGTCTCAGTGTTTTGGACGAGGACGGCTCTCAATTCTTTTGTAGATTCTGCGTGGATGGTTGATGGTAAGATAAAGTTTCGTTTTCGATTAGGCTCTCAATTCTTTTGTAGATTCTGCGAGCCCAGCCCCCCCGCCCCCCCCGGGACCCAGGCCAGCATTGCTCTCTCAATTCTTTTGTAGATTCTGCAGGTGTGCTGTGCCATTTTTTCGACCTGCATGAATGAAAACTCTCAATTCTTTTGTAGATTCTGCATTAGGGTTTAGGGAAATTCAACCCCCCCCGGCGGGGTAAACACTCTCAATTCTTTTGTAGATTCTGCAAAGACTGATAAAGCAATTCGGCTTTAAGAGCTACATACTCTCAATTCTTTTGTAGATTCTGCCCAAGTACTCTCTTAAGCTCATGTTTGTTGTGTTTGAGAGCTACATACTCTCAATTCTTTTGTAGATTCTGCGCTTCCTAGGCTCGAACGGGGATAGTTTTTGTGTCTCAAACTCTCAATTCTTTTGTAGATTCTGCTATACAACCTGGTAGGGAAACATGGTGTCAATGATATCTCTCAATTCTTTTGTAGATTCTGCGCGATACTCCGAACGAATCCTAACCTCCCCCCCAATCCCCCCCTCTTTGCTCTCAATTCTTTTGTAGATTCTGCTTGGGCATCAATCCAACCCATAATTACTGCTAGTAAGTTGAACTCTCAATTCTTTTGTAGATTCTGCCGATAACGGGGATTACATTGCTTTTGGCGATAAGGAATTCTCTCAATTCTTTTGTAGATTCTGCCGTTCAACGGCGATCCCAGCGACGAGTATACAGAAACCTTCTCTCAATTCTTTTGTAGATTCTGCGGCGACTACACTCCCCCCCCATGGCCACCTGGAGAGACATGGGCGACTCTCAATTCTTTTGTAGATTCTGCAACAAAATGGTTTTTGATAGGAATGACGCAAAGGGGGGGATAACTCTCAATTCTTTTGTAGATTCTGCCGTCCTTCATCTTGAATAATTCCGGGATGAATGGGAAGGCTCTCAATTCTTTTGTAGATTCTGCGCCCCCCCGTTAGCGGCCGCATAATTAGGCCGATGTAGGTGGTCTCTCAATTCTTTTGTAGATTCTGCACGCGGGCGCCCCCCCATCATGTTCTTCGGCGCGAAGTTTCACTCTCAATTCTTTTGTAGATTCTGCATCCCTATACCGGGTTTTAGCCCGGGGGGGTTTAGGAGTCTCTCAATTCTTTTGTAGATTCTGCGCTTGAGGGTGAGGGGGGCCCGCCTGCATGCCCTCCCGCTCTCAATTCTTTTGTAGATTCTGCAGGAGGATAAGGTGTGGTGTTTCGCTTATAAGCCGTATATATCTCTCAATTCTTTTGTAGATTCTGCGGAAGGCCGTGATAGAGTTAATCTATTTTGGAAAGTTATCTCTCAATTCTTTTGTAGATTCTGCTGTAAGTTTTTATTTGGGTGGTCTTTTTTAAGTTTTTTGTTTGTTTCTGTTTTTTGTGGTTTTTGTTTTTCTGCCTTGGAAAACCGCTCTGGGGGCGTGGAGCAACGTGCTTTTTTCAAGGAGCGGCTCAAGGCGCCGGGCCCGGCTCCATTAAAAACTGAAAATAAGGGAGAGCCGATTTTCAAGGAAAAAAGCAAGACACTCAGTAAGACAGCTTGAACCCATTATATTCAGTTTCATTCAGTAGGCTGGTTGCCAGTCTCCTAGTCTGCTTGAATATATCTTGTCTATGCTCATTTAATGTGTTCAAGGCTATCCGCAATACTTCATTGACGGCTTCCTCGTTCTTCTCGTTTTGCAGCCTAGCTATTATGTTGGGCTTTCTCCTTGCCAGGCTCAGCATTTCTCTATCAATTAGTGGTCTGAACTCCTCCATTAAGTCAAAAACCAAACTCATGCGACCCGGCCTGGGCTTGTGAAGGAATCCTATGAAAGGATCTAGCCCAACGGCAAAAATGGCTCTCCATACCTCCTTCTGGAGCATTCCATATCCTATGTTGAGGGCCGCGTTAAACGGGTCAGGAGAGGAGCCTGGCGGTAGGCTGAACCGCTTAAGCCTTGTCTTGAATCCCAACTCGCTTGGAACCAATAGCCTCACCCCCCCCTCCAGTATAGCCTAGCCGCCTCCGCCTCTGCCTGCATTGCCTCTTCCGCCGTGGTTATGGAAGACAGGGAATCCACTATCTTCCCGACCTCATCCGCCAGTCTCCTCAAGGAGTACTTATCCTTGACGCTGAGCTTGCTCATGTATATCAAATTTATCCTTTGGTTCCATATCTTAGCCCCAGCCACCTCAGCCGCAATACTGGCCCTCCTTTTCTTGCTCATATATGTTCTTAGCTGCGCATGCCAAAGCCTCAGGAAGAAGCCGTACCTTGCTGGAACCAGCCTAGCAACTGGTCTCCAGTTATCCATTAGTACTACATCGACGCCGGCTCGAGCTGCATCGATTAAGGCGGATATAGACGCGGTTGAGCCGGGGACGGCGAATATTATGGAATCCAGGGAGACAGGGGATAGCTCCGCCTTCTTAACCAGCCCCCCTTCTTGCCCTCTTCTTCGCCGGGGACCATTAGAGTTATCATCCCTTTTCTCGATCTTAACGCCGATCCCCCCCACTCGTCCACCACCAAGGTTTTTCTGCTGCCCACAGTACTCTAGGTAGGGGGCACCAAGTATTACACTTATCGGGCATGCCGGGGTCCACTCCCTTCTCCGCAATACTGGCCCTCCTATCCCTCTCGTGTATGAAATCCATCCTAAGCTCATCCCCCCCTATGGCTACCTCCTCCTCCCGTATATAGAGGTCTCCATCTTGGAAGTCCACGTATATCAACACGCCGAAGTCCACCGGGGGGGTTTCCCACTGGCTCTCCATCGCCAATGCGTAGCCCGCCAGCGCCACCCTATGCACTCGCTCGGGGGGGCCCGGTCTTCAGTTCTATGGGTATAAATGGTAATAAAACCCCATCTATTCGTATTGCCTTGGTTAATCCTATTAACGATCCATCTATCATGAACTCGACGTTTATGGGAATCACGGCGCCGGCCAGGCTCTCCAGCGTGGCGTACTTGGATAACGTCCTCGCCTTGCCTAGCGCGCCGGAGTACGTTGAGGTGGCTTGATCCCAGAGGGACCAATAGATGGATTGAAAATCATCCTCCGCAATCGACCACCTGCGCAGTCTCCTTGTCAGGGCTATATTGCGCTCCCCCTCGTTCCTCATTGCGTCTATGAAGTCCGAGCTCTTGTTTATGCCGGAGTATATCAGTTTCTTGGCGGTCCTCACCGCTGTCTCATAGGTGATGTGAACCAAGAGGCCCAAGTGCATGGATGGATTATCGCCGGGCCTGACATGAGACACCGATTTATTGAAGACATCCCTTCCTGTTGGGCATATGCCGCTGGCCACATCGGAGACCGACAGTCTCGTTGGGGGGGAGTCGCTGAGGAGAGGTGGTTCGTTCCACCTCCAGCCCCCCCTCAACTCATCGCTCACGAACTCCCTAGGCCTCTTGCCGAATTGCCGGCTCAACCTGATGGAATCATCCAATGTGTAAAACACTGAAAATTTTAGCTAATACCAGTGTTTAAATTTAACCGTTATGTTTATTAGAGAAAAATAAAAACAACTAATCCATACTAAATCAATGGACCTATATCTATTGGTAATATACGATATATCGGACAACGCCCTCAGAAGCAAGATGGCCAGTTTCCTCAAAAGCCAGGGACTGGAGAGGATACAGAGATCTGCATTTATAGGCCCAGCCACTCCATCCCTTGCCAGGAACGTGGAGGCCGGCGTGACTAGGCTAGTGAGGGGAAGGGAGGGCGAGATAAATGTCCAGCTCTACCTGCTCACCCCCCCAGCATGTTTTAATTCGAGGACAATTATCGGAGAATTGAAATATAACGAGGACGAATCGGGCTTAGTGACGTAAACCAAAATAGACAGTTTCGCGCGTGAATTAGCGACTCACGGTCTCCTCAATTGATCCGCTCTCATAGCAACTATGTTCCTCACCAGCCGAGGGTCGGCGCCGGCCTCCTCAGCGAATCCCTCCTCCATCAAGGCCTCATACCCGGCCACGGTGAGGGCTGCCCCCCCGGTCACGGCGAGTTTGAGGAGGGCTTGGGAGACCTCCGAGACGGCTTGGGGAGGCAGTCTCCCGGATAGCAACTCCCCCCCTACCCTCCCCCCCACGAGCCACGCGTACATTGCCATCATCATGGAGTTCGTCACGCCGCGGCGGAAGTGAACAACCCCCCCAACGAAGGCCTGCCACCTCCAATACCCCCCCTCGTCGAAGGGCCCCCCCTCACCGTCCTCAACCACCAATCCCTCAACGTCGCCTCCCTCTCCGCCCTCTCCCCCTCCTTGAACACGGCGGCGGTGGCTGGGTGGGAGTAGAGGAGGTCATAGAAACCCCTCACCAATTCATCCGTGATAGCCTCAAGCTCTCTCGAGTATTTCCGTATTGCTTGGGCGTCCTCCTCTCCGAACCGGATCGGCGGGGGGAATCTCGTCGAACACCGTTCTCACTGCTCGATTCAGAAGATCCAGCTCCATGTTGGGAAGCATTATTTGACATTTTTAAACTTTTTTACAAGTATTCAACTCCCTCAGTCTCTCAGCAGTTATTACTGAATCACAGCTCGTTGGTAGGGAATCGCATTTACAACTACGATTAACGCGTTGATGGGAAGGGAGGAGTGCTTGCTCATCATCCCGCGGTCTTTGATTCCGCGGTAAAATGGATGGCAGGCCTTGCCTTTCAAGGCGGGGCATAGATTTTAAACCTCTTTTGAAAATTGTAAGACAAGGTGTGTCTCCTCAAGGGGGGGATTCCCGAGAGATCTCCACGTTCCTAGTCCCAGGGAATTAGAAGTGGATGACAACTCCTGGCTAGGGGGGGTTGGTGAGGTGGTTTTTCTTGCTTTTTCGTTGTAAGGCGTGGCTCTCCGCTTTGGGGCGTATACGTTATGTAGGTGTTTTGGATGCTGTGCCGCATAGCTTTGTTTTAAGGCTGTATCGAGTCGGAAACATGCGGTTATTATCTACTGTATCCATATATACATATGTAGAAAGAGATTGATTATTATTGATCTCTGCATGATACCCCCCCATGATTACTTAATAAACCACATGGCCTCCTATCTAGTTGACCGGAATATGCCGGGAGTGAATACCCAGGAATACATGGGGGGGAAGGAATACGAGGTCGAGTACGAGGGACACAAGTATAAGCTGAAGCCTCTGAAGGTTTGGGTCCTACAGCCGAGGGGGGGAAGGAAGGGCATAGTGATAGGGCTCTTCCAGCTCCCCAACGGCAAGAAGATCAGGAAGGCAATAGGCAAAATAGAGTAATAAATGACCCACTGCGTAAAAAATCAAATCTTCAATACCCTATTTTTCCTCTCTCTTCTATGCTCGATAATCCCAGTTCTCCACGCGCACGGGAAAAAATTAAAACCCATAATAGGCGAAGGAACGAGGCCCCCCGGTAGTATAGCTCGGTCAAGTATGTGGGCCTTTCGAGCCTGCGACCCGGGTTCAAATCCCGGCCGGGGGGCATCATACATATTCACGATTGACGTTTTCGCTTCTTAGCAAATCAATTCCAGCTCCTCAACGAGCCTCCGGCATCATCCATGAATATAACCATCCCTCCATCATATTCCTCCAGCCCAGATGCATGCATCTTCAACTACATAGCGATCCTACCGATCCGACAGGGAGTTCAGTCATCCTCCATTTCGATTAGGGCGTCGAGGGGGGGCTTGCCGCTCGTGTTTTAATTATGAATGAATAGATTTATATTACTCCTTCTGTTCTCTCCGGCATGAAGTTAGCTATTCTATCCACGGTAGGGACGAGCGTGTTGGGCAATATGGAGAAGACTGCCTCCTCCCTGGGCTTGGGCTCGGATGACCAGAACCTCTTGAAGGAAAGGCCGAGCCAGTGGGGGGGGACAAGCGATGAGAGGCAGTCCAGGATTAGGAATAGGATAGTTAATGGTGACCCCCCCTCTTCGAGGCGGCGAAGAAGGCGGTGGCGGATGCTCCTCAGGAAATGAGCGCGGAGCTGAACGCGTGATGGGGTACCTATCCGGCTTCCAGGCGAGGACCGCCATAGAGGAGGTGGAGCTGTACCTATACCCCCCCACCGACACGGCCACGTCACTATTCTGCGCGAGGGCAATTCAGGAGTACATAAAGACCGGGAACTTGGGGCGGAGAACCGGCCTCCCCCCCCTGGGGACCACCATTAATGTTAACGATCCGATCACCCTACGTGGCTTCTCAAGGTTCGGCGACGAGACTAACTTCAACGATGGCCTCACCGATCTCCTGGATAAGGTGGCCAGGCTAATAACTAGCAAGAGAAGGGATGGCTATAAGGTGGTGGCCAACCCAACCGGGGGCTTCAAGGCGGAGACAGCTTACTTCACGTTGATAGCTATGCTGGCCGGGGCGTGGCGCATAATATACATGCATGAAAGCATGAAGCAAGTCGTAGAGTTGCCCAGCCTCCCCCCCATAACCCTGGATCACATGTACGCGGAGGAACTGAAACGCCTCGGGGAGTCCAAGATCCCCCCCGCGTCGGCGGCGAGGCAGTTGGTGGACTTGAATGACTTGAAGGAGCGCCTCCTGGTCGCGGAGGAGGACGGCATGGTGAAGGTTAACGAGTGGGCCAGGAAATTGATTGAGTATTGATAGAGGGCATGATCCGTGCCTTCCTGCGGCGTCATGGCTTGAGCGGTCATATTTATAAGAGGGAGAGCCATTGCCCGGCGTGTTCACGCTGATAAGGCGTCGTTCACGTTAATCCCGTCCAGGGACTTGATTGCCCAACCCATCACCTCCAAGGTGGTGAAGCAGGTGATACTGAGGAAGGCGAGGCCAGGCTCCATCCTCCACAAGCTGCTGGCTGACGACTCGCCCATCTCCCGCGCGCCGGAGAAGCCGGTCAAGATGAGCATGATAAGCAGGGCCGGCCG
>BBBF01000010.1 GCA_001315925.1 Thermocladium modestius JCM 10088 | reverse complement strand
CTCAACCCCAGGCAGCAGCGGCAGCCGCCGCCCCCGCTGGTGCCGAGAAGAAGGAGGAGAAGAAGGAGGAGAAGTCCGAGGAGGAGACCATCGGCGGGCTCGCCAGCTTGTTCGGCTAATAATTAATTGCTCTCTCAAAAAATAAAATAAAAATATCGATGGGTATTATTTGATCTAGTTATCTAGTCCTTCCTCAACAGCTTCAGGACGAGCGGCAATAGGAACCAACCGTGCTCCACAATGCCTAGACTGCCCTTCAGGGCATTCACCTCATCAAACCTTGAAAAACCATCTCCCCCCCGCTTCCCGTTTTAACCATGAATGGAACGGGATCTCCGCTGTGGGACCTGAGCCGCCAGGGAGTGGCGTGATCGCTGGTGACCAGCACGGCCAGGGAGTCGCTGTTTAATCGCTGGACGTAGTACTTATCGATGGCCTCTATCTCCTCCACCTTTCTCTTGAAGTCCCCCATCGTGGCCCGGCTCATCAGGCCCCCTTCAGGTGAACGTACGCCACGTCCACCCTATCCAGCAGCCTCAGCGTTGCCTCCAGCCTCTCCCCCCCCAGCACTTCCTCCTTCGTGCCGACGTATTTGGAGACGGGCATTGAATCCATTCCCAATGCGATGGCTATGCCCCCCCGCTCCACCGGCATCTCGGTCACCGCGCCGAACCTGAGCCCGAACACCTTCTCCGCCGGCTCTACGTGGGGAATCTCGTGCCCTGCATCCCTGATCAATATAACGTTACCGGGCAGCTTACCCTCCCTCTCCCTCCTCTTGTTCACCTCGTGATCGGCGAGGATCTTTATAGCCTTATCCACGAATTCATTGGCCAACTCAGCGGTGCGGCGGGCCTCCTCGCTGGAGTCGAGGGCCTCCAACGGCGGCAGCTTCTTTCCTGGATTGGGGGGGACGGCTATGGATATCTTTCCCTGCCTCGCGTAGCCGGGATCGTTATTGCTGACGTAACCGCTGAGCCTATCGCTTGATCCTATCACGACGACAGCCCTGTGCCCTATTGTCGGTATTACCCTGGCGTACCCCCCCCTCCCGCTCCCAGCTTCATGTTGTCCACCGCCCTGGCCAGCTCCGCGGCCTCCTCGCTGGATAAGTTCCGCCCAACCCGCCTATCCACTATGTTCCTTGATGCATCTATTGTGGCGAAGTTAGCCCTAAACGCCACCTCGTAACCCTCCCTTATCTTGTACCCAGCGCCCAGGGCCTCCAGGGGCCCCCCCCTTCCCGTATAGTACTTATTCGGGTCATATCCCAGTATCGACATGACGGCGGAGTCGCTCTCAGGCGCCACCCCCCCGCGCCCCCCCAGTGGGTAGTGAACCCCCCCATCCTGGATTGCCGCGCCAAGCCATCCAAGCCCGGCTTGTTCGCCGCCATGTAAGGGGGGGTGGGGGGGACATCGTTTGCATTATCTGCAGCGCCGTCCAGAACTAGGAAGAGCAGTTTCATGTATGGAGAGTCAACTCCCTTATTTATAAATGATGCTTGGGGGGGCATTGACTTTCAATCAACTGGCCACGATGATTGCGTCGACATGAAGGAGCCGCAAGCCCCCCCGCCGCGCAGCGTCAAGCATTGCATTCACTTGGCGTGATTGCTGCCCATCAATAAATCGAGTCGGGAGAGGGGGGGGTGCCAGCCGTGAAGGGAGCTCTGCTTGAGGGGGCTAGCTACTCCCCCCCGCTGAAGTTGGGTTTTCTCTTCTCCAGGAATGCCGATACTCCTTCCTGGGAGTCCCTGGTCGAGAAGACCGCGGCGAAGCCTCCGCCTCCGCCGTTAATCCATTCCGCAAGGAGACGTCCAGGGACTCGTTGACCAGCCTCTTGGCAAGCAGCAATCCAATGGGGGGGCCGCTCCGCCAATTTACGCGCCATGGCCTCCGCCTCACTCCACAGCTTGTCCTGGGGAACCGACTTGTTGACCAGGCCAATCTCCGCCGCCTCCCGGCCAGTCACCGCATCCCCCCCCGTAAGTATCAATTCCTTAGCCTTGCCGATGCCCACCAGCCTGGCGAGTCTCTGCGTTCCGCCCGCGCCCGGTATTATGCCTAGGGTGATCTCTGGGAGGCCCAGCAATGCATCATCTGCCGCGATTCTGATGTCGCACGCCAAGGCCAGCTCCAAGCCTCCTCCAAGGGCGTGTCCATGTATTGCTGCTATCACGGGCTTGGGCAGGTTCTCTATCCTATCGTATAGCCGCTGAAGTCTATCGCTGAATGCCAAGGCATCGCTTGACTTGAGGCCGTGGAATACGGATATGTCCGCGCCCGCGCAGAACGACTTGCCGTTTCCCTTAATCACCACCACCCTCACGGAATCGCTGGGCATTCTCTCAACCTGTGACACAGCGTTCTCCAGGTCCTCCATTACTTGGGGAGACAATGCATTCCGCTTCTCCGGCCTATTCAATTCGATCCAAGCAATGGGCGGCTCTACGCGGAGCACCACGGTGCTGAACCTCTTCTCAAGAGGGTATGCATAGAAGCCGATTCCAACTGCCTTCCCAATCCGCCCCCCCTCCCGAACCATGAGTTGAAGAAGCGGGTCGGGCCTTAGGGACGGGTGGCCAACGGACGCTGAGAGGCTGTCCAGCTCCCTAACTATAGCATCTATTCCCAGCTCGTCCGCGTACTCCAGCATGCCCTTCGGCATGTTAAAGCCCAACTTCATGGTCTTATCGATATCCTCCTTGGACGCCACTCCCTCCCTGATAAGCCATGCAGCCTCATTGACGGCGGGCGCCAATAGCCTCACCACGTTCACGCCCCCCCGCCCAGCGTCCCTCTGAATATCAGCTCTAGCGTACTTTCCCGGGGCTGGGTATGAGTAGAATCCCCGGCCTGACTTGAGGCCGAGCTCCTTTGCCTTGACCTTATCCTCTATCAACTTGCACGGGACCCTGCTGACTCCCCCCTGGCCGCCATTGCCCTGGCTATGAAGTCCATCACGTCTATTCCCACGAAGTCCAGCAGCTCGAATACGCCCATCGGAAAGCCGAGCGAGTATCGAGCCGCGCTGTCTATGGCCTCTATGCTGGCCTCGCCTCGCTCAACCATTAGGCACGCGGAGTCGGATAATCTAAGGAATACCCTATTGGCTATGAATCCTGGGACGTCCTTGTTAACCACGACGGGCTCCTTTCCCATCCTCCTCGCCAGGTCCAGCGCAGCGCCGAGGGTCTCCCGGCTGGTTGCGTTGCCCATTATTATCTCCACTAATTTCATGAGGGGGGCGGCGGATTGAAGAAGTGCATGCCTATCACGGCGTGGGGGGCCTCGACGTGAACGCCGCTATTTCGCTTATGGGGGGGAGCGAGGAGGTGTTGGTGGATAGGATTGCATGGGGGGGCGGCGCGTGCTTATCCACTTCAGTGAATATCTGCCGCTTCACGTCTATGTCCTCGAAGGCGGCCTCTATCACGAAGTCCGCCTCCTTGACCGCCTCGGCCAGGTCCACGGTGCTCGTATCCTCGACAATACTTGGGCTGGGTCCTCCCTCAATTGCCCCCCCTTCTCATGCAGCTTCTGGAGGCTCCACTTTATGTTATCCATGGCCCTGGACAGGATTTGATCATTTATATCCCTCAGGAATACGTTGAAGCCCGCCAGCGCCGCGACCTCGCTATGCCGTGACCCATTGTGCCCGCGCCCATCACCGCTATTGTTTTCACGTCCATGGGCCATGAACGTCACATCAAATATTTAAGCATTACCATGGTAGCAGGGGGGGCGGATTCGAACCGCCGACCACGGGGGGGTTATGAGCCCGCAGGATACCAGGCTTCCCCCCCACCCTGCTGATCAACATCTCGATTCACATGATTTAAAAATTTTTCCCTTAGGGTGAATGCATCACTTGGATATGCCGATCAATCGAATCTCTCCATTGCCGTGCGTTATCTCATTGGCCTTAGAGAGTATGGAGTCCTGCATTCCGGCCGGGGCCTCCAGCTCCAGCACCAGGTTGCCCTCCGAGTCGTAGTTCTCCTTGACTATCCTGCCCATGTGCATCACGTGCGACTTAACCTTCTGCGCGTATTCGGCGGGAACCCTCAACTCGAACACGGCAACGGCTACCTTTATGGGTAATGTCCTCTGGAGGGATTTAATCACATCGTTGACCTGCTCCTCGACCGGCTTGAATGGGTCTACTGCAACATCGGCTTGCTGCATGGCTAGCTCCACCCTCTGAGGGGGGACTGGGGCCTTGGTCCTGACATCGATGCAGTTCCTGCTTATCCACTCAACTATCTGCCTCCTCTTGTCGTCCAGCAGCCGCTTTCTCTGCTCGGAGGTCAGCGGCACCTCCCCCCCATTCCTTATTATCTGCTCCGCCACCTTCCTTGGATCCACGGTGCCGAACACCTTCTTAAGCGATGAATCTGACGCCCTAAGGCCTCGTCTCGAGTCCTTGTAAATTACATCGCTTATCAATACTTTATCCATGCCCACGGGCTTCCCGAGCTTCATATCCAGCGCCGCGTCTGGGTCAACGAGTATCTCGAAGTGCTCTCCCTTAGACTCGTATTTGACCACCACGGCTTTACCCATGTGATTTCACAGGCATTCGGAATTAAAAATGTTTGTCTCAATGCAATTGAGGAATGGGGGGGAATCCGGCGTTCACTCATGAATCGCTAATCAATCGCTATCAACCATGACGACGCGCCGCACCGATGCGGGCTCCACGTGGCTTAACGCGTCCTCTATCAGCTTGCGTATCCTGGCCCTATCAGCTGGGTCAAGACCGGTCGGCTGGGTAGGGGCTTCGGCTCCCTGGGTTTCTCCGGCATGGCCTCGTTGGGCAGGAAGTGCATATCCGTGCTTCTTCCAATCACCAGCATCGCCGTGGAGCCGTTTATGTAAAGCAGGGATGGGGGGGGTGGATTCCTCACCCTATCCATTAAAAGCATGGCCTCCCTCAAAATGCTGGCCTCCCTAGCCAATGCCTCGGCGAATGACCTTATGTAGTCGGAGTAAACTGATGGAGTGATGGCCAACACCACCTCCACTCCATCTATCTCGGTCGACGGCGCATCGCCGTAGCTGATCAACTCAGCCTTTATCTTCCGCTCGTTTAGCTCCTTCAATAATTGATCTATATCGGCCCGGCTTGGAGGGGAGGGCGGCCCCTATGCTCCAGGCCTCCACGTAGCTCGATAGCTTCCCAAACGCATCCCGCAGATCCGCTGGGCCTATCTTTGTAGTTATTATCACTATCAAGTCACCTGGAGTTCTCCCTAATCCTTGGCAGCAGCACTATCTTGGATGGAACCCCCCCGGCCAGCGATAGGTACATTATGGGCGTGTCCTTGCTTACATTATTTTTAAGCAACACGTCCAATTCCTCGCGGATGGCGGTTAACTTCTTATGCTCCAGTTTATATAAACTGAGGGATTCAAATATGTAGTAGGCCAAGTTCTCCGGCTGTGATTCCATTATGGTCACAGGAAGTTCAGGGCCTATTCCTCCGCTCAGGATTATGTACTTTCCCTTAGGCTTATCGGTGAATCTTTCCGTCCCAGCCTTAGTATTGTACAGTTCAGTCAACTCGTTTATCCTGGCCTCCGCATCCTTTATATCCCTATCCAACTTCTGGGCCAGCTCGCCTAGCGTGCCGTAATTAATGGTCTTCTCGTATATATCATCACGCAGCATTCTTGGCCTGCTCACGGCATTATCACCACCTTAGGCTTCTTATCCCCAATCATGACCAATATGAACCCGACTTGATCGATGTTATCTATCTTGGAGAGGAGGTTCCTTACCTTGTCCAGTTGGTTTATGTATTCCGTAATCTCATCCCTGATCGTCTTTAATTTGCCGAGCAAGTGCGTGGAGGCCGGTATTATGTAGATGCTGAGGTTCCCGCTTATCGATGAGGAGGTGTACTCTATGTTCCTAATACTTGTTATGCGTTGTAGTTTCTTCTCGAAATCCGAATTAATCTCCTCCCGCTGCATCAACGACTCCAGCCTAACCTTGACCTCGCTTAACTCGGCTAACTCGTCCTCTATCTCCTGCAATGCGGTCGATGCCTTGTACAGCCTAACGAGCATTACTAGCCCTATGATTTGTCATTGCTTATAAATATTTCTAGGAATAACTGCTCGAATTGATTGAGCCGATCCGCTGGCTTTGCATCATTCGTATTTCCTGGATAAGTAATTTATCAAGTAATCCGGGTTATAAGATTCCCCCCCGAACGATCTCCTCAGCAGCGTCTTAGGATCATAGGTAGCCCCGTATCTATGTATCTTCTCGCGGAGCCATGCCTTCAATCCATCGAACTTAAGCTCGCTCACCTCATTCATTAATTTGCCGGCGAAGTGGCCCACCATGGCCGCCACCAAATTGCCTAACGTATAGGTGGGGGGGAAATAGCCTATGGACCTTGGCTCCAATGTATGTCCTGGAGCACTCCCTCCGCATCGTTGCTTGGCTTCACGCTAGGTACTCCTCCATTTTTCTATTCCATAGCTCCGGCAAATCACCTACCTTTATTTCCCCCCCGGTAACCAATAGCTTCTCCAGCTCGTACCTGACCGCTATGTGCATGTTATACGTTAACTCATCCGCGTCCACCCTTATCAAGCTCGGCTTCACCGTGTTGAAATAGGCGTACACGTCATCAACGGAGTAGCTCCCCAGGAAATCCAGGTATCTCCGCATTATTGGGTACATGGCCTCCACGAACGACTTGCTGCGGCCCACTATGTTCTCCCAGAACCTGGACTGAGACTCGTGGATGCCCATGGACGCGCCGTCGAAGATAGGCGTCATTGCCAGCGACTCATCTATTTGAAGCTCGTACAGCGCGTGTCCACCTTCATGTATGGCTGAGAACAATGCTCGCTTGAAGTCATAGCCCTCATACCTAACCGTTATCCTCACATCGTTGGGGGCCCAGCCCTATGGTAAATGGATGCGGGGATATATCCATCCTGAACCTGTTGAAGTCATAGCCCATCACCTCGAGCACGTTCCTCAGCATGGCCTCCATGCTGGAGGTATCATACTTCACGTCCTCCAAAGCGCTGTGGGACGGCATCCGTTGCTTATCCAGTATCCTCCTCAGGCTGGGCACTAGCCTAGAGAAGACGACATCGGCGTCGGATACGGTGAAGCCCTCCTCATACAGGTCCAAGAGCGCGTTGTATGGATGACCCCCCTCGTAGCCCAGCTTCTCGGCAACTTGCTAGTTAACTCAACTATTCTCTCCAAGTGGGGCTTGAAAAGCGAGAAGTTAGACTTGGCACGCGCCTCTCGCCAAGCCACCGTTCCCTCCTGCGTTGCCACCGTCAACTCCTCCAGGAGCTTGGGGGGGGTATCTTGGTGTAGTACTTTATGTCTCGCTTCAACACCCTCACCACTCCCCCCCTTTCTTGATCGTTGAGCTCCATTCCATCGGCCTTCTCCACGAGCGCGATGAAGGAGGGATCCGTCATGAATTTCTGCCCCAAAAGCGATAATTGGGCTATGGCGGCTCCTCGATGGGATATGCCTTCTGCGGCATGTATGTCTGCACATCCCAATCCATTAATGCGGAGGCATGTCGTAACGCCCATATTTGCTTATATTTTTCCAGTATCTCCTTTATGATGGGGTTATCGAACGTCATCCAGTCAAGAACCAGTTCAGGATTTTAACGCTTTCGCCCATTGGCTTCGGCCGTTGCCAGCTCATTGCCGTACCTCTCCAGGATATCCCTCATCTTAAGCGCGTCAACCTCTATCAATGGGGGGGTCTCGCTTATTATGGACACCGTTAATTCCCTCCTCCTGCCCAACTCCTCGGCCAGGGGGGGCTCGAATGGGGGGGGAGCGGCCGCATCGAGGGGGGGTTCATGCTCGTCCACCCACTTACCGTTCCTGAACTTAACGCAAGTGAAGTGGGAATGCAAAACCTCGCCCGGCAGGGCGGTTGACCACTCGTCCAATATGCGGGCGAAATCTATGCTGCCGCCGTTGCGCGCGTAGACGTGCCCCCCCCAATCCACCACCGCGGTCACTAAGGGGGGGCTCGACAAGCTCCTCACCAGGTCCAGTATCTCCTCGAGGGGGCCCAACTGGGATTCCCGAGCCATAGTTTCAAGCCCCCAGTTTAACCGATATGTCGTTATCCTCCATCCAGCCAATCAATCCCCTCATCTCATCGCCTACCTTTTTGATGCATACATCATGCCCCAATTTGCCGTAGTACGCCGAGTGAAACACAACCACGCTGGCCCCCATCGTGTTCCCCCTATCCAGGGAGTCCCTCAACCGCTCCACGCTGCTCCTCACCTTGCTTTCCTCCTCACTGCATAGGTTTATGAAGTAGGGAGCGTGAATGGATAGCCGAACCCCCCCGCCTCCTTGGCTGCCTCGCCCACTTCCCTCGCGGACTCCCTGCTCATTCTGACTCCCTGCACGAACTCCACCTCCATGGCGTTAAGGCCGATTTCCCTCACATATGAGACGGCGTCCGCCGTTCCGGCGTTCTTTTTCCGTTGCCTCAGCGTTATTGGTATGCCGGCGGGACCCAAGTATACCCTAGCCACGCCTGCGCTTGGGGGGGTATTGCCATTATTATACATTGCCCTGAACTGCAGCCGAATGCCGGGAAGGACTTAATAATTTGGGCCTGCCCAGCCTGTGGGGATGGGCGTGACAATGCCGGTCTTGCTTTAATCAGTTATAATTCAATCTCTTGGTCATTGCCTATCTATATCCAGCCCCCCCTCCACTTCATTGCTTGGTATATTCTGTCCAGCGCGTCTATGTACGCTGCGTCCCTTATGGTTGCTCCACTCATCTTCTGCCACCTATCGTAGACCCTGTTGAAGGCATTGGTTATCATGTAGTCCAATTTCTTCTTCGTTTCCTCCTCGTCCCAGATGAACCACTGCAGGTTCTCCACCCACTCCAGGTAGCTCATGACAACGCCGCCCGCGTTGACCCCTATGTCGGGGGGGAACACGTATATTCCCCTCTTATATAGTACCTCCTCCGCGTCGGCCGTGACGGGCCCATTGGCGGCTTCCATTATTATCTTAGCCTTCACGGCATTTGCGTTGGAGTAGTTTATCACGCCCTCCACAGCAGCCGGCACCAGTATATCGACGTTGAGCGTTAATAATTCATCCATCCCTATCTTCCTGACCCCCCCGGAGCCCGAGTAATTGGCCACGGTTCCGGTCTTCCGCTCCGTTGCCTTCACATCATCTGGATTAAACCCGTTGGGGGTTGTAAATGGCACCGCTATATCGCCGATGGCAACTACTTTGGCTCCCATCTCTGTCAGGAAGTGGCTCAGCCAGTAACCTACATTACCGAATCCTTGAACCGCCACGGTGGCCCCCCCTCTATTCCCTTCAGGAACCGACGCGCTGCATTGCGGGTCCAGAGGGCCGCGCCATAGCCGGTGGAGTACTCCCTCACTGGGTTTCCCCCCCAGAGCTGGACCGGCTTCGCCGTGAACGTGGCTGGCGCGTTCCTCCCAACCATCTTGCTGTACTCATCAACCATCCAAGCCATTATCTGGGGATTCGTGTTTAGATCCGGCGCTGGTATGTCTATGTCGGGCCCAATGAATTGAACCAAGGCCCTCGCGTACCCCCCCTGCTGACGGCCTCCAACTCCTCCTTGGATACCTTGGCCGGGTCTATCCTGATCGCCCCCCCCTTAGCCCCTCCGTAGGGCAATCCATTTAGGCTGTTCTTGAGCGTCATTATTGTGGCCAGCGCCATGTCGTCCTCAAGAGTCACCTCGGGGGGGTGGAACCTTATCCCGCCCTTAAACGGCCCCCCCAGCGCGTTATTATGCTGAACCCTGTAGCCCTCGTATATTTTAATGGTTCCATTTATCTTGACAGGTATGCTAACGCTGACCGTGCGCATTGGATGTGATAGGTACGTGAAGAACTCCTCCCCGAATCCGCCCAAGTCAATAGCTCTCTTTAGATTACTTAGAACGCTATTTAAGAACAAGTTATTGTATCTAGTTATAGAGCTATTTAGCCCCCATGAAGGGGGGGTGCACCTACGGCCATTTTTTAAACCTTTTCTTTCGTTAATTAACGAATAAAGAGAAGATTATGCAGTTAATTAATTATTAAAGAAGCATTACATAGATAGAATACAAAAAATAATGGATTAATTAACATTCATACCATTTAATTATTTCCTATTATATGAATTACTAATGTTGGCCAGGCGATCAATGGAGCCGCTCCGGGCAAGGATGAGGTGAGAGTATTGCGCAAGCGTGTTATGACTGATCAATCCATCAAACCCATCAATCCCCCCCTTGCCCCCCCGGCGAACTACGTAGGCGAATTCCGCTGGGCCCAGCAATAATGGGCTCGAGTAGTGAAACTCATGCCCCCCCTCAACTCACCTCCCCCCCTTGCCGCAATCAATGAATCCCTCGTCGCCTCCAGCACGGTATAGCCCAGCGTTAATCGCCTCCCCATTTCTATCCCAACATCAAAGAGGCCGACCATATTGACACGCTTCCCGCCGTTATCTATGTACTTGGAAAGGTACATCAATCCACCGCACTCCGCATATATGGGCAGGCCAGCCGCGGAGTCCCGGCGCAATGCATTCATCAAAGCCTGGTTTCCGGCCAACTCGTCTAAGAACAGCTCCGGATAGCCGCCGCCGAAGATCACTAGGCCAGCATCGCTCCCGTAGACGTCCCCCCCCGCGGTGGGGGGGCTGAAAAACCTCACCCTAAACCCAGCCCTCTCCAGCGCATCTATGTTTTCCTGGTAATAGAAATTAAACGCCGAATCGAACGCTATATAAGCCGCAGAATCCGTTATAGTCACGCGATCCGCGCCGTCGGGAGCCGCATTGATCTCGGGCGACTCATAGGCTATCCTGACCAATTCATCCAGGTCCACGTTATCCTCCACGAGCTTCGCCAGCCCCCCCTTAATGAAGCCCGGCGGCACTTCATGAGCCATTCTAAGCCCCCCCAAATGCCTCTCCGGCACTGTAACCGCTGGATCACGTGGAACGCAGCCAAGCACCTTGACCCCCCCCGCCAGTTGCTCCACCCCCCCCACCTACACATGTCGCAGTGGGACTTAGATGATGTATTGTTCAATATGACCCCCCCCTAATCACGTCCCTGAACCCCCTCACGACGGCACCTGCTGTTTCCCCCATGGCGCTGCAATCCAACACTAATATTACGGGCGCTGAAAGCAACCTTGCCACCCCCCCCATCGTGCTGTTGCCCGACAATTCCCCATCGAACAGGCCCATCACTCCCTCTATTATCGAGATGCCCGCAGCGGGTGCGCTCCTCACAAACGAAGAAATAACCCCGTCACTTCCCATGAGCCAAACATCAAGATTAATGGATGGACGACCCGTGGCCGATTTATGGAAAGTTATATCAATGAAGTCGGGACCCACCTTGAATGGCTGAACCACGTATTTCTTGGATAATGCAGCCATTATTCCGGTGCTCACCATCGTCTTCCCAACGCCGCTGCTGACCCCCCCGCTACGACTGCCCTAGGGAAATGCATTGCTGCATCGCCAACGGCCAGGCTTAAAATCACTGCCGCCGGCGACCCAACGCCGCTGCATCGACGGGTAGATGCATGAGCAGCTCCTCCGTTAATCGCCCCCCCAACGCCTAATCCTAGCTAAGCCTTAGGTTGCTCGTCACGTCGATTGAATTATTGAGCTGCTCGAGCGGAAACACCTTTAGTTCCAGGCGCTTCATTGTTAACCGTTTCCAGTTATCCCCAGATCGCTCGGCAGGAGCAAGCGAGGGGGGGCGGCGATGGGTCACGTTGCTCAGCAAGCATGCAGTTATATCTATTTGCGCTAGCCCACCAAGAATTTCCTCAACGTGCTGGGAACGTCGTGAACCAACGCGGCGGCACCTATTATGCCTATATCATCGCCGAACCTGGTCAATTTGATCTCGGGCAATCTATTGGCTGCGTACTTCTTCATTTTTTCAATAATGCTGGGCATCAATAAGTCGCTGTTGTTTAGGATCACGCTTCCGCCCAGCACTATTAATTCAGGATCATAGGAATTCACTATGTTGGCCATGCCCATGGCGTGCACCTCGGAGATGTAATCCACGTACTGCACGGCGAAGTCATCCCCCCCTCCTTTGCGTATCTAAATATCTCCTGGGCGGAAGGAGGGGGGCCGGACACCGCTCTCCTGTAGAGCTCCGTATGTGGGCCGGCGTACCTCTTCTGCGCGAATAGGGAAATGCTCCTGGGCATGTTTCCCCCCCCGCTGGCCACGGCTTCCCAATGCCCCCCCACCCCCCCCGCCGCAGCCGCACTTTATGCCCAGCTCAGCATCCACCACGAAGTGGCCGACCTCGTGAGCATTGCCGTCCTTGCCCATCAATAAATTACCGTCAACTATGACGCCCGCCCCCCTATTCCAGTTGATAGCGTTATATACACCATGTTATCCACGCCGCGTCCATCGCCGAACACATGCTCCCCCCACGCCGCTGCAGCGGCATCGTTGCAGAGGATGACTTGCTTGCCCAACGCCCGCCGTATTGGCTCCACCACCTTGAACTTCTTGATGCGCCACTTTAGATTAGGCGCTATAATAACGTTGCCGCTCCTCAAATCCAGCGGACCAATCGATCCGATCCCCACCGCAATAGATGCCTCCACCTGCTCCTTCGGCAGCTTGTTTCTAATGGATCCCGTTATCAGATCAGCCATTGTATTCTCATCCCCCCCCTCAGGGGGCACGGGCACCCGCTCCTTAGTCAAGACGCGGCCATCCCTGTCTATCACGCCAACCCTTATGAATGATGCACCTATGTCAACTCCCAGGGCCAGAGCCATGCATTGAAGATCCAACGGCGGTTTTAAAGTTAAGCCCCTTGGAATCCCCCCCTCCCACGTCGAGGTTGAGCCAGAGGCAATGCATCGATTAAACAGGGCGGGAATGCTGGCGATGCATTTAATCGATGAATTAGCTCCCGCCTCCATGTGCTGTCAATCAATGCGTTGAGGAATCATAATTCGCAATGAGCGGGTTGAGGTGTAAGGATGAGCGGGCAATTGCCTTATCTCACAGTGACTCATCAAGCGCGCATAAGCCTCAGCGAGTTGAGCGTCACCGATATGCTGCTCATTGCCATCGCTATCGATGCGAATTCTGGCCTGATCATTATGCCGAGCACGCCGGCGGCCAACGGTATCAGTGCGGCGTTGTAGATGAAGGCATATGCTATGTTAAACTTTATGTTGGACATTGTCTTCCTAGCAATATGGTGGAGCCTAATTATCTGCCTCAAGTCGTTTCTCACCAGTATTACGTCGCCGGCCTCCTTGGCTATATCGGTTCCGCTTCCCATGGCTATGCCGACGTCGGCCGTTCCAAGCGCCGGAGCATCATTGGTGCCGTCCCCCCCAACCATGGCTAGAAATCCATTCGATAAGCTCCTCCTCAGCTCATGAATTAAGTCTCCCTTCTCCGCCGGCATCACGCCGCTGTAGAACTCCTCAATGCCCAACTCGCTGGCCACGCTTCGCGCCGGCCCCCCTCGGAGTCCCCCCCAGTCACCATTATTGGCTTAATTCCATTTCTCCTCAACCAGTCAATCAATTCGCGTGCCTCCGGCCTTATTGAGTCCCTCAGCTCTATGAATCCCAGCAACTCGCCATTCAGAATCACGTAAACCAAGGTCCCCCCCAGCCTCCCCCCCTTGGCCATCGCCTCCACCCGAGGCGGCAGTTCCAGTCCCATGCCCTTTACCACCCTCTCATTCCCCCCCACCGCCACTGTATTTCCATCTATGCTTGCTACAATGCCCCCCCATCCACCACGTCCACAGATGCAGGCCTGCGGACCTCTAAGCCCAGCCTCCTGGCCTCCGCAATTATGGCGGCGGCGATTGGGTGATTGGAGGCGGTCTCCGCCGACGCCGCCCACTTTATGACATCCACGCCGCCGCGCACGTCGTATACGTAGCTAACCGCCGGCTTGCCTGTGGTGAGCGTGCCCGTCTTGTCAAGAACCATGACCTTAACCCGCGGCATTCTCTCAATCGCCTCCGCATTTCTGATCAGTATGCCCAGCGATGCAGACCGACCCATACTTACCATTATGCTGAGCGGCGTGGCCAGTCCAAGAGCGCATGGACAGGCCACCACCAGAACGGAGGCCATGTATATCACTGCAACAGGCAATGTGACGCGCATGATGAATAGCCACGTGATTAACGTGATTACAGCCACCGAAATGATGGCCCACGAGAAGTAGCCGGATATCTCATCTATAATGGACTGAATGGGTAGGCGAGATGATTGGGCCTGCCTCACCAATTTCAGCATCTGAGACATAAATGAATACTTACCGGTCCTGGTGGCCCTGATAACTAAGTAGCCGTTCAGCAACTTGGATCCGCCGATCACGCATCGCCGATTCCCCTCCTCACCGGCGTCGATTCACCGCTTATAGCCGATTCATCAATCAAGCCCTCTCCTTGATCTATTACACCGTCCACCGGCACGGCCTCGCCGGCGGCCACAACCACCTCATCCCCCCCCGGCCTCACGTCCACCACGGGTATCTCCCTGCCATCCACTAGCCTAGCAGTTAGTCGCGATGAACCCAGCTTCCCAATCGATTCGTGGGCCTTCCACCTCATCCTAGCCTCCACGTATTTCCCAATCAATATGAACGTTATGATGGCCGACGAGTCGAAGAACGTTGCTGAGGCGAGGGAGCGGGCAAGCAAGTATATGCTGAGGAAGTAAGCGCTGAGGGAACCAAGGGTGACCAGAACATCCATGTTGGCCGCGCCGTGCCGCAACGCGAATGCGGCACCCCCCTCATGAATCTCCACCCGGAGTAGAACTGAATCGGGGTGGCAAGCATAAATCCCACCAAGTTGTACAGTTCATTCCCAAGCACGCCCAGGTAATTCAACGATGCAGCCACGAACAGTGCGGCGGTCAGGGGGGGCAGCGCGATCATCAGCCTAGTCCGTATATCGTTTAGATCAATCAAGGCAGCCTTCTCATCGATGTCCGCCTCATCATAGCTGGACACGGCCACCACATCCAGCCCCCCCATCCTCCTCAACTCCTCGGCCAGCTCTCTTGGCTCCACCTCGAGGGGGGGATTATAAGTAACCAGCACCTGGTTGAGACCCAAGTTAACTCTAGCCTTGAATACCCCCCCGTCCATCCTCGACGCCGCTGTCTCTATCAGTCTAGCATCGTCGGCCTCCAGACGCCTGAGCGATATAACGGCATCCTCCCTGTATATATCGTACCCAACCGCTTGAACTGCCTTCAACAACTCGCCCCTGTCGAATTCCTCGCCTACCACCACGCGAGCCTCATTTGAGGCGGCGCTGACGTCCGCCGATAATACCCCCCCCTCACCGACCTCATGGCTTTCTGAACAGTTAAGCTGCAGGATGCACAATGCATTCCTATTATCCTGAACGAGACCTCACGGCCCCCCCGCTCCCCCCCGCTCAGCTTCACCTTAACCTCAGGCAAATCAACGTTCATCTCGATTACCGCCCTACCATCACTGCATGGGCTCAATGTTCCCGCTCAGGTACTTCTCCGGGTTCGAGTCGAACTTGCGCTTACAGGACTCGGAGCAGAAATAATACACTCTTCCCCTGAAAAGCGATTTGAATCGAGTTGTCGACTCCACCATCATGCCGCAGACCGGATCCCTATTTCCCGCGTGCTCCATAATGAGCCGGATGCACGGCGTTAGATATCTCTTTCTTAGCGCACTCTGCTCTCTCGATTCATATAAAGCTTAGCAGAGTGTTTTTAACTCGTCCCCGCTTTGGAGATACATGCCTGAGGGACTAAGCGAGGTGGAGTACAGGGTATTAAATGAGCTTATCCACGATTCAAGAGAGCCCACCGCTCGCTTGGCGAAGAAGCTTGGCTTATCGCGCAACACCGTATCCAAGGTAATAAGGGGGGGTCTAGTAAGGCGTGGCGTGATAAGGAGGTTCACCGTGGAGGTGAGCGAGGAGTATAGCGGGGGGGGCAGCATCGTGGCCTTGATAATGAACGAGAAACCCACAAAGCTGGATCGCTTTAATGAAGTATACGAGTTGATAGATGGTAAATTCCTGGGAGTAGCCAAGGTCGCCGATATGAACGAATTGGAGTTTCTAATCAAGGAAAACGGAGCATCGCAGACTCAATTTTTCATATCTAATAAAAGGATGTGGAGACGCGACTCAACCAGCATCACCCCCCCAAGCGAGCTGCACTGCGATTACTGTGGGGGTTGATAAAGGGAGAACCGCTCACCGCTAGGTATCATAACAGGACTTATTATTTTTGCTGCAGTAATTGCCTCGGCGATTTCAGGAAGAAACAGAGAAGCCAGTCTAATTGAGGAAGCCCAGCAATGAGCGACTACCCCCCCCCCCTTCCCCCCCCGAATTAGGTTGCTTCCCACTTAAACGCGCCGCCACGTTCCTCACTTCCGGGAAGCAACGAGGGCCACTCAGCTCCTCCCAGGCATGATGAGGGAGGCATTGTGATCGCCATGACAAAGCCAACCGCGTCCAGGACAAAGCGCAGCTCCCAGGATTGCAGATTAAGATCTCCCCCCCAGCCCCCCCTCAACCACATTAATTACCTCATTAACCTCGAGCGCCTAGGTAGCTGTAGAAATGCATGACCACAGCAGGGCATTGATGGGGGGGCTTCCCAGCTATTTTCCAGCCCAGGCCCTCACCGAATTAATAGTAGGCCTCAAGCCCATGGCGGCAAGCCATCTAATCGTATCTTTCAGCTCAACGCGGTCACGAGCAATGCGAGGATTCACTCAACGGATCGGTGCCTCATGCTGCGAGCGCGTCCGCCCCCATCAATGATCAATCTTGAAGGGGGGGAGGGGGGGATTAACTCCATTCACGGCTCTTCGCCTCATGACGCGCGGACCTCCGTGGCTGATCCTATTGATCACCGGCCTTGTCTTGGTCATTTGAGCGGCTCTGATCACTATATCGACGTCGTCATCCGTGGCAAGCGTCACCGCCCTTCCTCCCCCCCTATTCAGCCTGGCGGTCCTGCCTATTCTATGTATGTACGTCTCGGGATCTTGGGGCACGTCGAAGTTTATTATAGTATTCACATCAAGTATATCTATTCCCCCCCTGGACACGAGATCCGTGGCTATCAGCACCTTACCTCTCTCCCTGAACTCATCCATCACCCTCTCCCTCACGCGTTGATCCACCCCGCCGTGGGTGTAGAACACGCCGCTTAATCTCCTCCTCAACTGCCTATGAAGCGCGTCCGCCCTTTTCCTGGTGTTAGTGAATATTATGGTCTTTCCATTAATTTCCTTCACTACTAGGTCCATCTTCTCGTCCCAGTCCCCCCGACACCACGTAAACCACCTGCTCTATCTGGGGCACGTCGTACTCATCCCCCACGCCTATGAACGCGGCGCCCGGCATGAAGCTCTTTATCAATGACTTAACCTCCGGGGGGGAACCGTGGCGGAGGCCATCACTGTCTGCCTCCTATTGGCGGAAAGGGATAGTATTGTCTTCACGTCGTCTATGAAACCCATATCCAACATCCTATCCACCTCATCTATCACGAGGAACCTAACCCTGCCCAAGTCAACGCTGCCCCTCCTCACCATGTCGAGCATCCTGCCTGGGGTGGCGAAAATGAACGTGGCGGACCGCAAGCCCCCCCTCTCCTGCCCCCCCTGGTACCCGACGCCTCCGTAAACAAGGACCTTCCCGTAGCCCAGGTACTTGTTAAACGCGTCGAATTGATCCGCTATTTGCCTGATCAATTCCCTGGTTGGCGCCAGCACCAGGACCTCGCCTGTCCGCCCCTCAACGGAGTTCATTATGGGGGGGAGGAGGTAGGCAGCGGTCTTGCCGCTCCCGGTCCTCGCCCTCAGCACCGCGTCCCCCGCCCCTCATTAGGCGAGGCAGAGATGCGCTTTGAATCTCCGTTGGTTCTTTGAAGCCTGCATCAAGCAAGGCATTAGCCAATTCCGAACGTAGTGATTGGAACATCTTTCCATCAAACTTGACCACTCATCGTTATGCGTTTTATAAATGTTTCGTAAGGCCTCGAACCCGCGAGGAGGAAGCCATACATAGCCCCCCCTAATTAATCGGGAAACGCCGTTCACCAACAAAGCCGTCGCCGAAATCCGCCGATGGCCTCAAAGAACGAGAAAAACAAAACGCTGACCTTTATTGAAAGAATAACGTGCCTACTGAGTGCTTCCGCGCTCCTCCTTTATCTTATCTATGAGCGCCTTGATCTCATCAGTGTTGAGCTTTCTATACTTCTTAGTGGCGGTCTCTATCGTCCCCCCCATCTCTATCCTATCCACCTCCAGCGACTCCACCACAAGGCTAAGCGCCTTAACGGCGAGCTTAGTGCACTCGCCTATATCCATGTCATACGTGTAGTTCTTCTCCAGGTAATCCAGTATAGCGGAGGAACTATTCCCCCCCAGCGCGGTGGCGTAGTACCCGAAGTAAATGCCGCCCGGATCGGTTTGGAACAGCATTGGCCCGTGACTATCCACCCCCCCGCCCACTATCAACGCTGCCCCCCCGAACGGCCTCACGCCGCCATGTTGGGTATACACCTGCTTCAGATCGCTTATCTTCTTGGTGACGTACTCCACCTCCGCCGGTTCATCGAACAGCAACCTATACGTCTGGGCCTGCTCCCTGGCGTAATCTATCAATATCCTGGCGTCCGCGTGGAGGCCGGATGGCGCTATGCCGATGTGCTCGTCTATCATGTATACCTTATCTATGCTGGAGAGGTCTATGAGGGGGACTCATTTTCCGCTTCTCCGCGGCCAGCACCACGCCTCCCTTGCACTTTATTCCCAAGGTGGCCATCCCCTCTTCACAGCCTCCCCGGCGTACCTGACCTGGTATAATTCGCCCTCCGGGCTAAATATCGTTATAGCCCTATCATACCCAGCCATCTGTGGCGAAAACATTTCTATCAAGAGATCGCGATTACATGGGTTTTTTAACGTTTCTCAGCAACCCTATTACGGCGACGAACCCATGGCTAGATCGATTCATCGATTGACTGCTCGCCTATCTTCTTCTGGTTCCTGAACATCTCCATCACCTCCCTCACTGTGGTGGCTTGCTCCGGGGGACTTATCCGTCCTATACCTCCCGGTGAATCGGGGGGGAACCTTATGGCTAGCCCCGTGCCTGCCTTGGGATCCATGCAGCACGTATGTATGGGCGACTGCGTTATCTCCGCGCTATCACCTCTATAACCAGCCCGGGCACGAACCAGACGTCGGGCTCCATCTTAGACACGACCCTGGGATGCTTGTGGGGGGGTAGCTTGTATTGATCCAGCATCTCAGGCAGTTTCTTGAGGTCCTCATCCGTGAAGCCGCTTCCCACCTTGGCCACGGTGTAGAACTGATCCGTGTCCGGGTCATACGCCGCCAACAGCAATGCCCCCCCATACAATCCAGCCCTGCGCCCCCCCCGGCCCCCCAGAATGCCCCCCCCACCACGGCTAGATCCAGGGTATCCGTCAACTCGCTCTTGTAGTCCCGCTTATACTTTATCCAGAGCCAGCCGCGCGCGCCCAACTCATAGATGGAGTCCCGCTTCACCGACTTGCACATTATACCCTCGCAGTCATTGCTTATAGCCTCCAGGAAGAATTTATCCGTCTCCGCAGGGTCGTCCAGCAACCTCCACGTGGCGTGGTGGACCTTGGGATGAGGCTTCATCGCCCCCCACAAGGCCCTTTTCCTATCTATTAGTGGGAGGTCCGTCAAGTCCACCCCGTCCATGTATATCGCGTCGAATAGAAAAACCTCCACGGGGGGGTACTCCTCCACGGCCTCCTTTATGTCGTGCTTCCTCTTCCTATGCATCAATTCCTGGAACGGCTTGATCTCGCCGGTGTCCGGATCCACCGTGACTATCTCGCCCTCCACTACGAAGTCCCTGGACTCCATCGCCTCCATCACGTAGCCAACCACGTCGGGATATTCATGGGTTATATCCTCCAGCCTCCTGCTGAATATCCTCACCGAGTCCCCCCCCTCCTGTGTATCTGCGCCCGCTCCCCCCCATCGTACTTATACTCGCAGATCGCGATTCCCCCCCCAGCTTGCCCAGTATCTCCTTGGATGAGGATAATCGCTCGGCCAGCATGGGCTGGATCGGGATGCCGGGAGTAACCCGCAGCTCAGCCAATGCATCGCGTCCCCCCCTCTCCGCCAGCAGCCTAGCTATGTGGCCCAGATCAGGATGAACGTGATAAGCCTTCTCCAGGGACTCCTTGGGCACGTTGAAGACATCGGACAGCGAGTCCAGCACCGTCATGTCGGCGACCCCCAGCCGCAGCTTGCCCACTATGAACCTAGCTATGTACTTGGCCTCGTCCGGGGGGGACGCCGCCGCGAAGAGGGACGACAGTAGCCTTACCTTGGCGTCCTGGGCCCCCCCTCCCCCCCGATGCTTGGCAACGTTCATCAAGGATTCATACACCTCGCCCACAGTCAATGCCCTGGACCGCTTAGCCCCCCCGAAGTAATCCAGGATGGTGGATGCGCCTTTCATGGACATCACCTGCCTAGCAGCCTCCCCCCCAGGTCGCCCAGCTTCTTGTAAGTCTCCTCTACCTTCTTGAACGGCAAGCCGCTGGCTGTGGATATGGCGCGCATGGCCAGCTTCTCGCCAACTCCCAACTCCACCCCCCCCTCCCAGTCCGGGCGGAGCTGCCCCCCCAGCAGTATGTAGACTACCTTATCCATGGCTTGGGGGGGCGGCGCCTCCTTGAAGATGCTGGATAGGAGCTTCGCCATTACTGTGCGCTGCGTGGTGGCCTCTATCGCCTCAAACACCTTGACTACCTCCGAGAACGGCAAATCATTTTCCATACCTGTCCAACTCATCAGCAAGTTAAAAAGCATTCCCAAGCGTGAATGTTTGGAGCCCCGGCCGGGATTTGAATTCCCGGGCGGATCCCCGCCACCCGGGACCTCTCGCTCCCTTGATGGGAACTTACAAGGTTCGCCCCCCCCTCCGCTTCAGAGCAGGGTCGAGCGCTCCACCAGGCTGAGCTACCGGGGCTCATGGACCCCCCCCAGCTAAGCCCGTTTTTACGGTTTACGGCAATTACTTGGGGGGGCACAGACGCCGTGCCGTCATAAGGGGGGGTAATGTTTATAATCCATTTCACGGCTCAATCAATAAGTGGATTTCAAGTCCCCCCCGCCGACCAGCGATGGCTGTCCAATAAGGGAGATGGATACCCTCCACTTGATCCTTTTCATGCTGTACAGGCGGGTGATCACGTGCAACTCATTCAACTTGAGTTGCATAGATCTGCCCCTCATGGCCACCACGCCGTTCCTGGCTAGGAATTGCGAGAGGGAGGACGTGTATAGATTGCTCAGAAGATTGAGGAGACTATCCACAAAGCTGGGCGGGGAGGTCGAGATATTCAGCCATGGGGGGGGAATCACGGCGTCGCTGAGGTTCAGCTTTGAGAGGGGAAGCATATACGTGCATAACGGCGTGATCGTAAATAGGAGTGATTGCAGTAGGGTGGACTGCGAGCTGGTTAATAACGTCAACTTGGCGTTCATGTACTTGGTAATCAAGCTGAGCGAGAGAAACGAGGCGTCGCTGAACGTCCCCGATGCATTGGTGTGGCTGGCCAAGATGGTTGGAGTGGAGGGAGTGGTGGGGGGGGCTTTTATCGTTTGTCCACGACTACGTGGAGAGGGGGGAGTTCAACGATAACGTGAGGCTGCTGGTTGGCCTTATATCCAGGTGGGGGTGCCCATCACGGTGGAATCCCTCAGCAATGCATTGCTCCCAGCCAGGAGGAGCTCAATGCCTTGAGGCAGATAAGCTATTGAGGAGGTTCCCTGTGAAGCAGTTGCTCGTTGAACCAGGGAACTAGGGCGTTCCTTATAGCCGTAACTATGGTGCTTAACCTTCCATGCAGCATCTCGCTCAGCAGGAAGCCTAGCCTGGCGTAGTACCTTATGTAGGCCCACTGAAGCGCCTTCTGCGCCTGCTCCTTGGTGAACCTGTACCCCCTCATCACCGCCGTTAGCGTGGTGTAGTGCTCCCAATTCCTGTCCTCTATCAAGCCCTCGCCCTCCGCCTCGGCGTAAAGCGGGGTTCCGGGGTATGGAGTGGCCACGGTGAATTGAGCATAGGTTGGCTTGAGCTTAATGGCGAACTTGACCGTGTTCTTCATATCATCCACGGTCTCCCAGGGAAATCCAACAACGAATGACCCGACATGGCTTATCTTTACCTCCTTGGCCCACTGAAACACCTTCACTGCTCTATCCAGCGTTATCCTCTTCCCTATTCTGTTTATGGATTCCTGCTCCCCCCGACTCCACCCCCCCGAAGTAGAGGCCGAGCAGCCGCGCCTCTGTAGTGCCAGCATCATTTCCTTATCTATGGTGTCGACCCTAGAACCGCATGAGAACGATATGTCGAGGCCCCCGCTCGTCTATCTCCCTCAAGAACTCGTTCACGAATTTCCTGCCGAGCGTGAACTCATCATCCGTGAATGCAATCACGTTGGTTTTATACCTGCCATGGCATCCTCCAATTCGTCCACGACGTTCTTGGCGGATCTATACCTAATCATTCTCCCCCAAAAATACGATGTAGAGCAGAAGGAGCAGCCGTAGGGGGGGCAACCGCGGCTGGCCATGGCGTGTATTATCCTGATGGGCTTGCCGAATAAGGTATACCTATCCATGGGAAGCAGGTGACGGGCCGGCGGGGGGGGCAGGTCATCCAGGTTCCTCACTATGGGCCTATCCCTGGTCATCACCGGCTTGCCGCCATCCATGAAGGCTATCCCCTCCACCTTCTTGAGAGCGGCTGGATCAAGCCCGTTCCTCTCGATGGCGTTGATCAACTCCAGAGTCGTTAACTCGCCCTCCCCCCCCTAACCACCACGTCGACGCCGCTTCCCAGGGATTCCTCGTACATGAACGTGGAGTGGGGGCCCTCCCATTATTACGGGCAAGTCAGCATCGTATTCCTTAATGGCCTTCACCGCATCATACGCCTTATATATGGTGGGCGTCATGGCGGTGAGACCGACCACGTCGGGATGCCATGTCTTCACCTCGTTCATGAACGAGGCCATATCCAGGCCAAGCGTGGGCGAGTCAACTATCTTGACGTCGTGCCCTCCCTGCTCCAGCACTGCGGCTATCCAGGCCAGGCCAAGCGGGGGGGGCGCTCTTAGGCCCAGCACCTTATACAGCTCCAGCTTCTCTATGCCGGGCGGGACGGCGAGAAGGACCTTCATAGTTGATCACTTGATGGCCATGGGGGGCCTTCACCTTTATCTTGGATACGTCTCCCATCAATTTACGCCAATCCGATGAGTTATAGATGCAGCCCGGGTCCGGGGGGGCCAGGACGTCCCCCCGAAGTAATTATACGCCCTAGCCCTGCATCCTCCGCATATCAGCTTATAGGGGCATTGGCCGCAGAACCCCCCCTTAAGCAAGTCGCGGTTCCTGAAGTTCTCCATGAATGGATCCATCCATATGTCCCAGAAAGACTTTGACCTCAAATTGCCCACGGGGTGGGGCAGGAAGACGCATGGCGTGAGCGTGCCCTCCGGCTCTATAGCGGCGTAGACCCTGCCCGCGCCGCATCCGCCGATGAACTCAGTCAACTCCTTGGTTATGGGGTCGCTGGCCACCACGAAGTGAGTTGGGGAGACATCGCTGCCCGCGCTGAGTTGATTGACTACCCTGCCGTACTGCGGCGCCGTGCTTATTATCTCCATCTTAGTCCTCTTCATTTCCCCCCCATAAATGTGCCTGAGGAACTCCTCCCGCTCCTCCGGGGGGGAGAGGTCTATCTCTAGGTTCTCGCGCCCCCCCCTTCCCACCGGCACGAAGTTGAAGAAGATCACCTTGGAAACCCCCCCTATCTCCTGGGCCAACTCTATCACCTTATCCACCTCGTCCAGGTTAACCTTGGTGACGGTGAACGCCAAAGCCGTGCTGAAGCCCAACTTGACGGCGTTCCTCAACCCGTTAACCGCCTTAGACCACGCGCCGTTAACCCCCCCCTGAACTTATCGTGGACCCGCGGATCAGCCGCGTCTATGCTGATCTCCACGTACCTCAAGCCTGCCCTTCGGGCCTTCTCGGCGAACTCCATATTGGAGAGCGTCAAGCCGTTCGTGGCGATTGCTGGATAGAACCCTCTCCTAGCTATCTCGGCCAGCACGGGCCAGAAGTCTCTGTGCACCGTGGGCTCCCCCCCGCCTGATAGGGCTATGGCGGGCACCCCCCCAGCCTCGTCCAATTCCTTTACTACCCTCAGCTTCTCGTCTAGGCTCAACTCGTTTGGGAGCGGGCGGCCCGCGTTTTGGTAGCAGTGAATGCACCTCAGGTTGCAGGAGTTCGTGAAGTTCCAGACAATGAAGAAGGGAGCCGGCAGTTTCTGGGGGGGAGTGGTCACTCCGAAGAGCGCGATTCCCCCCCTCAGCGTGGTGACGAGCCCTCTCCTCACGGCCGGATCGCCCAGCATCTTCTTTACTGCCTCATCATCAGAGTGAAGGTACGCCGTGGCCAACTTCATTCCCGCCTCAAAGAATGGAGCTATCATGTGGGCCACGATTGGGCACTGCTTCTCCCCCCCGCGTACCTAGCCAGCACCCACTCCATGAGGGGCTTCCTCTCCCCCCCATTCAGTTCCACCTCCCTAGTCAACGCCCTGAGCGCCCACCGCACCGCTCCCCCCCTGTTAAGCAATCTAATCGCGGTTATGATGGTTCCGGTGGCATCTACTTGAGAGGCCTTCTTCTCAACCAAGGAATCTATTTCAGGCATAAATGAGAATACGCGTTATGGTAAATATCGCTTTTTCGCCGTGAAACGACTTAAGCTCATCCATTGGCTTCACGACGCAGCCGGTCCCCGTCAAGCGATCACGCCGGCCGCTGAGCTGCAGATATGAGCGGGGGGGAAACGCTTAATCCAGCGATGACCGCGGCTCCTGAAGGGTATCCCGGCAAAGACTGGGGGGGCTGAACTCGACGCAGGTAGCGCATTGCATTACTGCAATTGAACCAACATGCTGCCGTGGCGGACATCTATCAACGCTTCATTCATTAGGTGAACCTTGAACTTATGGATTGTGTTGAACCTCCTGCCGCATACCGGGCACTTCCTGGTCCTCGGAACTTGCTTGCACTCCATCATTACGTGCCTCACGTATTCATCCACAGAGTTCATGTTCTTTCCGCAAAGCTTGCAAATCATAACCATGCCATCAACGTCCTTCCCACCGTTTAAAAACATTGTGCAGCCAAATGCCGACCGCGGCCCATACGCGTCATGGAAACGCCGAGAAGTTTCCCTATTAAATTAAACATTTATATTCAATGCCGTGAGTGGTCAGTTATGAGAGTGAGCATCGCCGATGAGTTGGCCCGCATGGGCATTCAGCTTGGGGGGGTCGCCTCGGCAATGGAGTTGAACAATAAGGCCAGCGTGGATTTGAGGCTGGAGTGGGAGCAAGCGGCGGCGGAGATCAACGGCTCAACAAAGGACTTGCTGGCCGACCCAGTGATACGCTCCTATAGGGACTTCTATTGGAGAGTCCTAAAGATAGACCCCCACCAAGCAGAGGCCGGCCCAGGAAGCATTGATTCGCCGCATCCTCAATAATGGGAAGATACCAACCATCAACAGCCGTGGACATAGGGAACATCATCAGCATTAAGCACAAAGTCCCCATAGGGCTTTACGACATGGATAAGATAAAGGCCGACAAGTTAACCCTTAGGTACGCAGCGGAGGGGGGGGAGGTATTCATACCCATAGGCTCCCCCAGGAGAACCCTGACCAGCAATCAAATAGTGCTGGCGGCCAGCGATGGCACAATCCTCCACGTATACCCATACAGGGACTCCGAGTTAACCATGGTTGAGGCAAGCACGAGGAACATACTGATAATAAGCGCCGGCGTGCCTGGAATAAGCGGGGGGGACCTGCTCATAAAGGCGGCAGCGGAGGTGGGGGGGTTGCTGTACGAGAAGTACCTGGGAGGGCGGTTGGTCAAAGTCGAGTTGGCCAGCGGAGAGCGGGAGGTCAGCGTGTAAGTAAAACGAGGCGAAGAAGATCCATTTCTTGGTTACATGGATGGTATGGGGAACTTCCTCTGCCTCAGGGTTATGGTGGTCCACCTATCATACGTTGATTCATGGAAGGAGTACTTACCCCCCCCTCCCTCCCTATGCCGCTCGCCTTTATGCCGCCGAAAGGCACGTGGGACTCCTCCAGGAACGTCACGTCGTTTATATGGAACATGCCGGACTCCACGGCCTCCGCTATATTCATTGCCCTATTTATGTTGTTGGTGATCACCGCGCCGGATAGCCCGTACTCCGTCTTGTTGGCAACCTCTATGGCCTCCTCGTCGTTCTCGACCACTATGAGGGGCCTGATTGGGCCGAACACCTCCTCGCGGAGGACCTTGGCGTTCTCGTCAACGCCGCTCAGAACGGTGGGTTCGAAGTAATTCCCATTTACCCCCCCTCCCCCCCCAGTCTCCACCTTGGCGCCGCGGCTCACCGCGTCTTCCAGGAACCCCCCCTTCATTGACTCCACTTGGGATTTATTAATGAGGGGGCCGAAGTCTATATTCCTGTCCGCCCTGGGATCCCCCCCCATCCTGATCCTCCTCACGTACTCTATGAATCGCGGCGCGAATCTATCGTATATGCCCTTATGCACTATTATTCTCTTGGATGACGTGCATATTTGTCCCTGGTGGAAGAAAGCTGCGAACACCGCTAGTCTAGCCGCGTAGTCGGGATCGGCGTCGTCTAGAACTATCAATGGATCAGAGCCGCCCAGCTCCAGCGTGACGGTCTTCAACCCGCGCCCGGCCTTCTCAGCTATCTGCCTCCCCCCCGTCCCCCCCGTTTCTCCGGTGAAGGTGAGGTGGTTAATCTTCTTGCTTGTAACTATCTCGTCGCCAACCACGCCGCCCGAGCCGAACACCACGTTCAAGACGCCCTTCGGAAGCCCAGCCTTGTGGGCTATCTCCGCTATCTTATACCCTGTTATGGGCGTGTCGCTGGCCGTCTTCAGCACCACGGTATTGCCTATCGCAATGGCGTGGATCACCTTCTTCATGGAGATGGATAGAGGGTAATTCCAGGGAGTTATTATTCCGACGACCCCCTTGGGCTTCTTGAACACCATGGAGATCGTGGCCTCGCTGTCGGAGCTCAACACCTCACCCTCATAATGCCTAGCTAGCTCCGCCGCGTTGCGCATCAGCCTCTCCGTGAACACCACCTCGCCCCCCCATGCCTTCTTGTAAACGCCGCCGCCCTCTACAATCAATGTATTTATGAGGTCCTCCTCCATCGACTTCGCCACCTCATACATCTTGTATATATAGTCCGACCGCTTGATTGAGGTTAGCCTCGACCACTGCTTGACCGCGTCGTACGCAGCATCAATGGCTGCCCGAGCATCATCCTGGTCCCCCCCCTCGGCACATCCGCTATGGCCGAGCCATCCATGGGGGACGCCTTAACGCTGAACTCCTCGTTGGTTGGATTGCGGAACTCGCCATCTATATAATGTTGTAGTTTCATTCGTTGCATCGTTGACAAATGACCCCCCCACTTAATAAGCATTACCTTGATCAGTTAATGGACAAATACCAATTAATTTGCTTGATTACCGTTCAATATCTTCATAATGGTCATTATCTTGCCGGCCAACTCGCTGTCCATTTTGCTCACCAACTGCATTGAGTTGCTGCCGAGCTCCCTAATGGTCTCGCCGAGCTCCCAGGGAAACACTATCCACATGGTGGTCTCCCCCCCACCATAGTAATCCGGCTTGAATTTAGTCCACGGCTTTAACAGGAGGGTGGCCGTCTTTACCTGAAGCGGATTCATGCCTTTTATGTAATCTATGGCCGTCCTCATGGTGTTCCCGCTATCCGCTATGTCGTCTATGACCAGGACCCGCTTTCCCTTCACGTTAATAGTTAATGGCTGCGTTATTCGAGGCTCATCTCCCTGCTCTCCTATTCCCTTGTAGAACTTTATCTCCATCAATGAAATGGAATCCACCCCCCCCAACAAGTCGCCGATCAATCGGGCAGCTATCACGCCGCCCCCCCTCATTATTCCGACCACGACGTCGGGCCTAAATCCATCGCTTCCCATCCCCCCCTCAACTATGCGAAGCAAATAGGTCATCACATCGCTCCAAGAAACTACCTTGAGCTCTACCATTATGACCAACTTAGACGACCAAATATAAAGTTTTCTTTTATTTTATTTTTAGCAAAGGCAAAATCTAGGGCCAGCTCCATATGCAAGAAAATATACATTAAGCAATCCAGGAACAAAATCATCTACTACTTCAACCATGATCAACTACTAATAAATAATTCAACTGAGCATCAGTGAAGGAAAATCCTCGACTGAGAAGGGGAGGCGGGGGGCTCTCAATAATGGGGAGGGAAATCCCCCCCTTAAAGCGGGGGCGGTTCACTTGCCGCAGCGATCCGGAGGCTGGTCAGGTAGGAAGCCTGCAAGCAGGTTTAATATTTGATCAATATCAAAATCGAACTCTTCCCGCATTAAGGGCGGGGTTTCTCGTTCTATTTCATTGTTATTCCAGCGTTGCTGGGAATCTATGCTTGGGCTGAGACCCGACTATGCTGTAGGCCTCTGCGTATATGAAGGCGAAGAGGAGCCATAACAAGAAGACCTCGACGTAAACTGAGCTTATTTTCGTGAACGCGGATATTATTGAGTATATCGTTATTCCAGACGCTATTGTGGATATAGCTATCCATTTCCTAATGCGTTTCTCGATTCCTATCCTGATCAAAGCTATGTTGGATACCAAGTGCACAACTATGCCGGCCATGGTGGATAACGCGCCCAGCACCAGGAAGGCCCTTAACGGACCGTGGAAGTAATTGGACAGCAACACCGATAGCGCCAACATGGATATCGATGATAGCAATACCGCGAGCACGGGATTACCCTTGGGATTGACTTGGGATAAGGCCCGCGGCAAGTGACCATCAATGGACATAGCATATATGGTTCTCGAGGCTGCCAGCGAGAAGGCAAGGGTGCCCAGCACGCCGTCGCTTAGCATGGCGAATATCAACACTGGGTCTAGGTAAATGCCCATATAGTGCCGAAGCACGTAGAGGACGGGAGATGGCGTTGATATTATTTGATTTATGTTGTCGTGGAACAATACCATGCCGGCATTGGCAAATGCATACACATCGAAAGCAGCCAGCAAGCCGCCGGTCAATATCACCGCTATGACCGCCCTTGGAATGGTTGACTTAGGGTTCTTAGCCTCGCCGGAAAGGGGGGGCGCGATAGCGCCGTAGCCTGTCGGTATCGCGGCTGCATATATCACCGCCAAACCCAGGTTGGACAGCGATACTCCCCCCCCTACGAATGGATTGCTCAACTTGAAATCAGCCATGTAAAGCAGCACAACGCCTATTGTCACCAGCACCGCTATCTCTATTGAGCCGGCCACCACGGCGTACTTGGTGGATGGCTTGATGCCGCTGACCGCCAAGACCACGGTTAGGCTAGCACGGCAATCATGGTGAGGGTGGGATCCCAATTGAATAACCAAGCGGAGAGGTAACTGACGCCGAATGCGTACGAGGCTCCATATAATATCGAGTAGAACAAATAGAGGAAGCCCGTCTCTATTCCGACCCTATGGCTCAACAATAGGTGCGCGTACTTGTAATAACCCCCCCCGTCCTCGTTATCTGCTTGGATAATTCGTACACTACCAACCCATTGAATAGGACAAGCACCGTCCCCCCCAACAACGCGGCCAGCGGAGCCATTATCCCAACGTATATTATCATGGCAGTGCCATAGGTTAGAATGCTTAGGAATGGCGATTGCCCTCCTATCGAGGCGAAGTAGACATCCATGAACGATAACTGCCTCTTCAACGCGGCCCTCTCGCCGTAGCTCCTCCTTGTGGTTCCAGTCATATTACACGACTATTACGGGCCATGGAGAAATCCACTTTAAAAACTTATCTTTCACGATGAAGTAGTCAATGAAAGACAAAACGGAATAATGTCCTCAACCGAAAAAGCGGAGGTTATGAGCAAAGTATTTTTATCCGCTCGATAATAGCTAATTATGGAATTCAAAGAACTCGATAAAACTGGAATAAAGATTCCGGTCATTGGGCTGGGCACTTGGGGGGGGCATGGGAGGCGGCTTCTGGATACCCGACTGCTCCAACATGGACGTCATGATAAAGCTGATCCGAGAGGCCATAGGAATGGGCTACACAATGATAGATACGGCGGAGATGTATGGAGGAGGATGCTCAGAGAGAATAATAGGGGGGGAGGCCATAAAGGGATTGCCCAGGAATGAATTGTTCATAATAAGCAAGGTATGGCCCACCCATGCCCGCCACGACGACGTGTTGAAGTCAGCCAAGGCCAGCTCAGATAGATTGGGCACCTACATAGATCTATACATGATCACTGGCCGGCAGGGATGTGCCGATAAAGGAAACCATGCAAGCAATGGAGGAGCTCGTCGACGAGGGAGTGATAAAGTACATAGGCGTGAGTAACTTCGACGTCGTGGAGCTGGAGGAGGCGCGGCGCTCCGTCTCTAAGTACGGAGTGGTGGCGGATGAGGTACGCTATAATCTGCTGGACAGGGACGTGGAGAAGGACTTAATCCCCTACGCCGAGAGGGAGGGCATAACCATAATAGCGTACAGCCCCCCTTGGGACGGGGGGGTCCATATTGAGACCAGGCAGCAGAGAGCATAAGCTGCTGGAGGAGGTGGGAAGCAAGTACAACAAGACGCCGGCGCAAGTGCTGCTTAACTGGGTGATAAGCAAGCCCAACGTGGTGGCCATACCCAAGGCAGCGAAGATAGAGCACTTGAGGGAGAACATGGGGGGGCGGTTGGGTGGAGGCTGGACGATGACGACGTAAAGAAGCTGGAGCAACTATACACAATTGAGTGGCAATCAAAGGAGCAACATTGAGCTCAACGCGTTCAGGAACCCCGCCTATTCAGCCAAGATCCTCACGGCCAGGAGCAATTTATAGATGACGCGCCGCGTCTCCTCGTCGTTGATCGCGCTCAACAGCCTTGCCAGCGATACGCTGCCCACGTCGCTCCTCATCAACGATGCTGCCAGCCGCAGCCTCTCCATATCTACCTGGCCCACGGCGTCCAGGAGACGCAGCAGCGCGTTTGCCTTCCTCTCATCAATGGATGACGCAATGGCGATCAACGCGCTCCAGTCCACCTCCTTGGCTGCGTCCAATAATTTGGCGATAACCTCCATTAGGCCGACCCCCCCAGCGGAGGCGAGGCGTTGCAGTCCCTCATCGGTTAATGCTTCATTAATTGCGTCCAGCAATCCCAGCTCGTCTAGCCTGGCCAGTATATTTAATGCCTTCAACAACGCGTCCTGATCTCCCATGCGGGAAACACCCCCCCCGCCAATTTAATTGATTTTTGCTTTGCCTCTAAATAGCAATGCATTAATAAAGAAAATCAGCTCGCCCGGCGTGTATAGGCTGACCAGCGACTCTCTGCGGCGGTTAATGGCGGTGCCGTTTGCCGTATCGATACCCCCCCGGGAGCCACCGGCATCAGTGCACCACGCCAAGGCGGCGGCGGAGGACTTGGGATTGCAGTTGCTAATAACTGTGGGCGACGTCGTCACGAGCAACGTGAGGAGGTATTGGAGGGAGCCGGATGTGGCTATAATTGATGGAAGGACCAGGAGATACGGGATCGGCGAGGCTGAGCGGACTGGCACGGTTATAGATAATCCCCCCCCGCCACACTGATTTCGGAATCGTTCATAGCTGTAAGGAATGCGGTGGAGGAAGCAGTGAGGGGTAGGAGAAGCGTGATTTGGGTGAACGGGGGAGGAGGACTTACTGGCCATACCAGCCGTGCTGGAATCCCCCCCCGTTGGCAGCGCGGTAATGTATGGGCTGTACACCGGCTACTTGGTTCTGGTGCCAGTCGTGCCGGCGTATAAACTGCTAATGCTTAAGCTGCTGGCACTCATGGAGCCGAGCCCTCGGGGGGGCAGCGGCAAGGGAAAAGCTTAAAACGTCGTAGATCAAGATCACATCGAGCCTCGGTCGTTCAGCCTGGTCTAGGATGCGGGCCTGTCGAGCCCGAAACCCGGGTTCAAATCCCGGCCGAGGCGCCAAGGTTGGATTTACACGCTATTTTCGATTTTGGAATTGAACTTGAATATGCCAATGCATCGACGCTGAGTAGTCTGTTAACCCCCCATTCAGGGCTCTTATTAGCGGATCCTAACCTTGTTGACTTGGATGAGCTGGGGGGGGTTAGGAAGGGGGGGATTCCTGGACGCGTGCCTTCTAATGGTGTTAAGCCTAGTGACTTGGGCTTCAACCGCATTCATTTACAAGGCTAGGACTGATGAGACTCCCGTCACCGATGAATTAAGGCTTGCCTCAAGTATCTAAACATTGATGAGCATGCTAAGCTCGCTGATGGTGCCTCCATCGGTGCCGCTCTCTATGATGCCATTAAGGTCGTTTTGAAGGCTCGGGGGGGTTATCCTGCCTTTAGAGACTTCCTATTCCAGCTACTACGTCAAGTCTTCGGTATCATCATGCCTTCTGGCTTTAAGTATATTGTTGGTGAGGATGATTTTGAGGACTTTTCAAAATGCGCTAAGCCTTGGGAAGGGGGGACGCGCTGGGCAGTGACTTCAAGCTCTATGGCTTAGGAGGCTCTTCGCCGCATGGATGATCAGTCAAGGCGTGCCGGAGAGCGTCGTTAACACCATACAGGGCCCTCCAGCAAGTTCAGGATATTGATTGAGCACTACTGGGGGGGCCAAATGCATGAGGAGCTTAGGGGGGGGTTGGTACATCAAGAACACACCATCTCCGGATTGGTTTAATGCTTATACGCCTTAAAATGTTGCATATTTATGACCGATTTTGAGGCGGTGGTTAGAGACTGCCTCGTTGAGGTCGGCGTTCAAATTAGTGAATGTAGGTTTGGCGTGTATGATTGTAGCAATGTCGATGCTGTCCATGAGGCTGGCATCTACGTATTCTTCGACGAATCTGAAGCATATTATGTTGGTGAGTCTAGTGATATCGCCAGGAGGCTTACTAAGGAGCATTGCTCAGCACATATTGGTGGCTCTGAGGGCATTGTAAGATTCCTAATGAATTACCTAGAGGATATTTGTGAGAATAAGAATGCGTGGACTGGGCTTAATCCGAAGAGCAGGGAGGATTTCGTAGAGGGATTGGTAAGGGAGAGGATTGATAAATTGAAGATATATGCGGTTACATGTAATACATTGAGGAATGAGGGTAGAGTGAAGAATAGGTTAAGGATTGAGCTTGAGAAATGCTTGAAAGCAAGGCTGAGGCCTAAACTAAACTAGTCATGACTACCTAGTTGGTTGATGAATGCCCACAGAACTAGAGTGCTTGGTCCAGATAAGCATGATATTGAGAATTTAATCAATCCACCCCCCCAGGCGGCTTTGGGCTAAACCATGTATGGCAAACCATTGAATTGCACTACGCCATCACTGCAGTTAAGGCTGATTACGAAAACATGGCATGCATAGTGAAGAACATCACAAAGCATAGCGATGCGAGGCATCCCGAGCCTAAATCCAGGCCAAGGCGTCATTCAGAACAATTATATGATTAGTCATTCTCGACCATGCATCGCCGTTGAGGAGGGAGAGTTTTTAATCGAGCCAGGCGGGGGCTTTAGCGTTGGTGAGTCATGGTAGCTGTTCCAGGCGATGAGTTGGGCGTGGAGGAGGAATACGTGCCGGGCGAGTTCACCGACCTCGATTGCAGGGGAAGGATAGTGTCCACCGTGATAGGCGTGCCCAGTTACGACGTGAAGGCGCATGAGGTGCGGGTCAACCCAATAAAGTTGAAGCTGCTCCAGCAGGGCGCCGTGGTTTACGGCAGGGTCGTTTCATCAACGGATAAGGTGGCGGTCGTCAGGATAGCCGCGGTGCTGGATAGGGGGGGAGCCTAACCAGGATAAATGCCACGGGCTTCATATACATAGCGCATGCTGGGGGGGAGAATAGAATTAATACCGTGTACGACGCGGTGGGGGGGATAGGAGATTTCGTGAAGGCCAGGGTAATATCGCGCGGCCCACCCTACCACCTCAGCATAAGGGGGCTGGGGCTTGGGGGGGTGGTGGAGGCGCGGTGCCCCAGGTGCAGGGCTTACTTGAAATTCAAGGGAACCAGGGCCTACTGCCCCAATTGCGGCGTTAATATTAGAAAGAAGGTAGCCCTGGAGTGAGGGAAATGGGCAGGAGGGCGGTGCTTAAGTTCAAGAGCAGCGAGGACGCGATAACCTACGTGGACCTCCTGACTCGCAGGATAAAGGTTGGCGAGCTTATCATAGATGTTAAATCCAACGTGGTGGAGCTGAGGGTGAGGGGAGGCAGGGAGGCCGGCGACATAATGATGGCTGAGGCCCTCAAGATATACGGCGCGCTGAAGGCCAGGAATGGGGGTTCCCTCGACCTATCAGTGTTGATCACCATGGCTCAACCCCCCCCATCCAGTGCCGTTCGACGTGGTGACCACCGCATTGAACTTGAGGGGCTTCCCATCGGAGCTGAGCGGCATGAAGCTCAGGACAAAGGCCCCCCCCTGGACCTCGTGATCTCAATAATTAAATCCACGTCGTCGCTCTACGCGGAAATGGCCAGGATGAACATAACCCAGAACGCCAAGAAGATAATAGCCACCCACGCATTGCTGCGCGGCCTGGACGTGCCTGGGGCGATCCAGGAATTAATGGAGAAGGGAGCGGTTAGGGAGAACGAGAGCAGCGGGTCAGCGTTGATCACCGCATCCTCCTCATTTGAGGATTACGTGAGCACCATAAGGAGAGGCAAAGGCATTGCGCGCTAGGGAGTTCTCCAACGCTGCGGGCTCAACGGGCCGTGGCGGGCTTTATCCTTTTTAATGCCTCGTCTGCATGATCGCTCGCATTCTTCAAGCCGCTTATCCTGTCCATTATGGTGCCATTCTCATCTATTATGAAGGTGACGCGCTGGGCAGTGGATCCCCCCCTCAACACGCCGTATGCCTTGGATATAGTCTTATCCCTATCCGAGACCAGGGGGGAACCGCGCGCCGTACCGGGAGGCGAACTTGACCTGGGTGTCCAGGGAGTCCACGCTAACCCCCCCTATCACCTCAGCATTGCTTGCCTTGAACTCATCATATAGCTCCACGAATCGCTTCAATTCATTGGTGCAGCCGCTGGTGAATGATTTTGGATAGAAGTAAAGAACCACCCTCCTCCCCCCCTGAGGCTCGAGAGCCTTATCTTTCCCGTCGTCGATTCGGCCTCGAAATCCGGAGCCTGTTCTCCCACACTCATGATAGGGGGGGCCCCGCTCCAATTAAGAAAAACGCTGCGCCCAGGAGCAATGCGATTATCAGCGGGATGATCCGCTTGGCATGACCACCACGTCGTCCCCCCAGCTCCAAGTAGTCGTCGAGCAAATATGTGCCCCACGTCGTTCTGCGGCCCTTAGTTGACTCGCTCCCCCCCCTCCTAATGATTACCAGGCAAGCCGAGGGGGGGTCTGGGTCTATCTTGACCTCAAGGGGGGGCCTGATGTACTTCACGTTCACTTGGAACCACCTAGCTCATTCATTAGCTGCCCCTTAATCGAGTCCAAGTCATTCATCATGGACGTAACGGCGGCGTTCAGGGCCTCCATGGGCGGCTTACCGTGGGTCCTTATCTTGAGCGTGACCCTCCTTATCAATGGGTGATCCATGTCGTACATGGCCTGCTCCACTCCATCCTCCCGCAACAGGTACTCCAATAATGGGGGGCGAACAGGGTGTAATCCTCCCCCCTCCACCACGGCCTCCAGGTACTCATCGCTGGATTTAACGTTCAATACCTTGACTCGCATGCGGCGCTCATTGACTTCCGCTTTAAAAACCTCGCGTCGAACCCAATGGCCCTCACTTATTGTCAACGCGGGCTCAGCTAACTCTAACGAATTCATCCATCATTCATGCCAGGTCTCATCACTGGCCTGGGCAATTCCATCGAGTTATTATTCTTTATGCATTACGGGTAAGCGGATTCCGCCGTCAATTGCCTCAAGACATCCCTTATGGATAGGACCCCCCCCACTACCTTCCCATCATCATCCACCACAGGTATGTGGCGGATCTGGTGCTCTATCATTTTCATGCCCACGGTCAGCATGGACTCGCCCTGCCTAGCTATTATCAAGTTCCTAGATGCGATCCTGCTCACCGGCGCGTCGAGCGGAACGCCGCTGGCCACCGCCCTGACCAGGTCCCTCTCCGTGAGTATTCCCACCACCTTACCGCCGTCGACCACCACCACGCTGCCCACATTGTTTTCATTCATCTTCTTGGCCGCATCCCTGAGCGGCTCATTAATGCCGCACGTTATAACCCGCGACCCCCCAGTTCGAGTTGCTCCATAATAGTAAATAAACTCAGGTGTAAATAAGCATTACGGTATAACCCAGTATAACCTAAGTATAACTAGGTAAAACAAAAACAAGAACAACACAAAAAGCCTTATCAACGAAGAAGCCAATGCGCTGTGAATGCCGTACAGATTAATCGCGATAAAGGCGGATGAGAGGAGGTGGTGGGAGGAGACGGGCGATTGGCTGGGTCCCCCTGGACGCCGCGGTGGACCTGAACAAGAGGCTCCAGACTTGGAGGATGAAGCCGCTGGACCCAGGAATACCATTCCTGGTGAGCTGGGGGGGCAGACTAGTTGGGGGGGGAACTTCATAGGAGTGCACAGAGCGGTGGCCGTCTTCAGAAGCCCACAGACGGGCGCCCTCCACGTGTCCGCAATGGGTGGAGCCGCCTATAGATTCATGAGAACCGGCGTGAATGGGCTGGTAATCATCGGTAAATTCAACAAGCCAACGCTGATATTGATTGGAAGCAAGGCCGGCAAGTTAAGCGTGGAGTTCCAGGAAGTTGACTTGGATAGGTTGTGGGGGGGATACGGGGGGGCCGCACCGGCATAGAGTCGGCGAAGCAGTTCCTGCTGGATAATTACTGGGACTTCATCTATGAACATAAGGCACGGCCCATAGTGACCGGGCCGGGGGGGGCGGCCAGCACCATAATGGGAGCCATCGCCAGTTACGAGGTGGATTACGCCAAGAAGGCATACAAGCTGGGCGCGGAGGACTTCGCGGCCAGAGCCGGCGGGGGGGGATCCGCATTGGTGAGGGGGGGACATAACGTGGCCGCCATGCTGCTGGGCGGCGACTCGGAGGTGGGGGGGGTCCCAAGATGGGCGATATAGACAAGATATTCATTCAAAAGCTCGGTAAGACCTACATACAGGTCCTCAACGAGAAGACCATCAAGTACAGATTCGATCCACAGCTGGGAACGGGAGGAACCTTCGGCGTTAACTATGTCCATTACAGGGAGTTGATTCCCATGTTCAACTTCCAGTCCATTTACCTACCCCCCTCGAGGAGCGGCGCAAGTGGTCGGATGCCGCCATAGAGCACTTCTGGAAACCGTTCCAGGAGGAGGCGTTCGTCAAGTCAAGGAGTTGGTACAACTGTGGAGAACCGTGCCCCCCCGTTGTGTGTAAGAAGGTGTGGCGAGGCAAGAAGATAGATTATGAGCCGCTGAATGCCGTGGGCCCCCTACATAGGCGTTTTCACGCTTGGGAGCGCGGTTAAGGTGGCCGACATGGTGGATAATTACGGGCTGGACACCATAGAGGTCGGCTACGACTTGGGCCTTGCATTCGAGGCAGTGGATCGGGGGGGATTAATTGAGCCGGAGGAAGCTGGGCTGAGCGGTAGGCCCGTCATGAATCCCCCTGGTCTATGACGTCTCCAGCAGCGAGTTGAATGCGTCTCTGGCGGAGGAGGGCGTGAGGTCATTAATGAGCGGGGGGGGTCGGGCTGTTGGGTAGGATTGGGGGGGCTATCGGGCTTAGGAGGGCGGCCGAGGAGGCTGGAGTGGTGGATTACGCGGTTTACGTGCCGCTCGGCGACTCGAACTACATGACCCCAAATTACTACTGGGCTCCCGGAATGGTGGCTCCCATATACATGCTGGGCAGGTACTGGACCAATTACAATCCAACCTTCATGGATCCAGTTGATTTCGCCAAGTCCGTATACTCCAGGGCGTTAATGGAGTTGATGATAGATGAGGCCGGCGCTTGCCGCTTCCACAGGGGGGGCTGGCTGGAGCCCACCCTTAAAGAGGTCTATGGCCTGGTAGGCGTGGATGTCGACGTGGATAAGTTCGCCGCGGCCGTTTACAGAGAGTTCGCCGATTACGCGCAGAAGGCCGGTTCCACCCCCAGGTTCTGGGAGAGCAAGAGGACTAGGGATATGGTTACCACGATGGCTTCCGAGCTCGGCGCCAAGGATTGGGCAGGCAAGGATCCGCTGGAGTGGTACGAGAAATTCAAGACCGCATTCGATGGGCTAGTCTACGGGGGCCCGAATCGCTGATGCTTGAATCTAATTTATAATCTCTTTATGTTTATGGATCCGTTCTGTATGCTTACCTCCACGTAGTCGCCCACGTCTAGCCTACCGCCGAGGTACTCTATCTCATCATCGGTTAGCCAAATGGTGACTCGGGGGGAACCATTACCTTATTGCCCAGGGCTTGATTGAGTATCGGCATGGACTTGAGGACTTGCTGCATCATATTCATTACCTCACGGGCCATCATGGCGGACTCATCCGCTCCCGTGACGACGGGGGCCGGGCGTTTCCTTCTCCTCAACTATGTCTATCTTTATCAATTTATTGCCCAAGGGATCCGGCATGAGCGTCTTGCTGAACACGTATCCCTTAAATGAAACCATGAGTAAAGCTCCAATCGCTGGTTTTAAATGTTTGGGCCCTCACGAAATCAACCTGTAACTGCATTTCGATTCTACGCGTTTAGTCAATTGAAGACAACGTTTTTAACCCTGTCATTCCAGGTCCGTCTCCATGACATCACCCCCCCCTAAACTCCTCTGCATAAAGGCGAGACTAACGGATAGAATCACGATTAACACGAAGATGATAGCGATATGCCCCCCCGTCACCAAGACCCTCGATAATTACTCGATCACGATAGAGTATAAGCCTAGCTGCGACGAGCGGGATGGATGCACCTACATAGAATTGAAGTCCCTCAGGGAGTACCTCGACTCGTTCCGGGACAGGGCAATATACCACGAGGACTTGATAAACGAGCTATTAAAGGACATACAGGACTCCTGCGATCCCGAGGAGCTCAGGATAGTGCTTAACAGCGAATACATGGGGATTAGATACACGGTGGAGCTGACCGCATAACCCGCTCCACCATCTATGGGCTCAATGCAGCTTTCTGTTGGCATTCAGTAAATTGATGATGAAATCGGCGGACGCTCCGCATGCTCAAATGGCTTGGATTGAGGCTTGTTTCTGTAATCCAGTACGTACACGCTGCACTCGCCCGCATTGGCCGCCGCGAAGGCGTAGTACCTATTCGCCAATTGATGCATCTCTATTTCAGCCTCGCCCTCCGCCTCCCTCACCCTCAAGCTCTCGTCCTTGCTTCTCCGCTCAATTATGTCCCTGGGATTGAACTCCAGAAGAATTATTGCGTCGGGCCTCAGTTTCGCTATTATTCTGTCGGGCAGGCCGGGGGGGTAAAAGCCTCCCTGCACCCTTATGGAGCATGGGTATCGATTATCACGTCTCCCTGCATCTTAGATATCTCCTCCGCGGCCAGTTCCTGCACCTTCCTATACTCATCCACGGGTATTCTACGCCTCATTTCATCCCTATGGGTTATGCCGTACATCCGCTTCGCTATATCCAGCATCACATCGCCGTAGTTGACTATGAATACGTCGGGCATCCTCTGCTTTACCAAGCCCAGAGTAGTCGATTTGCCGGCGCTGGCACGGCTACCAGGACTATCTTCATATACAGAACCAACCAATTCCCCCCCTTTTTAAGCGAATCGAAGGTATTACGCCGCATTCAGCGATACGTGGCAAGGAAGCAAAAACTCGCCCCCCTCCTAAATTAGGGTCACTGCCGCCTTATTATTACCTTGGTCTCCCCCAACCACAGGGTGACTGCGTCCCCCCATCTCTACCTCGCCCGACACGTCCCTTAACGAGCCCTCAGACTCCATCTTGGCGCCGCTGCAGTAAATAGAAAGGGATCCACCTCTCTGTGCTATCCTAATCCATGTCCCCCCCGCAGGGCTGGGACAACTATCGTGGAGCCGGGGGGGCCCCTATCGTCACCGCTGATCTGACCTGTATCCGTTTCTCGGAGGCCACTCCGCCCGGCGGTATTATCGTTATGTACACGGTCGGCAGCGACACGCATTTCACGTCGACCACGGCTCTTCGGTATATTGCCAGTATCAGAATAGCTATTATGACGAGGGAGGAGAGCATCATGTAGGGAGATTCATAGAACTCAGCGCCGGCCACTATTATCTCTATCAGCCCCCCCACGACGGCGGCCAGCAGAGTGTTGGCGTGCTTGCAGCTTATCAAGTCCTCCTGAACGTATATCCTCAATACCGGGGGGGTCAATAACACGTATATTATCAACCCTATCAACATCAACGGCAACGCGGCATATACATACTGGGTCACGTGGAATAACTGAGCGAATATGCCGGCTATCAAGCCCAGCGCCACTATTAAGGCCAGCGGAAGCGCGTTGGCCGATAATAGCCTGACCAACTCATCGAACACGTCGTTCTCCGCATTCATCTGCCCATGTCGGCTATTGTACTTTATAAAAGTTTCACAGATAAATAGAGGACCAACCGCAATGCTGACTATCAATTCCTTAGTTAAAAAACCGACCCCCACCCGCCCTAGAGGAGCGGGACTTATCATTAGTTTTGTCGATCAAGAACCGATTCAGAATAGATAGGCAAGCAGTGAAGGGCGAACAGCCGCACTGCGCGATGAGGGTTGAACTAGGGATTCAAGTAGGGATTGATTGAATCGCACTTGGAGGCCAGCGTTGCCTTAAATCCATGACTGATCAACGAGTTAACGGTGTCTTCATTATCGTCACAATGAATCACGTCGGGCAACCCCCCCACGCCGGCCAGGGCATCCACCTTATACTCTGGATCCGGCCTATCGTCGTGATCCCCCCCCTCATGACCAACATGCGGATCCCACCCACATCCACGCCGAACTTCATCAATTGAGACAGGTGCATTCCCTCATCCTCTCGGGCCGACCGGTTACCAATATAACGGCGAGGCCGGAGCGAATGGCTTTATTGATTATCGATATGTTGAGCGGGATTGGTTTATCCATGCCGAGCTTCCCGCAATCGAGGAAGCATTTCCAATCAACCTTGCCGTTCTCCATGCACGATATTAATCTACTGGTGGAATCCACCAGAGTACCGTCTATGTCGAACGAGAGCACCACCATGCATTACATGCCTGGCTAGCTGCATAATAACGCTATCGCGGAAGCCCCCCCCATGCATTACAGGGAGAGGGGCTGAGACCGCTGTTGGTCGAAATGCGCGCCGTCTAGAAAACTTTTTAATGCGAACATAGATCCGTCGGCATCATAAGGGGGGGTAAATGGCTCATAGCATGGATTGCGGCATGATGGTGCTCGCTGCGTTGGCGCCAAGGGTATTCAACTCCTTGATATATAATGATTCCCAACTATTGCCGAGCAACATACCTCCAACAATAGTTGAGCGCTACGTGGGGAGCGCGGCGAACCAATCATACACGGCGATCATAGTCAACTCGAGCGGGAACGTAATGGATGAGCTGGCCGCGTTGGACGGCATGATAATGGATCCCCCCCACGTCGATCAATTAACTATATACGAAAAGTACGTGGTTTCACGGTATAATGAAACCGTTGATGAGTATATAAGGATGGCAGAGGCAAATGCCACGGAGGAATTGCTGAGTGCATGGAACGCAATGAATTCCACTTGCATGGAGCTCTCCAAGCTAAACGCGGAGTATTATGGGCAATTAAGCCTGTTGAGATCCACGCAGTCAGCTCTGAGCAGGTACGTGCAGTCGTATAATTCCATTTTAATTCAACAATTACAGAAGGCGAACCCCCCAACGGGAACTCCTCCCTAATCGCAATTACCGCCCTGAATCTATTGAACGAGCCGACCAATTACTCCAGCTACATGGAGGAGTACGCGGTTCAAGTGGCGAAGGCATTGAATGGATCCGCAGTGGACGAGTTGACCCCAAGCAAGCTGGAAAACGCCCTCATCCACGGCTACCACGCGGTGGAGGCCTCCCTGAGGTCCAAGTACCACTGCCCTTCACCAAGCCCAACTCAACCCTTGCTCTGGCGATAGCCCTAGGGCCATCCAGGTCCGGCATTAACGCCGCCGTGGCCGGCCTCTACATCAACGACTCACCACCCCCCCTCATCAAACCCTTCCTGCCCCCCCAAATAGCATGTAGTTCCAATATAACTGGGATCGAGTCGCAGTTGAACAACAGCATTAGGAAGCTGATCATTCAGGAGAACCCACTCCCATCACCCACATCGCTGAATTATGGATTAATAAATGGAAGCTATGCATTGATATTGGTGAACTCCTCCTCCACACGGCTCTACTCGCTTCACAATGACTCCATCTTCGTATTCAATCCATCATTGATAAACTTACAATTGATAAACATGGTGGAAAACGACGTCCCGACGATAGATAAGGTAACGGGGGGGACCGCCGTCCTCTCGATGCTGTTCTTCGTCCTGGGGGGGACAGTGATGGGGCCCTTGCTGGTCTTAGCCATGCTGGGAACCGCCGACGCGGCGTCGCTCGGCTCCATATACCTGCTCTCCAAGGCTGGGCTGCCCGTTTATTACTTGACCGTCTACTTAACATCCCCGATAATATTGGGCATTGGAATAGATTATAGCCTACTGATACTGGGCAGGTACTTGGAGGAGAGGAGGAGGGGGGATTGAATAGGGAGGAGGCGCTGGGCGTCGTGAGGAGGGTTACCATCCCAACAATACTGTCATCGGGAGGCGTCGTGGCGGCGGGCCTGGGCTCCTACGTGTTCTCCACGTATCAATACATACAAGTGATAGGCATTTCCTACATAATATCCGTTGCGCTGGTCTTATTCACGGTCGTGCTGGTGCTCCCCGACGTCATAAGCCTGTTAGGGGGGGATCGAGTGTTGTGGCCCATGGGCTTGAAGGCCAATACCAGGGAGTTAAGCACTAAGTTATTGGTTAGATTGAGCAGGAAATCAGTGGATAGGCCCAAGACCGTCATAGCCATATTCACCGTGATCACGCTGGCGTCGCTGCTGCTCATCGCTAAGACAATAAACATATCATCCAACCCTGTGAACATGATGCCGCCCAGCAACCCAGTCACCGGGCTCCGGCTACTGGAAACGCGGTTCCCAAACTACCTGCAGTCAACTGCATACGTGCTAATTAAGCCAGGCAACGAGGCGGCTTACAGTGCTTTCATTGCAGAGCTGAGCACCATGAAGGGCATCGGCAATGTGACCCTCCTGGACCATAATTCATCGATTATACTGGCCAAGATCCCAATAGATCACAGCGTGTTCTCCGATAAATTGATAGGGGTCTACGAGGAGCTGAGCGGGGCGGCGGGAAACGTGTCTAGGCAATACGGGGTGACCGTGCTGATAGGCGGGGATCCCGGCTACAAATTCTTCTCTGTTCAAGCCTTCGAGGATCAATTCTACCACACGATATCGCTGGTAGTGATTGCCCTCGTGATGCTAATGCTATTCATAATGCTGAGGTCAGCGCTGATCCCTGTGAGGCTGGTCATCACGGTTTTGATGAGCATGTCTTGGTCCATAGCATTAACCATAATAGTGTTCCAGCTGATCCTCAGAATACCAACGTACTACCTCCTCCCCCCCATAATATTGTACTCATTATTGATGAGCGTCGGAACGGATTATGACATTTTCATAGTGTCCAGGGTCAGGGAGGAGGTGATGCGCGGATTAAGCGATAAGGACGCCATAGTGAAGGCAATCGACTCCACTGGCCTATAGTCAGCGGGGGGGCAGCCATGGTCCTAGCGGCTGCGTTCGCTGGGTTAACCGTATCCAGATTATTCATATTGAAGGAGATAGGCTTCGCCGTGGCCGTTGCAGTGGCAATGGATGCATTAATATTGAGACCAGTATTGGTGCCCGCTATACTGGTTGTGCTGGGCAAGTGGAATTGGTGGCCTCTCAAGGTTGAAAGAAAAATAGAGAGGGCGGCGAATTAATTGATCCTCCATAAGCGAATCAATCTAGCGTCTCTAAGTTTAAATAGGCTTGAATTGATAATTGTTTTATGTCCTCCATACGGGACCTGATTAGAAAGCCGACGGTGGTGGTTGGATTAAACGATAAGCTATCCTCCGTGATAACCTCCATGAGGGAGGGGGGAGAGTATTCATAGCACCCGTGGTCAATGATAATAATAAATTAGTCGGCATTTTGAGCTATAGGGAGTTATTGAGACGGCGAGTGCCGATTAATTCCAAGGCATCAAGCGTCATGTCCAGGCCATTCTCAATAAGCGAGTCATCCAGCTTCGAGAGGCTAATTATTAAGCTGCATGAGACAAAGGCGCGGGAAGTACCGGTTGTGGACGACAAGAACAACCTGGTCGGCATTATAAGGAGAATAGACGTGATTAATTCGATAGCTCCATCCCTTCCGAAGGTCGACGTCAGTCGAGCAATGTCCTCTCCCCCCCAATAACCATAGGCAGTAACGAGAATGTAGCCACCGCTAGGTGGCTGATGGTTAAGCACGGCATAAGCCTGCTTCCCGTAATACAGGACGGCAAGCTGATTGGAATGATTACTCTAACCGATTTGGTGGAAAAGATATTCTACGCATCGACGCCGAGAAGGGCCCGCCGCGGGGGGGAGGTGGAGGGCGAGGAGGAGAAGATACTGGCGGCTCCCGTTGCTCCGTAATGCAGGAGGCGGCTACCATAGATAAATCAAGGCCTATTGCGGATGCCATCGAAAAATTGAATAAACATGATGGATTGATAGTGACGGGAGACGGAGTGGTCGGGGGGGTGTTGACGGGCAGTGACATAGTGAGACTCTACGTGGAGTCCAGCAAGGTATCTATACCTATAACCGCCCGCATCAACGATGTGCAAGATAAGTACTTGAGACAGATGATAGAGAGGGCAGTCAACAACCACCTAGAGAAGATAGCCAAGATAACCGACATAATAGACTTCAAGGTAGATATAAGGGCCAAGGCGATGGGCAACAACGATAAAAGGACAAGATATGAAGTAGCCGTGCGATTGAAGGACTCCAATAATTCATTCTCAGTAACATCAAATGGATGGGACGCCGTGGAGACGATAAAGGATGCCATGGAGACGCTGCTCAAGAGAGTGGAGAGAAGCATGGATAGAATGAGAAGCATCAAAAGAAGAGAAGAGAGACCAAGCGAGTGAGGCAATTAAATAATATAATGTAATAATCCATCCACTAATCCATAAACACTCAGTAACGCGCTTCTCCCGAATTTCTGCCCGACCATAAAGAAGGGAGCATGCGGTCCTGAACGATAGTGCAATCAACTATAAAAGAACAAGCATAGATCCACATATTACAATGGATGGGAATTAATAAAAATAATAATAATTTATGTTTAGTTGACCTCATCAAAGCGGTATTATGCTGACCACGGTATATGTGCCCACTATCACCACTAGAAGGCCCAGCGCTATCACCAACACGTCAACGAATGTCGTGAATGCCTTCCCACCGTGGAAGAGCTCCAACATTATGGTTCGTAGTCCATTCATTGCATGATAGGATGCAGCATATATTATTATCAATAGAACTATATCGTACCAAGCCATTCCTATCTGGCTCTCAACGGCGGGCCAGCTTATGGATACATCATAGCTGGGCCATCTATACGCTATATGTATCCCCCCACCACCACTATCATTATGAGGCCAGTTATGTAATGCCACTTCATTAAAGTTGACTTGGCTACCATCATTACCACCCCCCCAGCAGTGCACCGAATACATCATAGGTGGCCAATATTATGAATACTATGGTAACGATTACCACCGCGTACTTATAAGCTCTGAGCCGCAGCGCTGGGGGGGGATGGGGGGGTTGCGCGGGGGGGAAATGTGTGCCTGGACGGCTTTGGCAATCCAATGCCGAACCACTGCATAAGTATTAACCTAAACCCATTGGCCCCCCCATGTATTACGAGCAAGACGCCGACCAAGTACTCCAGCAATGCGCCCACGGATACCGGGCCTATGTGGGGGGCTTCTCCAGGACGCCGAATATTATGGCATTCCATTGCTGCTGCGTAACGTTGTGACCGAAGCCCAGGGCTGCGGAGACCGCAAGCACGTGGCCTATCAAGTAGAGGGCCAAGGCAAGACCGCTGACCTTCTGGAAAATGACAAGCCATTCATCCAATCCACGAAGCCAGAGACCCCACCTAGGAGAGACGCGCTTCGATTTCTGCATGCTCATCACCTCCTCTTACCGCTTAATAACATTTTTTTAACCATGTTGATGGCCAGGGCTGGATCGACGTCCTTGGGACACACCTTGCTGCACGTACCTGAGTAATTGCAGCTCCACACGCCGTTATCCGTGTCGACTATCTTCAACCTGAGCTCCGCCCCCCTCATCCCTTGAATCCGCGCTCCATCTATATGCCTGCGCCAATGCCTGAGGCCCTAGGTATTCCTTATTTAGGAAAACCAGGGGGGGCACGCGCTGTAGCAGAGACCGCATTTTATGCAGTAAGAGAATTGCAGGTAATAGTTCAGCTCCTCCTCGGTCTGCGGGTAATACTCCTTCAAATCCTCGAATTGCTCCTTCTCATCCTTCCTTATCAACCATGGCTTTACTTGCTTGTGATTATCGAAGAATTTATCGAAGTCCGTCACGATGTCCTTCACGGGCGGCACGTTGCTCAGCGGCTCCACGGTTATGACGCTGGTGCCCAAGTCGTACGGCTTGGTCTCGCAAGCGAGCCGGGGAGTGCCGTTTATCACCATGCCGCACGAGCCGCAAATTCCCATCCTGCAACTGTAGCGGACGGCCAACGTTGAGTCCTGGGTCTCCTTTATCCGAAGCAGGGCATCCAGTATAGTAGTTCTATTAGTTATTGTTAGTTTGTACTCCCTCCAATAAAACGAGCCCTTCTCAGGATCGTACCGCTTAACCTTGAACACCACATCCCGCTTCTCTATCTTCACCTCGGGCAATTTTATCTTAACCGTTTCCACGCTCGCCTCGGCGGAGGATGCGGATGCCATTTGGTGAGCAGCACTTCATGTTTTTTAAGCATTGCCTTCGAATCTAGCGTTACCCAATCAATCGAAAAGCAGCTCTATGCCGGGACTAACATGCATAAAATGCACTAATCGACGGCTCTATTTCATAACCTGTGAAGGCCAGCTCATGCAGGAGCAATTAATAAAGAAGGAGGGTAGATACGTGCTGGACTTGAGGGGGGGATTCATATGCCCATATCCCCAGATATATACCGTTAAGGCGCTTCAAAACGTCGAGGGAGGAGCCATAATCGACGTATTGATAGATAACCCAGCGTCGTGCAACACCGTCCCCCAGCATAGTGACTAGGAATGGCCATTCGGTGCTGGAGAATGTGAAGGAGGGAAACTACTGGCGGATAACCATTAAAAAGAAGGAATGAGATACG
>BBBF01000009.1 GCA_001315925.1 Thermocladium modestius JCM 10088 | reverse complement strand
TCTCCCAGCCGACCTAACCATTAACAGCAGCAACAGGAGGAGGGTGAGCAGCTTGGTTAATCCCTTGATCTTCACGCGTGATGTATCCAAGTTAAAAGCTTATATTTGTTTCCTTTAATGCTAGGATGAGATGCCGACCAACTTGCCTCCCGAGGCAAAGGCGAAGTGGATGAAGGCCATGAATGCTAAGACTGACGAGGAGAGGATAGCCGCGTTGGAGGAGTTCCTCAGCGCGATACCCAAGCATAAGGGAACGGAGAACCTGGTTCACTTCGTCAGGCACAGGATAGCCGCGTTGAGGCGCGAGGTGGAGCTAAAGCAGAAGAAGGAGAGGAGCAGTAGGGGGGGGCAGGACCATATATGTCGAGAAGGAGGGGGGGGACGCCAGCTGGGCGTGGTTGGTTTGCCGAGCTCCGGCAAATCCAGCCTGCTCAAGTGCCTCACCAATGCCAACGTGGAGCCGGATGATGTGCCATTCACCGATTCGCAGCCGATTCCCGGCATGTTCATAGAGGACTTAATATATTACCAGTTAGTGAAGTTCCCCTCCTTGAATCCATTCGATGCGGAGAGCGATAATAACGTGCTCTCGGCATCCCTGGCCAGGAACGTGGATGGCTTGCTGCTCGTGTTGGATGCATCGATGGATTTGGAGGATCAGATCAATAAGATAGAGGAGATATTCAGGGGGGGGCAGGGAATACTGATCAGGCAACCCAGGGCTGCCATAAGCATCCGTAGGACTGTGAGCGGGGGGGGCATCCAGGTCTCCGGTTCCTTTAAGGGTTGCTCGGTCGACTCAATAAAGAAATTGTTGACGGATTATGGGATACTCAATGCTCAAGTCACCATAAATGGAGAGGCTACGTTGGATGACGTGGAGGATGCATTATTCAAGAACTACGTGTATAAGCCCAGCATATTCATAGTAAACAAAATAGATCAATCCGACAGGGATTACTTGAGGATGCAGGCGTCGGGGGGGCTGGAGCCCAAGATATTCGCCTCGCTCATTAAATGCAAAATAAATAGGAAGCAGTTGAGCGAGGCAATACTAAAGCGGCTTGACTTGATCAGGATATACTCCAAGAACACTCAATCCGATAGCTACTCCAGGAAGCCCCCCCTCATAATGAGGAGGGGATCCACCGTGGGTGATGTGGCGAAGACGATACACACCGGGCTTTATGAGAACTTCAGGTACGCCAGGGTGTGGAGGATCGATGATTACCCCCCCAATATGTATAAGAAGGTGGGGGGGCTTAATTACATCCTAGACGATCAAAACATCATAGAAATACATGCATGATGACGGAGCCGGACGGTTTGCCAAAACATTAAGTTGACCGGCGCTCCTGCATCAATGATGCATGCCGCGGGCGGTGGAGAACGGGCATGAGTTCCAGTAATCGCAGTGGCTGCAATTGCTTGGTGAGTTGTTGTGGGTCGGGTTTCTCTTGTAAAGCCAGTACTCCATGGCCCGCTCTATGTCCCGCATTATGGTAGCCTCATCTATCTTGGCGCCCTTTATGGCGACATCCCCCCCCATCCTAATGGCCTGGCCCGGCGACATGCTGCTCAGCCTGCTTGCCAAGGAATCGGCCTCCCTCATCAAGTTGAAGCTCGTTCCCCCCCTGATCACCTTAACAACGAACGCGTTGGAGCAGTTATAGCCTAGCCGCCTCATCATTACGCAATAAATCGCTGCCTGCATCAACTCGTGTTCGTGTATCACGGCGAATCTATTCCCCCCCGTGGTCTTCAGCTCAACGATTCCCAGGGAGCCTTGGAGCGGGATCACCATATCGACCTGGCCAAGTATGGGCACTCCCTCCACCACATCAACTATGGCTGCCTCGGCCGTTGGCCTGCTCAAGTCCAGCTTGCCTATCCACCTCCTCCCCCCCACCACGCTGTTGAAGTACTCCACCCCCCCTCCTCTCCCCCCCTATTCACCAGAGTGGGCACTCCCTTCCCCCCCACGTCCAGATCATAACCGGCCTCAGCCCTCACTCCCAACTGCCTCCCGTGCTCCTCTATGCCCTCCAAGCTAGCCTCCCCCCCACCTCCCTGGGCTTCATGTAGCTGAGGTGTATCCTATACTCGCATATCTTGGATTGAACGGCTATGTTACTTACCATCAGGAACACCGCGTCGTGCTTCAGCTTGGGCAGTTGCAGTTGCTCGCCGTTCCAAACTATGTAATTCCTGGCCAAGAGAGGCGCATCCACTGCCTAAGCCGGTGGATCGCTTGATAAAAACGTATCGCGCCGTTCCTCCCATTACTCAAAGCTTATTAACATGATTGAAGGTCTTTATACATGGATGTTATAGAAGAAATGAGAAGGGTCGTAGGCCCCGGCAATGTGCTTACAAAGAAGGAGGACATCCTCCCATACATGCGGGACGCGTCCTACTTGTCGGGCGGCGAGCCCCTCGCCGTGGTGATTCCAGGCACCACAACGGAGTTGGCCAAGGTGGTCAAGGCATGCTACGAGGCCGAGGTTCCCATGTATGTGAGGGGGGGCGGCGGGACTTCCCTCACGGGCTCGTCGGTGCCCCTTGAGGGCGGCGTGGTGATAAGCATGAATCGCTTCGATAAGATACTGGAGGTCAGCGTCCCGGATAGGTACGTGGTGGCGGAGGCCGGCGTCAGGCTGGACGCATTGAACGCGTATCTATCCAAGTTCAGGTACTTCTACCCGCCAGATCCGGCGAGTTCCTTGGCGGCCACGGTGGGCGGGTCCCTGTCCACAAACGCTGGAGGCATGAGGGGGGGAGCCATGTATGGCGCCACCAAGGAGTGGGTTCTAGGCATGGAGGTGGTGCTGCCCACGGGCGAGGTTGCCCAGTTCGGTGGGCGGGTGTTGAAGAGGTCCATCGGATATGACCTGACCGCGTTGATGATTGGGAGCGAGGGGGGGACCCTGGGCATAATAACCAAGGCCACGCTGAAAATAACCCCGCTTCCCCGGCGGACGGGCAGGATACTAGCCTATTACAAATCTATTGAGGATGCGGGCAAGGTTGTGGCGAGACTTACTGAAAATGGAATAATACCTTACATTGCGGAATTCATGGATGGAATAGCCATGGATGCGGCGAAGAAGAGCAAGGGGATAGACTACCCAAGCGAGGCCAATTACATGATGATAATCGACATAGCGTCCACCGAGGAATCCATAAAGAAGGACCTTGAGTCGGCCGCGGACGCGATAAGGACCACGAACCCCCCTCCATGTCAGGATAACCACGGATCCCGAGGAGATGGATAGGATATATCAAGCCAGGAAGGGGCTTTACTCCTCTCTCCTAATGGAGAGGGCGAGACCAGGCGAGAAGGTCATAATAGGAGACGTGGTGGTTCCCCCCCGACGGAGGTGCCCTCAACCCTCGTCGACTTGGATGGGGGGGCCATAAAGAGGTATGGGTTCAAGGTATCGCTCTTCGGCCACATAGGGGGGGATGGCAATGTTCACCTCAACATATTCGCCAACGCCGATGACGAGGAGGAGATGCGTAGGGTGTCGGAGTTCCTCTTGGAGACGGGCATGATAGCGGTGAGACACGGTGGAAGTGTCTCCGCGGAGCACGGCATTGGGCTGGAGAAGAAGCAGTTGTTGGTGGAGGAGTTCAAGGCTCGGGGCACCCCCCCCGTTAATCTGGAATTGATGAGGCAGTTAAAGAAGGTGTTCGACCCCCCCAAGAATTTGTTGAACAGGGGGGGGAAGCTCTTTGATTGATGTATTGAATGCAATATCAAGGGAGGCTGGGGGGGCCTGCATAAACTGCGGGTTCTGCGAGGCCGTGTGCCCCACGTTCCGGCGTCCGGGTATAAGGCATCGATGGGTGCAAGGGGGGGAGGATAAACCTTGCCAAGGCGTTTCTGGAGGAAGTGGGGGGGGCGGGGGGGGAGCAAGTCTAGGCTAGCCGTGGGGGGGGACGCATTCAACTCATGCCTGAGCTGCTACGCCTGTCTCCAGGTGTGCCCGGCCGGCGTGAATGCTGGGAGGGTCAGCGATTACATGAAGCAGGCAATAGCTGACGGCAATTTCCTGGCGGGGGGGAGGCAGGAGCACCCCGTCGCCAAGATGATAGTGGAGCTCACCATGAGGTACTGGGACCCGCTTGGGTTGAGGAAGGAATGCGCGGAGTGGGCCCGGGGGGGCATTGAGTTCGACGGGAGCTCCAGCACCGTGCTCTACACGGGCCATATGTATCAATTGATGGCATATAATAAGAAATTGAAGGAATTATTAAATGGAAACATGAAATTGATGAGCATAGGCTCCGCTATACTGAGCCGCGCTCCCTCCCTCTCCAAGATGATGGCGGGGCTTTATGATCCTGAGGTAAGGAGGAAAATGGAGGGATACCTGCGCAATGTGGTCAAGCTCCTCAAGGCCGCCGGCGTCAAGTTCGGCTACCTGGGCGAGGACGAACCGTACCCGGGCACGTTGCTGTTAGACATGGGGGGGTACGTCGAGGAGTTCCGGAGGTATGCGGAGAAGGTGGTCAACCTATTCCGGGAGAGGGGGGGGTTAGGAGGCTAATAGTGGTGGATCCCCATACGTATGATATAATGATCAATGAGTATCCCAAATACGTGCCGGGCTTTGACTTGGAGGTGGTTCACTACCTAGATTTGCTTGGTTCACTCGACCTGAAGCGCGGTTTGGGCTCCGTGGCATATCATGAGCCGTGCCACCTAAAGAGAAGGTTGGACTACGACAAGCCGCTGGAGTTGCTGAGCAAGGTGGCCGAGGTTAGGCTTCCCCTGCATAACGGAAGGAACACCATGTGCTGCGGAGGCCCTGACGAGGCGTTTTACCCAGGCATATCGGATAATGTGGCCTCGATTAGGTTTAAGGAATTGAAGGATACGAACGCAGCCAGAATAGTGACGGCTTGCCCCCCCATCTGCTTCGTTAACTTGGACAAGGACGAAAGCGTGGTTGACATATCGGAGGTCCTGATCGAGGCGATGGGCGGCAAGGCCTGACTTGGTTGAGTGGTGTACAGCATGATCAGCAACTTCATGAAGGACATGATTAGGGATATACTGGAGGAGTCGGACCTATACGGGAGAGCCCGCTCATGGTTGGCATCCCATCCCCCCCTTAGTGCTGATCGCATCCACGTGATTTCAATGGGCAAGGGCGCCGTCAACATGGCTGCCGCCGCGGAGGAGGAGTTGGGAAGCAAGGTAGTTGATGGCATTGTGGTGGTTCCCCAGGGAACTCCGAGGAGAAGTCTTCACTCGATGGTATTGGAATCCACGCACCCACTGCCAAGCGAGGCAAGCCTCCGCGCGGGGGAGGCGATTATGGAGCTGCTGGGCAGCGTTGAAAGAGGAGATTTAGTTCTCTTCCTGATAAGCGGAGGCGGGTCCGCGCTTGTGGAAGTGCCGGCCCCCCCGGGGATTTCGTTGGAGGACTTGAGGGGGGCCTCAACGAGTTGCTGATCATGAGTGGAGCCACCATTGAGGAGATAAATGCCGTGAGGAAGCACGTCTCCGCCGTGAAGGGTGGGCGGCTGGCCAAGATCGCGTTGGATAGAGGGGCAAGGGTCGTATCTTTGTTGGCAAGCGATGTTCCGGGCGATGATCCTGCCACCATAGCGAGCGGCCCCCCCACTGTTCCGGACCCCCCACCACTTACGGAGATGCAGTATTGGCGTTGAAGTCGAGGGGGGGGATATGGGAGAAGGCGCCGCCGCGAGTAAGGACTGTGTTGGAGGAGGGCATGCGGGGGGGATTGAGGGAGGAAACGCCAAAGGAATTGGCGGGAGCCGATGCTTTCCTAATGGCGTCCAACATGGATGTATTGAGGGGGGGATTATCGAGTCGCTTGGCAAGGAGGGGGGGAATTCCCTCCCTTATTTTGACGTCTAGCGTGGAGGGGGGGAGGCCAGGGAGGTTGGGAGGTTTCTCGCCAGCATAGCTGTAGAGGCGCACCGCAGCGGCTTGCCTCTCCCTAGAGGGGGGGCGATTTTAGTCGGTGGAGAACCCACAGTTATGGTGAGGGGGGGAAATGGTAAGGGAGGGAGGACCACTGAGCTCTGCGCTGGATTCGCATTGGGCGCGAGGGGGGGTTGGCGGCGTTTACATGCTGTCGTTGGCCACCGATGGGCAGGACGGCAATATGGATGCGGCCGGATGCGTCGCGGATGGGGAAACCATGAAGGAGGCGGAAAGGGCCGGTGTGAGCTTCGTGGGTGAGCTGGGCAGGAATAACACTGCGGCAATATTCGAAGCAACCGGCTCACTGATTAGAACCGGGTTAACCGGTAGTAACCTAAATATAATATCGGTAGTAATGATTGATTCAATTGAGAAATAATAGGATATTGACTAAGAATATATCATAATACTAATAAAAATTTTATAATATAAATAAATAATTATATATTTAACAGAATTGTTATAAATTGGTTATTCATAATTTACTATAATGTCAGAACAAGAACTACTAAATAAAACTGTGAAAAGGCTATGGATCAGAATAATTCCCTTTGTATTTATCCTTTATATTATAGCATTCCTTGATAGGGTAAACATAGGCTTTGCCGAGGTCCCCCATGCATCAACTTCTCGGCTTCTCATACGCCGATCTAGGCTTAGCCTCCGGCATATTCTTCATTGGATACTTCATATTCCAGATGCCGGGCACGTACTTGGTTGATAGGATAGGAGCCAAGGTAGTGGTTGCGGTCTTCCTGGCGGGGGGGTGGGGGGGCATATTCGGCATATTGGTGGGGGGGACGGTAACGAATATAGTGGAGCTAGATGTATATAGGTTCTTCGAGGGATTCATGGAGGGAGCGTTCTTTCCAGGCATAATATACTACTTATCCCTATGGTTCCCCCAGAAATGGAGGGCACAGGCAGTGGCCCTTTTCATGATGGCTATACCTGTCTCGGAGATAATAAATGGGCCGCTCGCCGGCTACATAATAACCACCATAGGTTGGCGCTGGCTATTCTACATAGAGGGCTTGCTCGCCCTAATATTCTCGCCGATAGCCTATGCCTTCATGACGAATAGGCCCAATGAGGCGGCTTGGCTGGCTCCTGAGGAGAAGAATGCATTGATAGCTGCGTTGACTAGGGAGGCCGAGGAGGCCGCTAAGAAGGTGAAGCAGAGCTTTGGATCGGCCATAGCAACCCAGTTACCGTAATGCTTGCCCTGATATACTTTTTCTGGATAACGGATCTATATGCAGTAGATATATGGTCCCCCCCCGCTATACTTAAGCTCGGCTCCACGTATGGATACGTCGGCGTCGGTTACTTGATCTCGGGCATATGGTTGATAGGGCTGGTGTACATGTATTTATGGGGCCGTCACTCCGATATAACTATGGAGAGGATACATCACACGGCAATTCCATTGATAATAGGGGCAATAGGTGCGATAATAGCAATAGCGCTGCCGGGCAATTTCTACGCTCTTGTAATCGCCTTGATATTATTAACCATGGGCATATTGGGTCCCTTCGGTTCCTTCTGGAGCCTCCCAACCATGTATTTAACGGGAGCTGTCGCAGCGGTGGCCATAGGGTTCGTGAACTCCATAGGAAACCTGGGAGGCTTCGTGGGTCCCTATATAGTTGGCTACATAGAATCGGCCACCCATAGCTTCGCATTGGCATATGCAGTATTTGTTGTTTTCTTCGTGTTAGCGGTTGCCCTGGTGTACTCGCTCAAGGCCTTCAAGCAGATAACCCAGGCGTGAGTTTTACCCTTAAAATCAAGCATTGAATATTTGTTTTTTCAATTCATCTGTCTCATCATACACTCTGAGAAGTATTCGCCTAGTCATGCCCCAAATTATTATTCCATCGTAGACTATCGCCGTTCTCTCCCTGTCCTTGACGATTGCCTCCCTCTCGTGTCTGTGAATATCGCTGAGGGCTATCCACTTGAATTCGTCGAACTCCCCCCCCATCTGTGACCGGCTCGACGTTGCACCCATTAATGGAGAACACTATTGGCACCACGTTTATTTCGGGTATGTTATGGGGATGCTGGACATCCAGTACCTTGATGACGCGGGCATTGCTTAGATCTATTCCGGTCTCCTCCATCGTCTCCCTAATCGCGGTCCTCAATAGATCTCCATCGCTCTCCTTATAGTGACCTCCCGGGAAAGAGGCGTCGCCAGCCCATGGATCCCCGCTCCTATTCTTGCGCCTGCCGACCAGCACTTGAAGCTCGCCGCTGCAGATCCTCAGTATCACGCGACCGCCGCCCAAACGCCCTCCTTCGGCTTGATGGCCGCCATACAGTGAGACGGGCATATTTAGTTAATATCTTTATCTCTAAATCCCTAATTAGCTGATACATTACCCTTACGGGCTGGGATTAATGCTTCCACGAGGGTGGATTGAAGCTTAGGAGGCTAGGAATGAAGTGATTCGCTTATGTTGGACTGCTCCATGTCTAGAGCTCGCCCACATCTACGCTGGAGCACTCGAGCGGCACCAAGATGCGTCCTCTGTTTATTATTGGGTTCTTTATATAGTAATGAATTGGAATCAAGTACTTAACGCCGGCCATCTCCGCTATGTGTCTAGCATCGTCAGTGGTGCTATGGCCAACGGCGTGCGCCTCCGTCTCCATGCCTGGATTGCCGCTGATTTCATGAATTAAGACATTGCATCCCCTCGCCAGCCTAGCCACGTTATCCGACGGCATGGTATCCCCACTATAGACAATGCACTGCCCCGTGGAGTTCTCCATGACCTTGATGGCCATTGATGGGATGGAGTGGGCAGCCGTGGAGGCCCAGACTTGGTACCCATTGCCCTCATATATGATGCGCGGCTCATCACCCACGGATGCAGCGATCAAGCGGAGGAACCGCGTGTACTTCTCCAAGTGAACATCCCTCATGAGTCTCCTTATATCCCTCACAACGTAATCCATGGCGATCACCCTCAACCTGCGATTCTGGGAACCAGCCATCAATGCAAAAGATGGTATCCCCCCCAACACGTGATCGCCGTGCCCATGGCTCAACACCACTAAATCCAAATCGCCCACGTCAAGGCCTGTGCACCTCCTATACTGCCTATATATCCCCCCCTCCCCCCCAGCGTCGAGCAGTATCCTTCTGTTCCCCCCCACCGTGACCAGTATTGAGGCCATGTTGAGCCAGGGACTGGACACCCAGCCGCCTACGCCTAGGAAAGTCAACCTCATATAGTTCAAGCCGCATCAACCATTTATAAACAATACCTAAAAACTCGCCCTTTGGGATACAGTATATTGAAACTACAGCACTTAGCTACGGCATCGAATTAGCAATTGTTAGAATCGTTAAAAGGGAATCAAAATATAAACACGTGCTAGATCATGCTATAGGGAACAATCCTGGTGCTTGATCCTTCAATTTTAAGGAGTAATGATGATGAGTTTCAACCCCTCCATGGCCAACCCATCCAAAAATGCCGGGCCGCCCAGCTTAGAAGAAGCGTTGAGCGGTGGGGTCGAGAAGCAAGGAGCTTTGCTTCATCGATCCAGCATAGGTTAGGGACTTGCACAGGAGGTGAGTTAGTGGATCATGGATTGGGGGGGATCTTCGCTTGTCCTCGCTATGGTTGAAAGGAATGATAGAACCACATTGCCTCCTCCAAGACTTGGGAAGAGCGTGGCAAAGCCCACGGCTTTACGGAACCACGCATACTATCCGTATATCATTTAAATGACTTTCCCTCATAGTATTTTACAATGGATTAATCGCTCATAAAGATTAAGTGACTCGGCGTTCAGCAGTTATTCATGAGCAAGGCATGGCATGGAGTGGATAGGTCCCGTTACGTCTGGTACCCTAAAATAGATTACGATAAATGCAGTGGATGCGGCCTATGCATTCTCACTTGCGGAAACGATGTCTTCAGGTGGACCAATAAAGGCGTGCCGTTGGTTGCTAATCCCGGTAGTTGCGTTCTGGGGGGGTGCACAACATGCGCCAAGCTGTGTCCTGAGGACGCCATATCGTTTCCAAGCGATCCAAGGAGGTTCCTACAAGGCATTATAGTGAAGGAGAAGATATTTCCCACTGTAAAGAAGGAATTAGCGGAGAGATTAATTAAGTATCCCGATCATAGGTTCAATCAAGGGCTATCAAACTAAGTGAGGGTCTACACGAGATGAGGCAGTGATCATGTGTTCAGACCTCAGCAAGTGGCATGGAATTGAGAGGGCCGCCATAGAGTGGGGGGGTCCAGCGATAGATGAGGATAAATGCGTTGGGTGTGGTTTATGCGTGGTGCAGTGCTCCGAGAGAAGGAATGTGTTTGGATACGATGAGACTAAGAGGAAAGCCATTGTTCTATACCCGAATAATTGCATGGTTGGGTGCAATAACTGTCAAGTGGCTTGTCTCTGGGATGCAATAACGTTTCCAAGCCCCTCCGAGCTTAAGAAGCCTGCACGAGACCTCGTGGATTCGGGCGTAGTGAGAAGGGAACTTGAGGAGAGGCTTAGGAGGAACCCGAATCTAGTGATGGAGTTACCATCTTCGCTGATAAAGAAGATATGCGAAGATCAAGTTGGTACTTGTCATTGATGGCAAAACAAGCCTCGCCGACCATTGGCCAGAATAGCTAGCTTAAGCGCTCTCGTTTCTGTCTATTATCCCCCCCATCAGCCCTTTGGTAATGGAATGATTTATCTCAATAATGCCGGAATAAACGATCTTCTAGTGATTAGTGATGATCCATGAACGGTGAGGTCCTTCCGAATTAGCGTAGGGTCGAATATTAATCATTACCTAATACATTATTGATGTTTGCTTCACTGCTTGGACTTAAATCCACGCGGGCGTCGATCATTGGGTACCGTATCCCCCCCTCTCTATGCCAAGGTTTTTCATGAGGTTTTCTATGCGGTTTCATGGCTGGTCCCCCCCTCTCCTCCTGCGCATTCATTCTTTTCCTCGATGAGAGGTAATCATTTATTATTTCATAGGCCTTCCTTGGGTCGCTGACGTCAATTAGCCTCTTTGAGAGCTCATTCTCGCCTATGTACGCGAGCCATTGTACTATGTGCCCCCCCTCCTTGAGGTGATACTCAAGGCTCTTCGGATCGACGTCTAAAAGCCTCTTGAATTCGCTTCTTAATTCCTCCATATTGCTGGCCACGCCGATGGTCTTATCAAATGACTTGAAGTAGAATGGCACCTTGCCTTGGGTTCTCTCGCCGGTTTTTCCGCCGCTCATTATCAAAGAATTGCGTTTTTACTTATATGCATTTTGATAATGTTCAATTATTAACTTATATTCCGTGTAGTTGAATTTGTCGCACTTAGTAATCCATCGACTAACTCCTCAACGAATTTCCTGGGCTCCACCTCGTTCTCGTCCCACCAAATCGCGTAACACATTAATGCTCCAAAGAAGGCCTTCTTAAGCGAGACCGGCATTGGGCGTCCCGTGAGAGTCTCAATTCTCTTGAACATCTCATCCATCTTACTCATGCAGGTCTCTCGCAACCTCTCCTTAACTCTCTCATATCTGTCCTTATAGGCCATAGTTAGCATTAGCAGCGACCTCAAATCCTCGTTTGAGTACTTCTCCATAAATCTCATGCCGAAATACATAAGTAGCTCCCGTGCATTATTGTAATCTCTCTTTAAAGCGTCGTTTATCACATCATAGGGTGCGGAGAGAAGCGCAACGCTTTGTATCAATTCATCCTTATTCTTGAAGTATAGGAATAATGTGCCCTTGCTCACGCCGCATGCCTTTGCCACCTCATCCATTGAGGCAGCATCAAATCCCTTCTCTGCAAAGACCTTAATGGCTGCATTGACTATATTCATTGTTTTTTCCCTTCTTCCTATCTTGTTTCTCATGGTTTTTCTCTAGATTATTCTGTAAATTGCGATTTAAATAACTTACTGACTAGACGGTTATATTAAACTGACTGGTCAGAAATATTTATAAACTAACTGACTGGCTGGTTAGTCGACCAATATGACACAACAAAATAAATGGAGAAAAATCGGGCTGGACTTCGGAGTAATAAGCGGGGGGGCTGAGTGGCTAATAATAGTGGCAGCGTTCCTAGGAAGGTATCTACTCCAGTTCTATCAAACATCAATAGGCTACTTGGGGGGGGTACCTTTGGCATGAACTCATTCGAGGTCGGTATAGGCTTTGCGCTCTTCACACTGACTTTCGCGGCATCAGCGTTCATAATGCATAGGATAAGGCCGAGCCAACTAAGGATGGCTGAGATAATAGAGTTGACTCTTCTTGGAGTAACAATGCCACTGTACATAGTGGTGAGGGGGGGTTATGCCGAGGTTTACACCCTGATGACTATTGACGGTCTTATAACTGGCGTGGTCATGGATTCCTTCATGACAATGTCAGGTATGGCCTCGGTGGAGCAGGCAAGGAGGCAGGTGGAGCAGGCGGCATTCTCATTCTGGGTTGCGCTGGCGCTTATTATAGCCCCGCTCACCACGGGTTACTTGCTTGGCCTTGGGATAAAGACCTTATTCGCATTATTCGCAATAATGGCCTTCATAGCTATACCATTCGTTGCAGCGATGAGTGGGAGGTATGCGTTGAAGTACGTGGAGGCCAAGGACCATAGCGGCCATGCGAGCATAACATCCCTATTCAAGAACCTGGAGTTCAATTGGGCAGTGATAGCGGCGTTGGCCTATACGATACCATTCTTCATAATATTCTCCTTCGGCTACGAGCTAGGAAGCGCTCTAGGCTTCTCAGCAAACGAGGTCTACTACCTATTCGCCGCCATGTTCATTGGCGATGTGTTGACGAGGTTGGTGATCAGGTTCAAGTCACCAATAATGAACAGGAGACCTTACATGATCGCCGCAGTCACTATAGCCCTACTGGCCTCGGTATTCCTGGCGCTAAGCATGGTTTCATGGATCTTCTTTGTCCTAGCATTCCTGATAGCAGGCATACCGGATGGATTAACCTGGACCCTCGGGCTACAGATAGCTAACACCTCATTCAAGCGCGAGGAGATAGCGTCGTCAACGTCATTCTTCAGCTCCATAATGATGATAATGTCAGTCCTAATGCCGCTGGTGGCTACATGTTCTCAGTAGTCGGGTTCACAATGACTCTGTGGGTATTCGCGGCGGTGACTACTATATTATTTGCCTGGGAATTAATGCTAAGGCCAAGGACCGTGGCCGAGGTGAGGGCAGTATGATTTCAGCCCATACTTATTAAGTTTTGCTTTTCACTCGACTTTTTTTTAGCTCATTTTTATTCCATTTTTAAAGCGAGTCGAGCAAAGTTAGCTTGTCTTTGTGAAAGTCCTCACAGCTATCTGAATAGCGGATAGGAATGGTCTGACCTCCCCCCCCTCCCTCGGCATTGCGGGGGTAGTCGGCTCCGCTCCCCCCCATCCTTAGAGAGCCGAAAGGGAGGGGGGGTGAAGAGGGTTGCGAATACCTGCTTGAAAATCCTTACCACGCCTTAAAAGGCGAGGCTTGCCGTTCGTTTTATCACTATTTTATAAGGACATTACGCGTTATAGAGATAGTAAGTGAGTCCCTGCGAACAGCCTAGGTTAAGCCAAGGGGGAGGGTTGAAGGTCATCTACTTGTCCGGCTTCTGTGGGCTAACGCCCAGCCTCATTGGTCATTTTACCGTTTTCCTCCGCAATCTGGAGCAATCCTTTTAACGGATTCAATCCAGCACTGCGCCTCTGGCCGCTGATGCCACCAGCTTAGCGTACCGCGACAATGCCCCAGATGCGTATTTGGGCTCTGGCGGCGACCAATCCTCTAGCCTATCCTTTATTTCGGTCTCGCTCAATGCGACGGAGAGAGACTTGTTGATGGCATCGATGGTTATCATATCTCCATCGCTTAGAGCAGCTATGGGTCCCCCCCAACAGCTGCCTCGGGCGCGACGTGCCCCCCCACCATTAATCCCCCCCTCGTCGCTCCGCTGAACCTCCCATCGGTTATCAGCGACACCTCATCCCTTAACCCAGCTCCGACTATGGCTGATGTTACGGCCAGCATTTCAGGCATGCCAGGCGCGCCGCGAGGCCCGACGTACCTTATTACCACGACGTCGCCCGGCCTTATCTTGCCCTGAGTCACTGCGTTGAAAGCCGACTCCTCGTCATTGAAGACCCTGGCCGGCCCCCCCTCGTGCCTGAGCTTCTTGACGCCGGCCACCTTCACCACGGCCCCCCCCTCTGGAGCCAGGTTTCCCCCCCTCAATATCGCCACGCCGCCTGTAGATAGGATGGGGGGGTTATCCAAGTCCTTGATTATATCCCCCCCGCGATCAATTAACGGCAGCGACCATGGCCACGTCTTGTCCAAGTTCTTCCCCATGGATTCCCCCCCCGTCACGGTCAAAGCGTCCAGATTCACTAATCCCCTCCTACCCAACTTGCGGAGCACCAATGGGAGACCCCCCAATCCTGTCCAACTGCCATACAGCGTATCGACCCCGGGCAGGAGATCGGCTATGTACGGCGTCTTCGAGTATACTTCATCGAAGTCATCTAAGGTCAGCTTCACGCCCGCCTCGTTGGCTATGGCGAGGAGGTGGAGGACAGCATTGGTTGAACCGCCCATTGCAGCATCGACCGCTATGGCGTTTCTGAACGCGTCGTACGTCATCACGTCTCTCGGCCTTATTCCAGCCTCTAGCAGCTTCATCAAGGCTTGGCCCGATGCCTCGGCCACGACCCTCCTCCTGGCATCCACCGCCGGTATAGTGGAGCTCCCAGGCAGTGACATACCCATCGCCTCCGCTAGTATTGCCATGGTATTAGCCGTGTAAAGTCCAGCACAGGAACCAGCGCCGGGGCATGCGGCGTTCTCTATTAGCCTTAAATCCTCCGCCGTTATCTTGCCGGAGAAGTACGCGCCGACGGCCTCGAAGACATCGCCGAGCGACAACATGCGGTCGCCCAGCGACCCGGTCAGCATTGGACCGCCGTTTATGAATATGGCCGGGATGTTAAGCCTGGCGGCTGCCATTAACATGCCTGGCTCTATCTTGTCGCAGCTAGCGAGGAGGGCCACTGCGTCAAAGCCGTGGGCCATCACCATCAATTCGACGGAGTCCGCTATCACCTCCCTGCTGATGAGGGAGGCCTTCATTCCTTCATGACCCATTGCTATTCCATCATCTATCGCAATAGTATTGAACTCCATAGGAGTGCCTCCCCCCCTCCTTAACTCCAGCCCTGACGTGGATCGCCAATTCATTTAGATGTATATGGCCGGGCACTATCTCATTCCATGAATTCGCAATCGCTATTAGAGGCTTCGCCAGGTCCTCATCGGAGAACCCGGCGGCCTTGAATAGGCTTCTATGTGGGGGGCCCTTGCAACCCCCTCTGTAACTACCTTGCTCCTGTGCTTAATTTCCACTCGCATTCCATTTAATACGCTGATCGATTATTAAATATATCTACGAGCTAATTGATTGTTATGTAAATATTAAGATAATAAATATAACAAAAGATCTTGCGGGCGTCCTGTAGTTGCGGGGGGGCCTCCTGATTGGATGATTTATGTTTATAACCTAGCCCTTTAGTGCGGGACGGGATTATTTAGCGTTTCAAGTCCAGGCATTAATGTAAGTTATTGTGATCGATACGAATATATTCATTGCTGGCTCAAGGGTATACAGCCCCCCCATGTAGCTCCGCGGCTCACTGGCGCGGGATTTGGGTTCCGCGCCCATTTTCTGCATTTAATTGTATCATTATAGTGATTTATATGTAATACTGATTAGCGCTTTACAGAATCTAATTAAACCCAGCGCAGTAGGTTTATTCAGGCCCAAACCCGTGCTAATCCACGCCATTGAAAGCCGGAGCCCCCCCAAAGGCGCCGGCAAGTAAAGGGCGCGGAGCTACATGGGGGGGGCAATCTTTAGGTTTTGATGTTAATCTTTATATTTTCAACCTCTGCGAATAAAACCCATGTCATTAATAAGGGAGGCCGAGGATAAATCAATTAAGGGAAGAGGACGATTGGTGCTGCTGGACTCCGTATCGCCCAGAATGTTGGGGGGGTTGGCGGATAGGGTCATAGTCTCCATGACGAGAATATCCAATCAAGACTTCCTAAAGAGGTACGAGGACGCAGTGAAATCCAATTACAGGATATTCAATCTACTGGGGAAGCGAGAAAGCGTGGTTGCGGTCAGGCTGCTGGGGGGGATCAATGGCCTGCCTGATAGGATCGACGCGCCGGCCAGCGAGATGAGGTTCCTCATATCATCATCGGAGGCGTATTTCATAGACGTGGATGCGTATGATGACGAGCCCTTGGCTATATACAGACTGATGGTGGAGGAATGACGGTTCTAGCCCCGGCTGGCTAAATGGCCTTTGCCCGGGCATTTCAGAATGCTTCCAGAGAAACCTTAACAATCTTTGGGTAAATGGAGGAGGGCATGCATAATCTATAGGAACTTCATTAATTCATTCATTGCAGCCTCATGAATGTCGCTGGCCAGGCCCTGTCCAGGCCTGAACTCGCCCACGTCCGTAATAAATTCATCCACCAACTCATTTGGAACGCAGTCGAAGAGCTTCACTCTCAATCCATTTATCTCCACGCTATGGATGCCGCCGCAATCTACATCGCGTGGTAGCGCCTTAAATGACTCAGCCACCACGAGAAGCGGCTTTCCCAAGCGCCTCGCCACCAAGGCCAAGGGAAGGGAGCCCACCTTGTTAAGCACAACGCCGGAGTAGATGCCGTCCGCCCCCATGGCTATGCCGTCGACCTCCCCAGCGAATTGCGCCATGGCCAGGTCCGGAACCAAGCGAATCCAGGGAAATCGCCTCGCCAGCTCCACCGCCTCGCTGCCCGGCCTAGACTCCAGCGCGTAACGGATTGATTGGCCGAAAGCCGATGCCACCGCGCTGGAGTAACTAATAGTGAGCATAGTCCCCACTCTCATCCTACGTCCTGCCTCCGCCAAGGCCAGTGCGGCTGAGTCCCCGTACCTACGCAGCGCCTCCACGGTATTCATACTCAATCCAAACCGGGTTATGGCGGTGGCCACGAACTCCAGGCTAGCCATGCCGGGCCTCACCGATCTCAGCGCGGAGACCAAGCGGTCGACCTCAATGATTCCCACGGCCGCTCTCGCAGCATCAACGGCCCTTTTGAAGTACCAGGAAGCGCCGTGGACTTGATCCTCCGCCATTTCCCTGATTATTGACTCGAACTCCACGCGGTGAAAACCTGCGTTGGGGGATTAATACTTCTCCCTCAATGACGATTCACTATTGACGTCATGCAGTGAATCCCGCCGTAACCGCCGGTGAGCTCGCTCACGTCTATTTGGACGAAATCCACCCCCCCCTCCTCTATAAGTTCCGGTTTATGTGGGAATATATGTCCCTCGGTCCTCAGCTTTCCATACTCTGCCTTGGCCACTTGGAAGAGCTTCGAGTACTCCGGGCTTGCTTCCGTCTTCATCATCAAGGCGTTGATCACCTTGGAGGCGTTCATCTCCACGTTAGGCGTCACGATCTTCCTATCGGATATGGTCAGGAAGTTACTGGCATAGGATAGCTGCTCCATGAATGTTATTGGGATTATGTTGAATCCCTTGGACTTCATGTAGTCCAGCAGGTTGGTTTTAGCCAAGGCAACGAATCCATCCCCCCCCTCATTGGCATAGACCACCACTGAGGCATCCCGCATCATCTCCACGTTGCCGACGGCTAATCCATCGCCTGCCACGTTGAAGAAAGTATCCAAGTGCATGTCCAGCATGGAATCCCTGCTGGGAACCAGCGGATGCCGAGGCAACCTGACCACCGCCACCTCCTTCACTCCGAGCAGGCCCATGGCTTGCATTATGCCGCTTCTATTGGATCTGTGTCCATACCCAATCACGGCGAAGTCCCCCCATGGGCATGTAATCCCCCCCGCCCTCCAATACGCCGGGAGAGGATATTCTATATATCAATGGCATGGATAGGGCCTCGAACGCTAGCTCCGTTACCTGGGTCTCCGCCCTCCTCTGTGGAAGCGCCATGCGGCCCTGAATTATACCGTTGGGAACTGTCAATTGTTGATCCCGCATGAAATACATATTGGCCAGGGGGGGCATTCTGTTGACTACGTACACCCTATAGGACCTCGACCTCCGCCTCCTCTTGAGGATCAGCGTGGGCCTCAGCACTAGAACGTTGAACAGGAACTCCGGATCGTACGCTGACAAGTTATTGATGAACTCTGAGGCATCGTCATCGACGTCCCCCCCTGAACTCCACCAATCGCTTAACCCTCTCCACCACCTTCTCCCTGAACTCGGGGGCTGGACTTTATCCTCTGCACAATTACCTTCTTGGCCCTATGAACAGCCACCCCCCCCTCCCTTTCCAACGCGTGCTCCAGCACTTCATGCTCGTAGAGGGCCTCATCCATGCTGAACGCCCGCTCGTATAGGAACGACTTGGGATGTAGGAGGCCGTAGAACATCTCTATGCCGGGCCTGTGAATCATGACTTCTCCGAGACTATCCCACTCCCTCTTAACATACATGGAGACGCCATTTAGGCCTTGCACGACCGGCTTTAAAACCTTCCCGTTGAACAGGTCAATAACTGCGATTCTCTGGGGAGCGCACTGACTTACGTGGCTGGGGGATGCCGCTTTGGGCTCCACGACAATGCTGCCCAGCACCAATAGGCTCAACTTCCCACCCCCCCCATCCAGTACGTTAGCCAATCAATATCATTTACCTTCCAGATGGCAAGCAACGCGCGGCTTCCCGGCGCCACCACGCCGACGTCCTTAAGGCCAAGGCTATAGGCCGAGTTAGTGGTCGCCGCCATTAAGGCTTCAAGCGGAGTCAAGCCGTAGAGATATGTGGATAACTCCATTGCCGCCTCCATGCTTGGACACCACGAGTTGGGGGGCTAAAATCGGTGCCCAACGCGGGTATGCCGCCTTCCCGCCTCAACACGTCTACTCGCGGCTTTTCGCCGCTCATCATTGATAACGCAGTGCACGGCAGCAGCACGGCCGCCGTCCTCGACTTGGCTATCATGGCCATGACATCCCCCCGGCGTCTTGAGCAAGTGGTCAATTGAGGAGAGGGACAGCTCGCCTATCAATTCGCTGCACCCTATATTGGCCAGCTCATCGGCGTGAAGCCTTAACCCAATGCCCAACCTAGCCGCCGCCGAGAGAAATCGCTTGCTCTCATCCACTGTGAACGCGCCGTCATCGCAGAACACATCGACGAAGCTCGGCATTAATTGAGGCAGCGCCTCGATCATTGCATCTACGTGCGCCTCCCTATCTCTTCCCCCCCTGGGCGGCACGTGCATGAGAAGCGTATCCACAAGCTTCGCCGTTGACTTGATGCGCCGTATTATATTGAGCAGCCTGGCCTCGCCGCTGGGCGCCGCGGCGTATCCTGTCTTCACCTCGAGTGCCCCCCCAGCCCCATGCATTATGCTGCGCCCACCCTATCCTCCAGGCCCCCCCGCATTAATTCCTCATCGCTTGCAGCCTCCGTGGACTCTATGGTGCTGTATATACCGCCGCCCCCCCTCCTCAGGATCTCGCCATACGTGACTCCCCCCCCAAGCTTTAACTTCAGCTCCCAGCTCCTATCGCCTGCGAACAGCATGTGCGTGTGCGCATCCACCAAAGCAGGCGTGACTAATCTATTGCGGGCATCAATTACGCGCGACGCTCTGTATCTTTTCCTAATCGCGCTGGAGGGCCCCCCCACGTCAAGAACCTCGCCCCCCCGCGAAACGGCGACGGCGGCGTTCTCCATGATGAACACATCGTCGCCAAATCGCCACGGCGACTTCCTCGCCGTCGCCAGCACGCCTATGTTATCTATTAGTAAGTCGATCACCCTCAACCACTCCCCCCCTAAGCGTTAAGCCCCCCCTCGACTCTAGGAACTTACCCAGTATAAAGGGCAAATCGCGTGCCACCGCCTCTATAGATGCGCTCACGTCGCCGTCCCTCCACCTATCCCCCCCGATCAATTCGTGAAGCAATCGACCGGTCCCCCCCCACAGCCCCCCCCGCACCCGTCTCGGTCGAGGGCCACGTAGCTGAGCAGCAAATTGATCGCAATGCTCCTGAACGCCAATTCATTTAATTGCCTCAATAAGTAGACCGAGTTGAGGCTCATGGCAACCACGTCCTCCTGAAAGCCGCTGGTGGGCACGTTATTGACGAGGGCCGGCGTTGATAATTGCCGCGCAAGTCCGGAAAGGCCAGCATTTGTGTACTGCATTATCATGAAGCCAACGCCGCCTCTCCTGCCCAGGTACTCCTCGCTCCCATTTATTTCCCGCCTAAGCAATTGAGCGCTCCTCCTCTCCTCCAGGTTGATCAGCGAAGCCACGGCGTTCCTCGCCAAGTCGCTCGAGATGGATATGTACTGTCCATGGAAGTGGCAGGTGGACTTGAAGTTGGTTCCAATCATCACCGGATTATCGCTGGTGGAGTTAACCTCATTCTCCAAGTTGCGTCTAGCCCACCACAACGCGTCTATCGCCGCCCCCTATCACTAGGCTGGAGCACCTAATCGAGTACGGATCTTGAACCCTCCCGGACGAGTTCACCCTCCTGCTTCCGGCGAGGGACTCCTCCAGCAGCCCAGCTACCAACAGCGGAGCTTTGTGCCTCTTCACTGCATTCACCTCGATTGAGTTCGGGCTCAATGATCCCCCCCGGGCCGCCTCCATGATCATCACTGTGGAGGCGATGGAGCCAATGGCCACCAGAAACGAGTTGACAAGCTCAACGGCTAACGCGCCCGCGCTGAAGCTAGTTCCATTAATCATTGCCAGCGCCTCCCTTAGGTTAGGCGTGAATGGGGTCAAGCCGATTCTGCGAAGCGCCTCCGCCGCTGGAAGCCGCTCCCCCCCGCTCGCCTCCGCCTCCCCCTCCCCCCGCCACTGCCAACGCTATGTGGGCCAGGGGGGGGATTAAGTCACCGCTGGATCCAACGCTGCCCAGAACCGGCACCACGGGCGAGATGCCTGAGTTGAGCATGTTGATCATGGTGATGAGAAGCCCGCTCCTCACCCCCCCGCTGTAGCCCTGGGCCAATTGATTGGCCCTAACCAGCAGGGAGGCCCTAACCCACTCCCTGGGCGCCGGTTCCCCAACGCCGCAGGCATGCATTCTAATCATGTCGAGCGGATCCGCCTCCCCCCGCCTTCCCCCCCGCTGTTGGCCAGCTCGCCGAGAAGAGTGTTGACGCCGTATATCCTGCTAGTCGCCGCCGCCTTCACGAGCCTCTCAGCGCCCTCATCGATTCCCTCCAAGCCGCTTGCCTCTATCCGTGCCCCCTTAATTGCCGCCTCGTAAATATCCATTACGCTTAACTCTCCAAGCCTCACTGGGCATCGCCTTGGGGGGGCCACATGGCGTTCATGAGGACGGCGGCGGCCAGGTTGGAGGTTTGATCGGCGACGTCCACCAAGGGAGTTACCTCCACCACGTCGAATACCCTGGGCCTCAATTCCTTGGATAGCCTGGAGACAAGGTCTATTACCTCCCTGGACGTGAAGCCGCCGGGCGATGGGCTGTTCACGCCTGGCGCGAATGCCGGATCCACGGCATCCATGTCGAGGCTAAGGTATACCCGCCTCCCCCCCCTATACGCCTCCGCCAGTTGAGCAGCGACGCCCTTAACGCCGACCTCCTCCGCCTCATTCATGGTTATTATCCTTACATTGAGCTGCCTCGCCTCATCCATTAAGTACCTCGGATTAGAGTGGGGGGGCCTGTAGCCAACCACGGTTATGGGCATTGATGGATTTGCCTCCCTAATCATTCTTATCGCCAATCCGCTCGTCAATCCCTCGGTGACGGTCCTTATGTCTGGGTGGGCATCTATCAATATGTAGCCAACCTCCTCCTCCATCTCGTTCAATGCCTGAAAGACTGGGTGAGAAACGCTGTTGTCGCCTCCAATCACGAGGAGCTCCTTCACACGCTTCAATGCCTGGGCCGCCGCCTCGCGTGTCCTCCTCATGGTCTCGCCGTGATCCCCCCCGATGACCACGTCGACGTCCCCCCCGAAATCCACTATACTGGCATTGATGTTGAGGGGCATGGAGTAGAGGAAGCCCCCCCGCACCCGTGATGGCGCGAACCGCGCGCCCGGTCTCCCGCCAACAGCGCCGTCCCAAGGAACTCCAAGCAATCCCACGTCTCCCTCCGCGTCCCCCCCCTGATCACCCTGTCCTCCAGCCTAACGTCCCTTGGATCCTTTATGAATCGAGCGCCGGGTGCCCTAGTTATAGGCATGGGCATCACTTGCGGACCCGCTTATCGTACTCCTCCAAGTCCTTCTTTACGCGGTCATAGGTATAATCGCTTGCCCGGCCCTCTCTATGGGCCTCCTCGATCACCCTCCTGCTCTTCTCCTCCAGCCTATCCATTATGGGGGGGATCCGGATCCCTCTCTCCCTCGCCACCCTGAGCGACTTGGGATAACCCGCGTGCGCGTGCCTAACGACGCCGCTGCCCGGATCAACTGTGAACACCCTCATGGCTTTCTCCTCCGCCAGCTCGCTTCCATCAACCACCATGCCGAAGCCGGCGTGGATTGAGTACCCTATGCCGGTCCCCCCCCGCCGTGGTGGAAGCAAGTCCAGGTAGCTCCGGAGGCCGTGTTCAACGCGTAATTCAGTATGGGCCAGTCCCCCCCGATGGCATCGCTCCCGTCTAGCATGGCCTCGGTCTCCCTGTACGGGGAAGCCACAGATCCGCTGTCCAAATGATCCCTCCCGAACCACATGGGCCCGTTTAGTTCGCCCCCCCTCCTCACCATTTGGCTGACCGTCTTCCCGAAGAGCGCGCGCTCGCCGTACCCCAGGTAAACCACCCTGGCCGGGAGTCCCTGGAACTTCACGTATTTATGCGCATTCCTTATCCACCTGGCAAGCCTAGCATTGCGTTCAAATAGGGAGAGAAGCACGTCGTCCAGCCTGTATATGTCGTTTGGTTCCCCCCCGGTGAGGCTTATCCACCTGAACGGGCCTCTCCCCCCCTCCTCGAACATGGGTCTCAGGAACTCCATTTGGCCCGGTATCTTGAACGCGTCCTCCACGCCCGCATCGAATGCTTGCTTTCTCAGGTTATTGCCGTAATCGAACGTGACCGCGCCCCTCCTTTGGAGCTCCAGCATTAATTGAACGTGCTTAGCCATGGATGATGAAGCCAAGGAAACATACTTATCCGGATCGCTTGCCTTTAACTTATTGGCCTCCTCAAGCTTAATCCCTGCGGCACGTATGCAAGCGGGTCATGCGCCGGGGGGGTTTGATCCGTCAATAGGTCCGGCGTGACGCCTTCCCTCACGAGTCTCTCAAGCAGATCAACGGCATTGGCCAGCACGCCTATGCTGGTGGCCTGCCGCTTCTCCTTGGCTGCCAGCGCCATGCTTATCGCCTTATCCACGTCGTCGGTCCATGCGTCCAGGTACGCCGTATTAATCCTGCGCTCAATCATTCTCCTATCCACGTCGCTATCAAGCAACGCCGCCGAGCATCTTAACGGCGAGGGGGGGCTGGGCCCCCGCCCATCTCGCCCAGCCCAGCGCTGACCATTAATCGCCCCTCCAGGCTCCCAAAGTGCCTCTCCGCGGCGTATCCGATAGTCTCATAGGTTCCCTGCAGTATTCCCTGGGTCCCAATGTAGGCCCAGCACCCAGCCGTCATCTGGTGAAAGCTTATCAAGCCCCCCCTCGCCTCTAACTCCCTGAAAGTCCTCCAATCAGCCCACTTGGGGACAAGCATCGCGTTGCTCATGACGACTCGGGGGGGAGCCCTTTTATCCAGCTTGAATATTGCAATGGGCTGCCCGCTCTGTATCACCAACGTGTCGTCCGACTCCATAGTCATGAGCGAAGACACTATCGCCTCGAAGTCGTCCCACGACCTAGCCGCCTTCCCGGTCCCGCCGTACACGATCAAGTTCTTGGGGGGGTCCTTGGCTACCTCCTCGTCCAGGACGTGGAATAGCATTCGAAGGGGGGGTCCCTCCAACTGCCAGTCCAGGCTCCTCACGTGGAGGTCCCTCCCCCCCCTTATTGCCTTGATTCTCCTGGCCTCGGGATCGTAGTAACCAAGCGAGATCAATTCTTCCAGGGGAGTTCCAATATACTTATATGGTACGCTCATTAGGCTACGTATAGCTATATGGTTTTAAAAATTAGCGTGGATAGCCTTCATGACCGCGTGTCATTCATCTATTATCAACTCCATTCGCGATGCCTTTCGCATTGAATCCACTACCTCATAGGATACATTTACACCCCCTCCTCTCCTCCTCATCTTTATGTTAAGCCGCAGGCCGTGTAAGTCAATGTTCCTTACCTCAATCCACTTCAGCCAGTCGGGAATGCATGGCCTAAGCGAGACAGCGTTGCCGTTGAATGATATTCCCAGCATTCCTTGGATCATCATGACCGCCGCTCCACTTGCCCAGGACTGGGGGGAAATTCCCCCCCATGGGTCTCGGGGGATCGGAGCCGGTATACAGTTCGGGCAGGCCCGGGAGTCCCAGTTGCTTGAATGCATTCAGCATCGCCTTGGATCCTGCCGAGAATTCATCGCATAAGCCGTAGTCGGCCAGACCCTTCAATATTATGGAGTTATCATGGGGGGGCCAGATCGATCCATTATGGTAGCTGGTGGGATCGTGACGAGGCTCGCCGTATCCCAGGGTCTTTATTCCGTACTCGGTGAAGAGCCTATTCCCCCCCATTAATACCTCGGCAGCCTTTTTGGCGTCCCCCCCGCTATTGATGGCGTGGGTCCAAAGCAAGTGGCCTGGATTGGATGTGTATATATCCGCCAACCTGCCCTCCCCCCCATCAATGGCCTCCGCAAAGAATCCCAATTCATTGGACCAGAATAGCGTTATCTTATCCCGAACGCGGTTGGCAACATTGCCCAGGCCAAGGCCTGGAGAGATTTCATCCATGCTCCTCAGCGCCTCCCAAACATATCCCTGCACCTCAATCAAGTACCTGGGGTACCCCAATAGTTCCCCGCTTGAGTCGAAGACGGAGTCCCAAGAATCCTTCCATCCTTGATTGCTCAGGGCACCACCATCATAGCCCAGCAGCCCCCCCAGCTTATCCTTGCTCAATTTATCGAGCAGCCACGCCAAGGCTAATTCGACGCCATCCTTGAATGGTTTAATAGAATCCACGCCGCTCTGCCTGGCATAGCTCGCCACCAGCATTAGGTAGAGGGGGAGTGGCGTCTATGGTGCCGTAGTACCTCCTGAACGGCAGCACGCTGCCGCTTATCTCGCCCTCCCGCCTCTCGTGTATTATCTTGCCGGGCTCCTCCTCCCTCTCCTTGTCGTGGCTCCGCCCAATCAATTCCGTCAACCTCTTAATCACGGACTCCGCTATTGATGGAATGAATCCAAGGGTCTGCATGGCCGTCACTATGGAATCCCTTCCGAACACGCAGTTGAACCAGGGAATGCCGGCCAGGGGGGGAAACATAATGGCGGGAGGAGACTCCAGCAGCGTGAAGATGTTGGTGATGGAATATCTATATAATAAATTAAGGGAATTGTTATCGCTCTTCAAGTGTGGAATCATCCGCAAGAATTCCATGAAAACATCCCCCCCCGCGCTTCGAGGCCTCTCTGGGCTTCCCAATGCCGGCATCAACATCACGCTCAGCCGCCCGCTTCCCCCCCTCACTATGGCTAATCCATCCTTCAATGAAGCCTCTCCACCGCTCCTAATTACTAGGCTCCTCCTCGCTCCATCGGTTCCATCGTAAAATGCAATGATCGCTTTCCCCCTCCTCTCCACGTTAACCATGCGTCTCCTCTCCACGACGCTCGACTTACTTAGGGAATCCCTTACCTCGAATATATCGGAGAAGTCGAATCCAACCTTGACGCTCAACTCCCCCCCGCCTCCCTGCACTGAATCGCGCACTCCATCGTAGAACGGCGTTATGGTTCTCCGAATGGGTTCGCCGTTCAAGTCGTACTCGTAATTAATGGATATGCCGCTCCTCCATGACTTGATGGGCAATGCCGGTCTCCCATCTATTAGTAATTCATATAGGGAGACGAACCTAGTATCCCTATAGTACAGCCCGGTATAGCCATGGCTGGGGCTCGCCGAGCCTCCGCGTAGGACCATGAATGCCCTGCCCGCATTAATGGTCTCCCTATCCTCCAGCTTCCAGTCGCTGATCCTAGGTCACCTCTATCCTAGTTCCATCGCTTGACCTGAACCAATGCGCTTTGGCTGGATCTATGCCTATTGCCACTACATCGCCTACCCTGAGCCCAGCCACCTCGCGGAGCTCCTTCTTTATCGTTAATTGAATCGACCCAGCTGACGCATGAATTACCGCCTCGTCGCCCAGAACCTCTATCAAGGAAATGGTAGCCCTAACGGAGGTGCCGGGTCCACTGCCTATGGCTAGATCAGTAGGTCGTATTCCAATCGCCACCTCGCCGCGTTCATACCCAGGAGGCGGAGCCACGCCATTCAAGGCAGAGAGCGGTATCACGTTCATGGGAGGATTTCCTACGAAGCCGGCGACGAATACATTGCTCGGCCTCTCGTATAGCTCCAATGGGCTCCCGACCTGGATTATCCTTCCCGCGTTCATGACCGCAACCCTGGTTCCAAGCGTCATGGCCTCCGATTGATCGTGTGTAACGTATATCACGGGAACTCCCACGGAGCCCAGGAACCTCTTTATCTCGGCCCTCATCTCCACCCTAAGCTTCGCATCCAGGTTGCTCAAGGGTTCGTCGAGCAAGTACACGCTTGGGTTCCTAACCATGGCCCGCGCCAATGCGACTCTCTGGGCCTGCCCACCGGATAATTGGCTTGGCCTCCTGTCGAGCAGGTCATCTATGTGGAGCCGGGCCGCCACCTCCTTGACCCTCCTATCTATCTCGCTCTTCTTGAGCTTGCGTATCTTCATGTTGAGGGCTATGTTGTCGTAGACCGTCATGTGTGGATACAAGGCATAGTTTTGAAACACCATGGCCACGTTCCGCTCAAAGGGTGGGACCCCCCCGTTCATTCTCCGGCCTCCTATCCTTACCTCCCCCCCTCATCCGGCTCTATTAGCCCAGCCACTATTCTGAGAAGCGTGGTCTTCCCGCTGCCGCTCGGCCCAAGTATCACGAAGAATTCATTGTCTCCTATGGTCAGGTTAACGTCATCCACTGCCTTCTTATTCGAGTAGTACTTCGTTACATGGATTAATTCTACGGTCATGCTCTCATCCCTTGTTGACGTTCAGCGCAATTCCCTTTATGAAATACCGTTCAAATATTACATAGATCATCAACGTCGGTATAAGCGAGAGGACCTCGGCGGCAGTCATTTGATTCCAGTATATCTGGGCTCCATTGGCTCCCTTGAAGAAGTTTATTGCGAGGGGAAGCGTGAACTTGCCGGGGGTCTGCAGCACGAAGAGGGGCCAAAGGAAGCTATTCCATGCTGCTAGGAACGTATATATGGCAGCCGCCGCGAATGCCGGCTTGGCCAGCGGCGCTGCTATTATAGCGAATATTTGATGAGTTCGCAAACCATCTATTCTGGCCGCCTCCTCCACCTCCGTCGGTATCGTCGTGAAGTACTGCCTCATGAGGAAGATATTCACCGCGGAGACCATGGATGGAATTATGACGGCTTGGTATGTATTCACCCAGCCTATGTCTACCATGAATATATATTCGGCCACAGTTATCACAGGAAACGGTATCATTAGTGTGGCCAATACGATGTAGAACAGAACATCACGGCCCCCTGAATTCCAGCCTGGCAAAAGCATAACCCGCGAGCGCGCCTATGAGAACGGAGCCGGCCGTGGTGGCCACCGCTATTAAGATGCTGTTCAAGTACCATATGGGGGGGAAATCGCCGAATCTCCATACATATATGTAATTGCCGATGGTGTTCACCACCGGTAACAGATTAGGGGGGGGAAGTGGGGGGGAAAAATAGATGATCTAAACGATTTAAGGAACATCCAGTAAAAGGGCAGGAAATACACAATGGCGATGATGACTTGAACGGCCCTCCTGATCCATGCCTTCACGCTTGTCCAGCCATTCATGCCCACCTCATCTCCGGAATCAGCTTGCGCTGCGCGATGGTTAGCGCCATTATCAACACGAATAAGACGAAGCTCGCCGCGGCGGCTGCGCCGAAGTTATCGTACACGAAAGCCTCGTTGTATATATACATTAAGGGAACGTAGGTAGAAGTGCCGGGACCGCCGGCGGTCATTATGTATACCTGGTCGAATAGCTGCATGGAACCTATAACTCCCAACACTGCAACGAAGAAGAAGCTGAACCTCAGGAGGGCAGGTAGAAGAACCTGGATCTCTGGACGGCAGTTCTAATCCCATCGATGGCGGCCGCATCCATTATTGATTGGGGGGGAATGGATTGAAGGCTGGCCAGGAACATCACCATAAAATAAGGCGTCGTGCTGAATATGTTGAGGGCCATTATCGCGGGGGGGAACGCCCACGCGGTGCTGAGCAACCAGTTCTGGGGGGGCTGTACCCCAAACACCCTGAGAAACGCATTGAGCAATCCATCCCTGGAGAACACGTAAATGAATAACACCGACATTACGGCCGACGACGTGACGGCAGGTATGAAAACCGTGGCCCTGGTGATCCTCGCCAGCCTCGTCTCCTCATTGAATAGCAATGCGAACGCGAATGCCAGGATGGTTTGGGTGGGAACAACTATGGCCGTGTACTCCAGGGCATGTAGCAACGATAATCTGAAGAGGGGATCCGAGAGCACCACCGCGTAATTGGTTAACCCCCCACCGGGTATATCCGGTGGAAGAAAGGGTCGTAATGCATTAAACTGATGGCGAAGGAATACGCTGCCGGGAAGAGCATGAATGAGACTATCAATGCAAAGGCGGGAAGGATGAATAAATAACCCGTTATGTTTGATTTCGTTGTGCTCTTTCCCATCCTAGATCAGCCGTTGGTGGGGCATTGGCCGCTTAGGCATAGATTAGTATCGTTCACTATTTCTTGATAAGCCTCATTGAGATTTATTGTTCCGGAGAACAAATTGCCGACCACGTTATGAATATCCGTATGCATTGCATCCCAGTTGGTGGTATTGTACGCCCAACCATACGCGAACGGGTATTGTTCCGCCAAGTAAGCGGCGGCTGGATTGGCATTTATGTAGGTGGAGTTGTGGAGTATTGATAATCTAGCCGGCAGGGCGAGTCCCTTCATGACCCAGGTGAACTCGCCATTCTTGCTTGTGAACCATGCGACGAACTCTATTGCGGCCTTCATCTGTGCGGGACTTAGGTGTGAGTTAACGGCTAGGCCCACAACGAACATCATGGTGCCTCTCTGCGCGTCGGAGGGCATCCATTGAACGCCCCACTCCCCAGGCGGTACCTGAGAGCTATTGCTCTCCAGCACTGGTATAGTCCACGTCCCGCTCACAACCATGGCCACCTTGCCCAAGGCGAAGTCGCCCCCCATTCCATCCAGCCGATAGATCGGATGCCAAGACGGCATATCCCTTATTATATAGATTATACCAGAACGCGAGTCCATCATATATCGGGGTTGTATTGGCGGGGGGGGTTCCCGTGCCTTCCTGGTTCACCCAATCGCCGCCGGCCTCGTGGATAAATGCCAAAATGCGGGCCCACGATGGGGGGGTCACAGTCATTGGATAGTAGCCTGAGGGCAATTTAGCCTTGAGCGTCGCCAAGTAGTACATGAAGGTGGTCCAGTTCCAATTAGCCGGTGGGTCCGGGAGCCCTGCCATCTGTAGGAGCTTCTTGTTATAGTAAACCCCCCAGAACCCCCCAGTCCTTTGGCACAGCGTAGAGAGTTCCCTTGTAATAGAAGGTCTTCAACATGTTTGGTATGAAATCGGATAGATTATAGCCGGGGGGGTAATCGGCCAAGGCACTAAGATTGGCCAAATACCCAGCCGCCGCGAACCTGGGGGGGAGCTCCGTGTTCTCCATGTAGAACACAGACGGACCGGTGCCCGTGGCCAGCCTGGTGGCCAGCGTGGAGTAGTAATTACTGGTTATTGGTGTGAAGACCACGTGTATGCCAGGGTGCTCTTGATTGAACTCATTAACCATCTGCATGTCGAACTCATACTCGGCCCCGCTGGAGACCCATCCGGCGAACGTTATGGTTACGTTAGTTGTTGGTTGAACGGTGGCACTCGATGATGACGTGGTAGGAGTGGACGAAGATGTAGTGGAAATAGATGGTGATGGTTTATATGTAATATATATACCAACTCCAATTGCTATAATTATTACAAGACCTATTATTACCCATGCCAAACGCCCCAAGCATGTTTGTTGCCCATTTTTATCACCTCTGCTAAGAATAACTTTGGGGGGGATATTTAAGCTTTACTGATTATACTATAGAATTATAGTATAATTAATTCATTAATCCCATATTCGCTAAAGTCCATCAAGCAAAAAGCCTTGGAAAAACGGTAAGGCAAGTAGGAAAACACCGAGACGCTGCTCGTTCCTTTCTTGGACCTGAAGGGTGAGGTTTATAACCGCCTTATTTTACCGGGGAGGATCGGCATCCATTGCCTCAATTATTACCTCACGTGCCTCTATGTCCTCTATCTCAGCATCGTATCCCCCCCCTATTGAGTACCTCCTTCCATCGCTCTCCATAATTATGCTGGAAACCCTATTGAATGATTCAACCGAGGAAACCACCCCCCCCTCACCTCTATAGGTTCCCCCCCCTACGTATATCAATCCCCCCCCTCACGGTTATTAAAGGTCTATGGCCGCGGCCAAGAAGTTCCTTGAGATCCAGCGACGCAAAGTGGGCATTGAGATACCTGCGTGGATATCTGCTCTTCTCCGGATCTGCTCGCAGCGCATCGCTGGACTTACTCCAAGTGGAGCTGAATATATCGAGGAACCTAGCTATTATATCGATGTCTTGTATTAGATATCCAAATGATGCGCTCGATCTATTCATTATAGCTCTCCTACTTGCATATATCCCCCCTCTCGAAATCGGCCACAAGCAATAGGAAGTCCCCCCAGCTTGGCAGTCCTAGCCCTGACCAAATCGCCGTACTTCCTCATTGAGCTCAAGCAGTCATTATCTATACCTGGGTAGATCAACAGGTACAAATTGACTCCCCCCCTGTTCAATGCATCCATAAATAATCTAATGTTGCTCCTAAGCATCCACTGAGGAAGCTCGCCGTACAGCTCTGTCTTGGCATTGGAGACCACGTCAACAACACCATTATTTATGCCGTTCATGCCATATGAAATGGATATTTGGGAACCACCACGTTGGCTCTGTCCAACCCCCCCTTAACCGACTCCTTTATGGAAAGAAGCGTGGAAACGTGGGTTTCTATTATTGTTGACAAGTCGTAAGCTATGTACACCTTGGGCCTGGTGCCGGATACCCTGATGAAGCCCCCCCGCCTAAGTAGGCTGGAGAGTATATTGTATAGCTGGGGGGGTTGATGTATGTCCACTGATTCCAGCAAATCCTTAACGCTCGCCTCGCCTCGGGCTGCTATTGCTAGAAACACCTCCGCCTCCCTATTAGTTAATCCCAACATGGTTAATACATCCAGCAAGTAATCTCTACTCATCTAGATCGACCTCAGCAGATCCTATAAATGCGTTTAAGTATTTGCGATTCATTATTACCCTCGCCCTAGAGAGGTGAATTCTCCATTATACTCTTCCCCCGCCTCCATAAAAGAATGCCTAGAGCCTTGCCTTTCGGGTTAGGTAACTCATATTGAGGACATAGCAAATGTCGACAATAAATATCCTCTTGCCTGGAAGGGCCATCTTCATGATTAAGTGAACGACAAACCTCGCCCCCCCTTCAGTGTGGGTAAATGGGGAGCGGGGGGCCGATTACCCCCCCGCAATACCAAGGGAGGGCGTCCACGAAGCAGAGCGCACAAACGCAAGGGCGAATGTGATCCATCTCCTATCAAACGGTCTTCAGCGTAGAAAGATCTAAAACTAGCGAGTGTCTCTGCCAAGCTATTCAATGAGATATTAACTTAAGGAGAGAAAGCAATTCTTCTACGGGGAGAAGGTGGACTTCAAAGGAACGCGGGTCAAGCACTACAAGAAGTACAGGGACATTATGGATGATTGTAAGCATCATAAAGAAGCTCCTCTCCTTCATAGTAGACCACGACGGAATAGCACCGGTGAAGGGCGTAATCCCTGAGGTCTCGGAGAACCCCCCCTAAAGACGGGGAGGAGGTCAGCTATGTACCACTTCCTTAACTCCATGCCTTGATGGTCAGCAATGTCCCACTAGGACGCGGTCCAGAGGACAGTCACGGTCCATTAGCCTGTTGGCCGCATTCTACGGCGTGTCGTCTCCTTATGAATGGTTGCTGTTTAGGCGCTAGATTTGCGTGTCCAATTTTTGGTAACGCATATATAAATATTGCTGTAATTCCGCGATACACAATGAGGATAATCGGATGAAAGATGATATTGTCTCCTTATTCTAGGTTAATTGGTTCAGTGGTTGTAAAGTGAAGTGGCTGGCACATTCATGGTAAGCATTCGGTAGCAGTGGAGGATGGGTTCTTTATCGAGGGAAAGGGACTAGGGAATCGATTATAGTGGTTTGGCCCCCCCAGGATCGGAGGAGGCACTTCATGCTCAGGCCTGTCAATAATCGCTGAGCGTCCTAGCCATTATGTAGGCATCCTCTCCGTCCTGGTAGTACCCCCCCCTCAACGTGGAGACAACCTTATAGCCCAGTTTAGTGTATAGATTTATCGCGGGGGGGGTATTTGATATCCTCACCTCCAGATACACCTCTGATGCATTGTAGAACCTCTTCATGGCTCGCATGGATCGTATCATTAAATTATAGGCCACTCCCAATCGCCGCGCCTCGGGCAGTACACCGATGGAAACTATATGGCCCTTTCTGGCCACCCCCCCGCCGCGCCTCAAATTGGACCAGCCGAACTCCACCCTGGTCATTACGTATCCAACCACCTTCCCACCCAGCTCCGCCACTATGAATGATTTCGGGAAATTCATGTGATGCTCCACGAAGAAGAAATCAGGGTAATTCTCGGGCAGCACCGCCCTGTTTATGTGGGTGACTTGTTGAAGGTCCTTCAACGAGAACTCCCGCAGGCTATACTTTGTCTTTCCGTCCTTTGCTGTTATCTCCTCCTCGCCCTCCAGCTTTTCCGTGACCTCTCCCATGCCTTGATGTCGTCACTTCTCTTTTTAAAGAACTCTCCAGAGCGGCTAGAACGGAGTAGAGGGCAATAGTTAACACGACGAAAATAACCAGAGTGGCCGCGTTCCTTATCATCAAGCTAAACAATCCCCCCCAGTAGGGTATGGCCAGACACACCTCCCCCCCATCTACTTCATTGAATGGCGTGGTCCAAGGATCCCTAACGGGATTCGCATCTCCCTTGGTCTCCACGTAACCGTTCCCAACGTATATTACCCTGTGAACTATGTATTCCCCCCCATCATGGAAATAAACCACTATGTTGCCCAGAAGGGAGTTGAAGTGGACGGGGCAGAGAATGACTAGGGTGCCGACCTCCATCGTAGGCTCCATGCTAAAGCTACCCACCGCTGCCCAGGGAGTTATGAAACCACCGCCGCTGCTGGCCAAAATAATTGATGCAGAGCTCAGCGCTATAATTATAATCATCAATGCCAACTTCATTGCTCTCAGCGGCTCGCCTCGCTTAAAAAGTTTTCATGGGCGGGAAAGTTTAAAACGGAGCATGGCTTGCCGTAGCCATGGATGTATTCGACGCAGCAAAGTGGCGGGAGGCCGTGAAGTTAATCAATTATGGATATGGAGGATTAATGATAGGGCTACTGGCTTGGTTAACATACCTAATAGCGGGCCACTACACGTTCGGAACTAACATAAATCCATTGATAAATGCCACGACGATAGCGTGGTGGCCACCGTGGTATTCGTGGGAGTCAACGTCGCATATGAAACGATTATACAACCCATCGACAAGAAAAGGGGGGGAAAAACCACCGGCAAGGGAGGCGCGGGCAAGTCAAAGGGGGGGAAGACCCGCTAGCGAGCTACCCTTCGTTCAAGCGGTGTCCTCTGCCGCTCGAAGATAACTGCGGCGGTCGCACGGAGTCGGCGGGTCCAGTATTTTATGGGAATTAAGGGCTTTATTTTGGAGATATTCGCTATACAAGGAGACCTAGTTACTTGCTATATGGCTTCTCTATGCAAATCTTTTTAAGCAGCACCTGTCGAGGTTCCATGGATGGATCAAGACTCGCTTTACAGAAAATTGCTGGACAGGGCCTACTCCGTGATAACCCCCCCCGTGCCCAACAGAGATCCGAGTTGCCTAGGCTAGTCATTGAGACCGCGCCTAAGAGGACCATTATAAGGAACTTCCTGGACGTGGCCTCTCGGCTGAGGCGCGACCCGTCCCATATGGTTAGATTCTTCCTGAAAGAAATGGCGGTGCCGGGGGGCCATAGAGGGCAACTCGTTCGTTATATACGCGGAGAGGAATCCCAGAACCGTGGAGCTGGTGTATGAGAGGTACATTAAGTTCTACGTGGTTTGCCCGGTCTGCAACTCCATAGATACGGAGCTCATAAAGGAGGGCAGGATATACATACTGCACTGTACGGCGTGTGGAGCCAACACCCCCCAGGAAGGGAGTGGGCTAGGCGATATGCCAAGCAAGGTTTGCCCCATCTGCGGTAGGGAAACGGATGTGTTGATAGAGGGCATGTGCCCCTCATGCTACTCAGAGAGACATAGATTGATATCCGTGGAGGGACCGGTTAAGTTACTGGTCTGCAAGTCATGCCTATCGGCCTACCAGAGGGGGGGAAGGTGGGTAAGAGATTGGAAGCAAGTGGCTAGGAAGGCCGTTCAGGCCGCCGTGAAATTCAATGGCTCCATAACCGGCGTTGAGATGGACGTGATGGGCAATCCACTGACTACGATGTCGGTCAGAGTGAGGGCAAGGGGGGGAAAGATCCATGAGTCCCTAGGCGAGGTGGGGGGGGAGGAAGCCATAGTGCCGCTAAATGTCGTCCTTGATTTATGCCCCCCCACCTGCAGGTACGTCTACTCCGAGCGAGAGGCCGCCGTGATTCAGGTCAGGAAATTGGGGGGGCGACCCATAGATGGGGGGGATTTAAGGACTGCACTGGAGAGCGTGATAAGGATCACCCTCGCGAAAAGCGATGAGGTGCAGAGGGGGGGCGCGATAATAGATGCAAAAGAAGTGGAGGGAGGCATTGACATCAGGCTAACCAATGCTAACATAGCTAAGTCCATAGTTATGGCAATCCACAGATCATTTCCAAGCAGGGTGGTGGAGACGGAGAAGGTGGTGGGCGTAAAGGATGGCAAGCACATATACAAGATCATTTTCTCCGTGAGGTTGATAAATCTGAGGCGAAACGATGAGGTATTGATAGATGGAGCGAAATACGTGGTCAAGGATGTCAGGAACAACTCCGTTGGCTTGCTTGATGAGAAGGGAAACAGCGTCTCCATGAGCTTCGATAAATTAATTGGAAGGAGAGTCATAATGAGCAATCAATGAAGTAAACATGAGCTCAGCATGCATGTCATAATAGTATTCGTTACCATAAATTGGACACGCGGTACAACGTGCCCAACCCACACGTCCTGCTTCTCCTCGATTAAATTTCCACGTAGTACTTTATTAATCGCTTGAATATGGCCGCATCCGTCTCATTCAATATGTGAAACTCGAACTTCGTGTTTCTAATGGATTTCCTCAACTCCAAAAGCACCATCAACCTATCCTCCTGGTCCGGTATCTCAACCAGTATATCCACATCGCTCGCCGCTATTGCTTCCCCTTTAGCCTCGGATCCAAATAAGTATGCTTTTCCTCCATGGGCTTCAGCTATTCTTTTTATCTCTGCAAGGTATGTTGATCTATTCCTCCTATAATCCTCGTTCTTCCTCTCCCAGAGCTTCACAGATTCAAGCACTTAATCACCTCCTCCACGAATCGAAGTGCTTCTATGTACTCTCGCCGTCCATATCTCCTGACCAAGTACCTGGATCCTATGTATGCATCCTCCAGTATGTCAATTATGTACCATTTTTCCTCGGCCAACTTCTTAACGCAATCATTCCCGCTCAGCTCTATCAGATCGTGAAGTCCATGGGTTCTCGGGAAATCACCCTTCTCCCTCAACAAATAAGCCTTAAGGGATAACTGCATGGACTGCTCAAGGTGGAAAAGGGAGATGTCGAACCTGTCCTCGCCGGCGTCGATGTCGGATATCTTTAGAAAATGCCTAGCCCTATCCACCATTTCGCGATAAAGCTCGCCGCTCACCATATTTGCGCTGAAGCTACGTTATTAAAGCTTTGCTAACAGAATTGCGAAAGACATGAGATGCATTGACCATACATTGCACAATGTTTATGTAAGAATTACCAATAATTAGGCCCGGCCTCTAGCGACTTTACTGCCCGGCCTCGGCCGAGGGTTTCTTCCGTAACGCCGGCCACGCGGCGGGGATTGGGGGAGGGGGGATTGCTCAAGGAGGCTCCCTTCAGGGCGAGGGACTCGCTTCTCTCCTTGTTGTTGTGATGCTTTGCTATTGGTTTTAATCCTCCCTTAACTTGTCCCATGGTATTTTCCTACCGCACTTGGGGCAGTACTCCCAGCCCTCCATTATAGGGGATCCACAGTATGGGCAGACATAACGATTCTCGCCATTCTTGCCTTGCGACTTGTCCTGCAGCTCAGCTCCATCCCTGGCTTGCTCCTCCACGACGGCTTCCTGCGGTCTTTCTATTGTCTCCACAGACGCCTGCTGGAAATACTTGGAGAGCACCTTATTCCATAACTCCCTCGGCGACTTTGTGTACAGCCGTATTCTTTGGTAGGGCATGGTCATGGGATTCCTTTTCTTATCCTTGGGTCCCTGTTCCAGCTCTATCTCTACGAACCGCCTTCTCTCATTTATCAATACCTTCTTCACCGCCATGGGCGTCCTCATTATGTACGATCCATCCAATATGAATGCATCCCTATAGAAAATTACTCCCTTGCTCGGTATCATGTAGATTACCCATTGGATTGGCTGATTGACCAGCGAATGGCAGTTTCAAGGCTCTGGAGAGCACGTAGAATACGAGGAACCAGACCCCGAATAGAACCAGGTACCCGAAGAAGTATGAAAGGAAGCTCCTATAGAAGGTAGCTAAGCCAGCCGCGTAGTCCGTTATTATTGCTGATATGAACTTGTTAACCACCGTGGAGAGAAGCGTCGGATAGATGAAAATTATCACCAAGAGCAGCGCAAGCAGTATGAACATGTTCTTGAACATGCCCTTCGACATTTGGGAATACTCCTTCTGTAGCTCCGAGTCGCGCTCCATTGCCTTCCTTATCTCGTCGGGATCCAGCTTGCCTAAAGCGGACTGCTTCTTGTACTTCTCTATCTCGGCGGCGTTGGACCTATACGTCCGGTAACTCATCGCTATCATAGCGCCGAACACTATCACCAAGTACCCCCCCACGAATACCCCCCCTATTGATAGCCAACTATTGTGCGCCACCTCCCCCCCCAAGCGGCGGCCGCGGCGAAGGCTATGGGCGCTGCTACCCAGAACAAGTACTTAACGGGCCCGGACTGCATTGCCATTGACATTAATTAACTCATAAAACGATGAAATAATAAACTTTTCCCAGAAGATATATACGTTTTTATCCATAATGACCTCAAATTGCTGTGCAGCAGCTATGTCCCTCCATACTTAAAGGTTATATGGAGGCAGGGCAGAGGCATGGTTTTGGATCACGTTAAGCAGCCGCCATTATTGTGTCCCCCAACTGCTCGAGCGGAAACATTTAAATCGACATTAATAGGGGGGGAGAGGCGATGTCTATCTTGGGGGGGCAGATGGTTGAAGGCCATGAAGAGGAATCGCATGTTGATCTCTCATCTCGTTCGACGAGCGGTTCCTTAATATGGGGGGGTGAGGGCAGTGCAGGCAATACCGTCCATACTTTGGCTATTCATAGCATGGTTCATTATAGTGGGCATGCTTTATCCCTTTAAAAATAGATTGAAGTTGGTCAAGATATATTATGGATTGGCCATATTGGTCAGGGGGGGGAGAACGTTCATCAAGCAATAGAGCCATTCGCCAAACTGCTTTCGAAGGTGCCAGAATGGGTGCTGGAGGTATTGATAATAGGCGTGTTCCTATCATCCATGGTATACTTAGTGCCGGCCCCCCCCTCCAAATAGTGGGCGTTCCAGGCTTCTCCTTCCCCTCCTTCTTCAGGATACTGGGCAATAACGTATATGCCTTGTTGACAGTTAAGACATCGTCACCTACCTCGCTGGTCACGCATAAATTCGTCCCACTGGCTCCCCCTGATACCCGGTGTTACGATAGACCTCTATACCTTCATGTATGTATTGATAGCGATAGGCATCGGCATACTGGTACATGAATTCAGCCACGGCGCATTGGCGATAAGATTCAAATCAAGGGTCAAGTCGGGCGGCGCCTTCCTATCCCTTTTCCTGCTTTACGGCGGATTCGTCGAGCTGGACGAGAAGGAAATGAAGGAAAAACTATCCCTGCCGCAATTATTGACGGTTTATGGCGGCGGCGTTTTCGCCAACCTACTACTTGCCTACTTAGCGGTTGGGCTGCTTCTGATCGCTAACCTTCCCGGCTTGATAAACTACATCGGGGGGGGAGTCGTGATAGCGGGCGTGATAAAGGCTACCCAGCCTATCAAGCCGGAATAGTGAACGGCAGCGTCCTTCTATACGCCAATGGAACGGCAGTTCAATCCACCTACTCCCTCCTTTACTTGCTTGAAGGAGCCAAGCCGGGAGAGCACTTGATATTGACCACGCTGAGCAATGGGGGGGTTATATCGAATCATTTAATTACGTTGGCAAGCGACCCGAATGCGCCGGGCTTTCCCTTCATTGGAGTAATGGTTCAAAACAGGGAGTTCTATAACTTCCTATACTGGTTCTGGACGTTGAACGTCACGTTGGTGCTGCTGAATTCAATGCCGGCGTTTCCATTGGATGGCGGTCAATTCATATACTCGCTGCTGGCCAGATTCGCTGGGGGGAGAGGAGAGCGATGCTGGTGACCGAGGTGTTGAGCATCGTTGTGTGGGGGGCTTGATAATCCTTACCATATATATAAGTATATCCACGGGGGGGTTATGGCAGCTCGTCGCTCCATGAAAATGAGCATAAATTACTAGAAAAATTTAAATTTAAGGCGATTGAAATAGAAGCGATGCAAGGCTCCTTCAGCGGCAGCATAAAGAATTACATTGATGAATTGATGAATAACGTAAGCGATATTGAGCTAGTGGGGGGGCTGGCCACATCCAATGGCTTTCCAATAGCTATTCAAGGAAGGGGGGTCTATGGATAACATCAATAGCAAGATGGTGAGCGCATTCATAGCATCGATAATAAGCGACGTAAATAAGAATTTGAAGGCAGCAAATATGGGCGGCGACGTCGAATCGCTAACCATACTAACATCTAACTCCCAAATACTTCTGCGTAGGAAAGGTGACCTCATCATAATAATAAAGGCAGCGGTAGATGCGGATACCAATCTACTTCTATATTTGATAAATCAAGATCCATTTTGATATGATTCAATACAATAATTTGAGATTAATGATTTGAGATGATTCACTTTATTTGGCTTAGATCTATTCCCTTGGTCTCTGGTCCTATCGCGGCGGCTATGCCGTAAAGTATTCCAGCCAATATCAAGAAGAAGGCCGCTGTGAACCATATATTGCTTCCCTCTATTGGCTTAAAGACGGAGTATAGCGGTATTGAGTATAGGGGCATCCATGCTGTTATGAATAGGCCAGAGCTATATCCGAAGCCCACTCCGCTCGCCCTTCTCGCGGTTCCGAAGCGCTCTGATAGGTATACGGGAACGAGTCCCCATGGCCATTGAGTGAACCATCCGGCGAATAGGGAACCCAGGTATAGGAGGCCGGAGCTGTGGGTGGCGGCGCCCAAGTACCATATATAGAAGGATGGAACCGCCATTATTACAGATACTATTGCGCTGATCAGGAATGCCTTCTTTCTACCCATGAAATCGGCTGATAGGCCCCATAATGTGGCAGCTATGGCTGCGAAGACACCAGATATGGCGTAATAATACGATGCAGCGCCCTCGCTTAATCCAGCGCCGGTAAGTATGCCCGTGGCGTAGTCGAATAGGGAGTACGAGCTGAAGAATAGCCCAGTCATCAACACGAACACTTGCAGGAAGGTCCACAGGTGGGTGGCTTAAATATGCTGAAGAACGGTATCCTCTCCAATTGATTCTTCTGCTTGGCCTCTACGAATATGGGGGAGTCCTTCATTGTCAGCCTTATTATCACCGCCACGGCTGCCGGTATCAATCCTGTGAGGAACACGTATCTCCAGCCGTATGCCTTCATTGCTGGTATGCCCAGGGCATCGACGAACAGCGCAACTACGAAGCCGCCCAACGCGACTCCCCCCCACGAGAAGGCTCCCTGAGCTATGCCGCTGGCCAGCCCCCTCCATTTGGTTGGCGCGTATTCTATTGCGAATGGATGGCCAGCTGCATACTCTCCTCCTATGAAGGTGCCTTGCACGAACCTGAGGACTAGGAATATTATGAATGCAGCTATCCCTATTTCTGCATACGTGGGCAGGGCAGCCGTCAACGCGCTCATTATTGAGAAGCCGGTTATAGTTATTAGGAGGGTATCCCTGCGTCCCAACCTATCGCCTAGGTTTCCGAAGATAGCGCTGCCCAGCGGCCTTCCAATCAATGTGAAGGCATATCCAAACAGCGTATAGTAATACTTCAAAATGCCGCTTAAGTGGGGGGTGGGAGCAGGACGCCGGCCAGTATGGTGGTCATTGCAGTGACGAACAGCAAATCGTATGCATCGAGCATGAAGCCGAAGAATTGGCTAACCAAGGCTTCCTTGGCTTCCCTCGTCCATTTCTGGGAGTATATGGATTTATCCATTAAAAAACATTTATATTTCCAATTTTTTAAACAATATTTATTTATTTTTACGTATGTGGTCGAACCATAGTTATCGAAATGCTATTTTGATATATATGGAATATTGTAACGATATTAGTAAAAATATACTTGACTTATATTAAATGAACGTTTTACTTTTATCCATATAAACCTAGATATAAATTGATCATAATTATATCGAAGTGAATGGTGATAATGCCATGTTGTACCCATCAATTCCTTCTATTACATTTGAACAGTGCCTTGAACGTGGTGAGGGGGGTCGTGGGGGGGGTTGTAGCCGCTATGAGGTAGCCACCATCATTTACTGTGGGTCGCAATGGGGGGGCAGCGCCCGTGAGGGGGGGCGAAGCCTAGGCCTCGGGAGAACCCCTTAAGGGAGGGGGGGAGGAGGTTGGAATCAATAATCATTATTAAGGCAATATACTTAAACCGGTCAATTCCCGGTCCAATAAGGTAGGGATGAAGGGCTTTCGAGTCGCCTCAGTCTACTTCAGCGGGAATGTGGGCGTCATGTTGTTATCGTGGCTGCTTTACGGGATTGGATCGGCGATAACCAATCCATACCTATCCATTTACATGAAGATGCTGGGAGCAAGCTCCGTGATGATTGGTGCGATATATTCCCTCGGTATGCTGGCTCAGTTAATAACCATAATTCCAGGAAGCCTTCTTACCGATACCATAGGGCGGCGTCAATCCATAATAATAGGCACGTGGGGCATAGCTGCAACTACATCGCTCTACGTGATTGCGCCTAATTGGCAGACATTGCTGGCGGTTTATGTGATAAACTCGGCAATGGCGTTCTACCAGCCAGCCCTTATGTCCACAGTGTTGGATTCCCTGCCCTCCAATAAGAGGGCAAGCGGCGTGTTAATGGTATCCGTGCTGCCCCAGCTCCCCGTGGTGGTATTGCCGCCAATCGGCGGGGGGGCATTGATCGGGAGATACGGGTTGCTGGGCATTAGAATGGCTTACTTGGCGTCGACCGCCGTCTCATTTGTGGTGGGAATAATAAGGCAGCGATACCTGAAGGAGACGTTGACCGCTATAAAGCCGTCCCCCCCGCCCTCTCCTAGGGAGTTATTGCGGTCATATGATTTAAGGACGTCAACATCCAGGTTACCCAGCGAGGCCAAGTTCCTCCTGGTCGTGATGTTCTTGGCATCGATCGCCTCGGCTCCTGCCAGCACGTTGGTTCCAGTGTATGTGATCTACAGGCTGAACTTGAGCACGGTGGCTTGGGGAACCATGGTGGCTGCCGCCAATGCGGCTTACTTGGTGGTGGGCTTAATAATGACACTGTACGTCGATAGAATTAGGCGCATTCTCCTTATCGTTGGCGCGGCGGTCATGGCTGTAGCCAACATCTTCGGCTTGATCCCGAATGGCTTGATAATCTCGTTATACTTGGTGGTTTTCCAGGTGGGGGGGCTTCAGCTCCTAACCACGTCGATTCAAAGCGATGTGGGGGGGACGTGGTGAAGGCCGAGGGCAGGGGGGGTAATGCGGTGGGGGGGCTATTGATAATATTTCAATTAATTGGCCAATCCATTGGCAGTTACTTGGCGGGAATCACGTATAAATTAAATGCGTTAAATCTATTCATTATGCCAGCCATAATTATGGTGATGGCCACGGCCATTATAGTCATGAAGAGACACGGGCTGGCGATCCCCCCCAGTAAGTCTATCTGACCTTCATCCTGAGGGGCTGGGTTTATTTTCATCATAATGCGATCGACAAGCCTCCTTGTGATGGGTTGACCATCCCCCCCTCCTCCAATTTTTTGAGCGATTATCTACGGTAATGCCTAGCGGGGTTAGGAGGAGCTGTTTCTTTCTTTCTGTCTAGCTTGCATTGTTTTCCTTGACTTGGCGTAGTATTGAAGAGGGTTCCTGGTTCCGCATCCCAGGTTTGTTGGGCATAGGCCGAGGGAGTTCATTTCTTGGCATGATGGTGGCAAGTACTTATTTCTACCTCCCCCCCTGGCCCCCCCCGCTATGTGCTCCACTTGGTACCTAGTTATCCTCTCATTGAAGTCCGCCACTGGCTTGAAGTCATCCACTACCCGCTCCACCGCTTCTTCAATGCTTAAACCTTCGTAATCGGTTAATGCATTTATCATAAATGCGGCATACGCGAATCTGGCCATGTGGCTGGGATTCCCGCCTCCCTTCATCTCCTTCATGATGCTATCAATGCAGGGTGGGTACAGCGTTGTTACCTTCACGTTGGCCGGCTCGTATTTTATGTTGGTCCGCTCTTGTAGATTGGCCAGCGCGTCCTTGGCCGGCTCTATTATCTTGGCTATTATATCCTTCTCCTCGCTGAATGACTTGATGATATTCATGACTCGCGCCTCCACCGCCTCCTCCACGAGCCTAACCAAATCCCCCCTTCTCACCAGCACGTATCCCTTGACTAAAGGCCTCGATCCAAGCGACCAATACGGGTCGTTTCTAGGCATGGTTCTTAGATAATCCCACACGTTGATCCCGAAGTCGAATAGGCGGGCCAAGTTGCCGTAAACAACGTTACCTGTGGGTTTCACCTGCAAGTTGAATTCCCTGGCGATGTACATTATGCACGCCGGCTCCTCCCTGCTCAATTTGCTGGAGAACAGCTTGCTCTCCGCATCGGCTATCCTACGCCAAGCCCGTGGGTTCAAATGAGCGGCAGCGGCCATTGCTATTAAGTGGAGCAACACGGCATTGACGGCATCACTCGTAGCCGGTTCCCTCGCCCGCTCTCCCCCCTCGATAATAGATCGCCCAGAAACTGTACCGCTCCATCCACCAAGTCCTTCGCATCCGGCTTGGTTAAGTCCTCTATTTTAATTCCTACCTTATCCAGCCTACGTATTGCCTCCTCCGTGAAGGGGGGGTACTTGGCTATGAATGCATCTAAGTCCTCCGAAACGCATGCGGGCAACACGTTGTATAAACTACGGCCGGAATTATTAAGCGTTAGACGTGAGTTCAACAATATTATTGCTATATCGTGAATGGATCCATGTTAGGGGCCTTCAATGATGCAAAAGGTATTAAAATGCCCCCCCGGGCAGCGATGGTGTATGCTCAGCGATTACTTGAAGGGAGGCATTAATGTGCTCGTTGACGAGATGCCGCCCCCCCAAGATCTGGAGAGGGTGCTGGCTGAATCCCATAGAGTAATCATTAAGCGCGGCGATGGTTTTATCACTCTGCTGCCGCAAGAGGGGGGGGCTACGTTCGATGACGTCATGATATCTAAGAGGATGGTCGAGGCCGTTGCCGCGGGATTCTCCGTGGACGATGCGTTGATGTTGGAGGATAGGGATTACTTGATGGATCAAGTGAATATATTGGATTATGCCGACAAGGGAAAGCCGAGCAGGATGAATCAGTTGAGGGGATTGATAATAGGAGAGAATGGGAAGGCGAAGAGGAATATTGAGGAATTGACTGAAACCAAGATAAGCGTGAAGAGCTCCATGATATATATAATCGGCAGGTTCGAAAACGTGGAGGCTGCCAGGACGGCGATAGATATGCTGCTGGCGGGCCGCCAGCACTCCACAGTCTATAAGTGGCTCCAGTCCTGGAGAGCCGAGCGGCAGAGGAGCAAGTTCATAAACGAGATAGATGAGGAGGGATACCTCCGTTGATCTGGGTCTCAAGGCCTAAGGCATATTAATCCCTACTGTGCTTGGACCAGCATGTTTAGGCCGTATGGGATGGATGAGGGAAAGTACTTGGTAAGATTGGCTAGATTAGCCGTGGAGGAATTCATAAAAACCAGGAAAGTAATTGAAGTGCCCAGCGACGTGCCGCAGAGACTCTTACAGGACAATTACGGCGTGTTCACCACGATAGATTCATTTATAGATGGAGAAAGGGAATTGAGGGGGGGATGCATAGGCTATCCAAGGGGGGGTAAGGTGAACACCGCTAAGGCAACAATAGATAGCGCATTGGCAGCCGCGTTCGATGATCCCAGGTTCACGCCGTTAAGGCAGGAGGAGTTAAATGGAGTGACATTCGAGGTAAGCGTGTTGAGCCCCCTAGAGCGGATAGATGTTCATCCCAGGGACCTGCCAAGCCATATAGAGGTGGGGGGGAGGCATGGCTTAGTGATACAGCACGGATTCAGCGGCGGTCTTCTACTTCCACAAGTGCCGGTGGAGTATTGTTGGGACTCCATGACCTTCTTAAATGAGGCATGCGTTAAGGCATCCATGCCGCCCGATTGCTGGATAGAGGATGGGGGGGTAGAGATATATTTGTACGAGGCCCAGATATTCAGGGAGACAATTCCACGGGGGGGAGATGTTGAGGAGCGCGATTTGATACGTGAATTGAGGAGGTGCGGTAGTAAATAGAATGAAGTGAATTCGCTGCGAGATCCATTACGCGGCTGAGGGGCTTTAAGGACAGCTTTAAAAACCCGCATATTGATTGATCAATGCTATGTTCGACGTCAAACAGATACGGCTGGGCCTAGAGGAGTGGCGTAAACTCAGCGATGAATTGAGGAGAATAGGTCAGAACGATGATCTGGAGGTACTTATGAATATAGCCGTGGCTCCCAGCGAGGAGGAGGGGGATGCGGCTCAGAAGCTGACCAACGAGATGAACGACATTGGAAAGGAACTGGAGAGCGAGGTGGGAGCCGCCGTCCACGTGCACGCGCATGAAGATCATTTTGCAATGTATTTATCCATGAAGAAGAAGGGAGGCGATATATCCAGCGCAATAAGAACGGTGGCGTCCCTGATAAAGAGCTGCGAGTTCTGCTCGGTTCACGGCATAGATGGGGGGGAGATACATTTGGGCGATGATGTCTCCGCCATCTTCTTCGGCGATCCGTATAAGATGACATTCATATTGCCAGGCCAAGATGGGCGTCGATTGATAGTTATGGAGATGAATACATAACTAGTAATCCTGCCCAGTCCAAGCCGGCCAGTTGCGGTCGACCCGCCTCATCCGAACAGCTTGGCGGACTGGATAATATTAGCCTTGGTAAAGGCTGCGTGCGGACAGATTTATATTGTGACCCGGAGCTATAATCAGTTAATGAAGACTCTGTTCATGGAGGTATTGAAGACGATGGTATACCTCAAAGGCTTCGAGGAGGAGGCCAGCTACATGCTTAGCCGCGGCCTGGGCATAAAGGCTGATCTAACAGCTGAGTTCAGGAGTAAATGGGAAGCTATGTACGGCGAGTCTATAAGCAAGGGAACGTATAGGTCACTGCGGCAATTTGCCAAGGACGTGGTCGCGTCCATGTTGAGGAATCGATCTATAAGCATAGGTCCTCGCGAGCTGAGCTATTGGAGCAACTCAGTGGTCAATTCAATGATGGATGCCGCCAACATCTATGATGATGTGAGGAGCGCATTGGATGCATTGATGGATAGAGGAGTTCAGCTATACATATTGACTAACCTGGATAATGATATTGCGAAGAAGATATTGTTGAAGCACGGCTTGTTGAGGTACTTCAAGGGGGGGGTGATCAGCGGATCTGACGGGGGGGGTGGGTAAGCCCAGCATGAAGATATTCCAAGTCGCCTTAGCGAAGGCAGGAGCTGATTTGGAAAGCTCCCTAATAGTAAGCGGTCTTCCAGAGGATGCTGTTGGAAGCAAGCTGAGCCGGATTAGGATGGCTTTCGTCAATAGGGACCGCGCAGTGCCGGTTCCTCAACCCGATTATGTGGTGAACGACTTGGGCGAGCTGGTGGAGTTAATGGATTCCATCTGGGGGGGTTCATGAGCGATACCGATTTTAACCGATCCATCTCTACCGTGATGTGGACGGCACTTATGGATTGGTCATAGATACTATTTCGGTGGCGGTTCAATTGATAGCAGTGATAGATCCTATAGGAGCCGTTCCCCCCCTGTTATTCAATGTGCCTGATTACGATAAGCGAGTGAGAAGCATCAGTAGATTAATAGGAATAGCTGTCCCGGTGATTCTGTTAATATTTGCATTGCTGGGTCCCTACATATTGTCGGCCTCGGCATAAACATAAATGACTTCAAGATAGCGGGCGGCATAATTCTGCTCGTCGTTGCAATAGATATACTGAGGGGGGGAGGGACGTCCAGCACGGTTCCCATAAACCCCGATGATTACATCCTAGTTCCAATAGTGACTCCTCTCCTGGTGGGGGCCAGGCGCGATAACCGCTGCAATGATATACATGACGTATTATTCCGCGGCTGTGGTAATATTGGGAATAGCGATCGCCTCCGCTATCACGTACATGACCGTCAGGTACTCAACCATACTGGTCAAGATAATGGGTCAAAGCATGTTGAAGATGGTGGGGGGGAGATTCTTCAGCTTAATAATAGCGTCCTGGGCAATTCAATTAATAGTGGAAGGCGTAACACACGTGATTTGATGGTTAAGCGACTCTTCAAGGTTTGAGGGAGGGCATCGACGTTTCTTAAATAATGGATATGAAGCTGTAAAGAACTAGGGGAGCGGTTTATTCCTGAGCGGTGGAGGACCCGCTCCTCCCAAGGAACGCGAAGAATACGCACCAAGCCCCCCCCGTTTAGACTTAATGCCCACAGTCTGCGCGGCAGACCAAGTACACTGCTTAAATAGAAGACCCCCCCCACCAAGCCCGGCATGCCCCCCCCATCAAACTCACGCCGGCGAGGCCCCCCCTCCACAACCCCCCCCAACCACGTTGGCGGCGCTCGCCGCCACGCTGATAATCGCATCCCTCCTCACCCCCCCCAACCCAAGCCCCCCCTAGCCCAAATCTCCGGGAGGGGGCTACCAAATAAATTACTACAACGCGGTGGGAACCCCCCCGTGCTCACTGTAAGGGGGCTACGTGGACTCACGCCCAGTCCCCCCCTCATAGTCAGCCTATTCGCCTACACGCCCACAAGCATATACCCAGCCGGGTATTACCGCGGCTACGGCGCGGCGACGGCTAGATTAACGGCGACCCCCATAGAGGAGGCGGCTAGGGCGTGGGGGGGCGCAGGCGGGAGGGGGGGGAGCCCTCGCTCCTTGCATTCGTGACCTACGTGGATAACTCTACCGGGACCATGAGGTTCGTGGCGCTGGCCATACCCTACAGGCCGGGGGGGGTGGGTGGAGTTGGGCCGGGTCTCCATAGTGGCCGTGGTGAACCTAACCGGGGGGGCGAGGCCCCTC
>BBBF01000008.1 GCA_001315925.1 Thermocladium modestius JCM 10088 | reverse complement strand
GGGCGACGCTGCGAGGGTGGAGACAGCTTTAAAGCATGCATTGGGCGGGGGTTAAGCAATGATAAACCCAAACGAGCTCCGCAAGATGCTGAAGCGGATGGGCGTGGGGAATCTCAACGTGGAGGAGCTCAGCGCGGCTAAGGTAGTCATCTACCTCCGCAACGGCTCCGTGCTGGAGGTGCCTAATCCCAACGTGGCCGCCATAAAGATGCAGGGAATGGTGATATATCAAGTACAGGCCAGCGAGAGGGACGTCAAGGCCACCTCCTCCCCCCCCAGCAACAAGCAGCCCCCCCGGCCCAGTCCTCCATAATAATGGGCAGGCCGCCGACCGCCCCCCCGGAGCCGGCGGTGAGCGAGGACGACGTTAGGTTGATAATGGACCAGACGGGGGGGGCCACGAGGGATGAGGCGGTTAAGGCATTGAGGGAGAGCGGGGGGGGACTTGGCGGAGGCAATACTCAAGCTGCAGAGCAAGAAGCAGTGATGGCCGGGAAGGCCCAAACTTTATTAGATGCACAGCAGCCGGCCAGTAATGGATTCGAAGCAAGCGGTGACTTGGCTGGCCGCGGGCCTCCTGATAAACCTGGCCTTTGGGGGGGCAGGCGAGGCCGTGGCGGCTTTCTTAACCGTGTATAGCTCCATAATTAGGCTAGCCATAATGGGCGCCGGGGGGGCTCCCGGCGTGGGCGAGGTGATTCAATTATTAAATGAAGTGCTGGTGATGGCGATCATAGGAATAGCCGTGAGCATTGCGACCGCCGTCACTCAATACATTGCTTCGCCGGGCTGAGCAGGTTCAGCTCCAGGTACTCGATTGGGAAGGTGGGCGCCGTGCTGGGCCCCGTGGGCTCCCTGGTAGCCCTCCCTGGCCTCTATCTCTTAATCAATGCAGTGAAGGAATTGGCGATAAATAATCAAGTCCAGCCCACGACACCGACCCTAGCCATCCAGCCGCAGCCGGCCACGATTCTCTCCGCGTTGATCCCGGCCCTAATACTGGCGCTCGTGGGAGGAGCGGTGTCGCTGGTGGGGGGGCTCGTCATGATAGCCATAGGCTACTACAGGCTGGGGGGGAGGAGCATGGATCGGACCTGGTGAGGGTGGGGGGGCCATCCTCTACATACTCGTGCTGATCCCCCCCTACGCCGGCCCCGTTCTCTCCCTGATAGGATTCATATTATTGATAGTGGGGGGGTGTTGGAGGTAAGGCGGAGGCTAGCGGCTCCCTCGGGTGGTTAATCGCTCCTCCACTTGGACTTATACATGGCCATTAACGTGAAGAGCGCGGCCTGCAGGGATAGGGAGAACGCGGCGGCTAGCACCAGGGACGCGGCGTAATGCGAGACCCCGCTGGCGTACTGTATTATGACGGACGCCGCGCTGACTGGAGAGAACGCGGCCAAGTAGGGGGGGATGGGGGGGAGAACCGTGGCTCTATAGAAGACGGGGGAACAGCGTGCCGAGCGCGAACCCCCCCATTATGTTCCCTATGGACCACGCGTACCTCGTGTCCTTCAGGTACGTGGATATCGTGAATCCAAGCATTGACGAGGACAGCCACTCCGCGAAGAGCGCGGCCGCTATGGGAGCCGCGTCGAGGGGGGTGATGAAGCCCATGTATGCCAGGACGCCCAGCATCACGGCTATGCCGGGGGCTGGAGTAGACTAGGGAGGACAGGGCGAGGCCCAGGGTGTAGCTGACCGGGGTGAGGGGCGTCGCTATCAACATGTTCTGGAACTTCAGCTCCAGCCTGTAAAACGCGCCATCCCCCCCGACCAACCCAACGCCGTTCACTCCTATCAACATCGATATGCCCCCCCCACCAGGCCTATGCGAGGTAGCGATACCCTCCAAAGAATATTATCATCAACGCTATCGACGCCGGCGCGGTGAGGATGAGACGAGCCATACGGGCATCCTGGTCATGGCCAGCCAACCGTTTATCCACGCTATGACGAGCGAGCCGCGCAGCTGCGTCGTGATCCTACTCATCGCTCCCCCCCACCTCCGCCTCCCCCCCCTCCTCCCTCCACCCGCCCAGCAAGTATATGACGGCGTCCTCCAGAGTCTTTCTCCTGGCCGTGACCGTCATGCCCCTGCCAATCAACTCTGTGGAGAGCGAGCCGGCCACGGCCGAGTCAACGTATATTATGTACCTATTCCCCCAGCCTCACGTGGGGGGGCTCGTCCAGCTCCAGGGAGTCGCCGTAGGCCTCCACCACAGCATCCCCCGGCGCAAGGGAGAGAAGGTCCTTAGGGGGGGAGCCGCGCCGGATTATGGTGCCCGAGTCTATTATGAAGACCTCATCGCTCAAGAGCTCTGCCTCCTCCACGTAGTGCGTGGTGAGCAGTATCGCCGCGCCGCTTCTCCTCAGCTCTGCCAGGGCGTCCCACACGCTTCTCCTGCTTATTATGTCGAGACCCACCGTGGGCTCATCCAAGAATATTAGGGACGCATTGCTTGCCAGCGCCATGGCCACGAGGACCCTCCTCTTCAACCCGCCGGACAAGTTGAACAATTGGGTTCTTCTATAGGGTTCCAGGGAGAGCCTCTCCATGGCCCACTCAGCCATTCTCTTGGCGTCGCCGCGGCTGAAGCCCTTCAGCAGTAGGTATGAGTAGATGGCCTCCCACGCGGTTATGAAATTAATGGGGGGGCGAGCCTCCTGGGGTATTATAGATATCAACGGCCTCACCCTGCTCGGGTACCTAACCGCGTCCACCCCCAGTATCTCCACCTCCCCCCCCTTGGTGGGAAGGAGCTCCGTTGACGCTATCCTGACGAACGTGGTCTTCCCAGCCCCCCCATTGGGGGGGCCCAGCAGCGTGGCTATCCTGGCCTTCCCAATCTCCAAATCAACCCCCCCGTTGAGGGCCCACCTCCTCCCATCATACGTCTTGTAAATCCCCCCCCTGGCGGTTAGGACGCTCATTGCCCCCCCACCAACTCCCCCCCTATGAGGGACTTGGCATCCCTGCCCCCCCACGCAATGCCTGGATTGAAGTATATGATCAACCTCACCACGTCGCCGCCGTCGTCGAGCCTCATGGATCCCAGGTACGCTGCCTGCTTGTTCAGCCTCAAGTAGAGCCTGCCGCCCTCCATCCTATCGTCCGCCGTCAACACGAGCAATTGCCTGTCCAATTCCCCCCCCAGCATGGAGATCAACCTAGACGCCACGCGGTCCGGGCAACCGTTGGATCTATCGACCACGGCCCTCACTATTGTTATTGGATTGCCGTAATGTCCCTGGGCCGAGGTGGCCTCATAATCAAAGCCGGGCCCCCCCAACGCGTTCATCAATGCCCGCACCACCCTTCCCTGATCCTCCGTTGCATGAACGTGGGCCTCCGCCTCTATCTTATCTATTCTACACCTCATGATGCCTCAATTGCAGTCCATGAATCCATGTGCGGATTTAATTTTTTCGGCCAATCCCACGCCTCAATTGCCCCCCCTATTACCTTCTCCATCTCAATCAACGCTGACCTTATGCGGTCCCTATCCTCCTTCCTCAACTTATCCCAGTTGTCCAGTATGTACCTCGCCATGGAGGTAAACTCATCCACGGACCTGGCCAGCCTGTCATCTGATGAGGGGCCCACCAAGTTCCTGCCGGCCTCCGTGATGACGTAGTACTTCTTTGTCCCCCCCTCCACCTTATCTATTCGTATCAAGCCCTCCTTCTCCAGCTCGTCGAGCATGGGGGGGTAAAGGGAGCCGGGGGGGCTGGGCCGCCACATGCCCATGCTGGCCCGCTCCACCTCATCCGAGATCTGGGCCCCGGTCATGGATCCCTTGGAGGCTAGCAGGTAAAGGATTAGGTACCTAAGTCCCCCCCTCCTCTTCATAGCCCAATGCCTCCACCTATCCTGCACGCTGGGTCGACTGTTAGCCCCCCCTTTAAAAATGCGGCGATCCGTAATCGGCTCCGATTCATTTTTAAAGCGGGGCATGGGGGGAACCACATGGAGGCAAACGACGTGATGAGGGAGCTGATAAGGTGGTACATCAAATCCAGGCTGGTGGTGTACGCCGCGGTGCTCATATCGCTTCTGGGCGCCTTCTTAATGGGGTACGCCGTGTCGTCGCCGCCATCCTACGCGGCGGAGGTGGAGGCAAGCATAAAGTCATTCGAGGCAAGCATATCCGGCATGTCGTACCTGGCCGCGTCCCTGGCCCGCTTCGCATCGCTGCTGGGAACCGTGTGGATATCCTACATACCATAGCGGGGGGGCTGTGGTACGCCGCGTACGCCATGGTTAACCTAGGAGTGATAGCCGCCATCCCGGCCATCGGGTACGGAGGCGTGGCGTCGGCCATAGCAGTCATGATAGCCATGTTCTTCCCCCGTGGCGGAGGGGGGGTTGATGCTTGGATTCACGTTGGTGCTGAGGGCTCTCAAGAAAAACGTGCCCTCAAGGTTCGTCAGGTACATATGGACCCAGTACGTGGTCGCAATAGTGATCTCCCTAGTCCTGCTTGGACTCCTCTCCGCCGGCGCATGAAGCCCGAGTCGGCATGGCGGCATCTTTAAAAAATGCACATCGTAGAAAGGACGTGGATGCCGTTAATTTGGGGCCTGGCTCCACGGTAAGGATAGAGGGGGGGCCGGCCAGCGTGAAGGTGCTGAGGGGGGGCACCGTGTACGTGCTGGGAACAACTTATGGGGGGGCTGGGTCCAAGCTGACCATATTGAGGACCAAGAAGGTGGTGGTGAAGTCCATGGATGAATCGCAACTGGAGGTGGTGCTGGGGGGGCCGAGGGCAGGATAGAGCCTGCGCAAGGGGGGGAGGAGGGCATAGAGGCGTGGGGGGGGAGGCGGCTGGGGGGGGCGGTGGCTCGATCCAATAGGAGGGTCGTCGTGTTGGGAATGATGGATGTGGGGGGGAAGACCACGTTCACAATAATGGTTGCCAACAAGGCAATAGCCGCGGGGGGGAGAACGGTTGGAGTGATAGATGCGGACCCGGGCCAGAACGACTTGGGGCCCCCCCCACCACCATCGCGTGCACCAAGACCAGCGAACCGATAACCCACCTAAGCATGCTGCCGCCGCTCAAGATGGTGTTCCTTAGGACGACCAGCCTTGAGCACACTTGGAGGGAGGCGATAGATGGCGTGGCGAAGCTGGCGGATTACTTGGAGTCGGAGGGGGGGACCGACTTGGAGGTGATAAACACGGATGGGTGGATAACGGAGCCCACCGCCATACAGTACAAGCTCCAAATGCTGGAGAGGCTGGGGGGGCCCGACGCGGTAGTTCTAATACAGAAGGAGGGGGGGAGGCCGCGGATCTCCTAAGCGCCGTGAAGGGAAGCGGGCTTAACGTGATCCAGTTGCCGGCCCCGCCTCTCTCAGTGAAGACAAGGGAGGAGCGGCGGCTTCACAGGGAGATGGGGGGGTACGGCAAGTACCTGATGCCGGCCAGGACCGCCACCATTAACCTGCTCGAGAAGCCCATAATCAACGTGCCGATAGGGAGGGGGGGGTCCCCCTCGACGCCGGGCTTAGGGCGCTGGTGGCGAGGTACTTGGGTATGCCGATAGCCTATGGAGAGCAGGTGGGGGGGAAGAGGGCCATAATGACGTCGCCCGCAGTCAAGGAGTTGGTCGTAAAGGCGCTGCCGGGGGGGGTGGAGGTGGCGATACTGCCCATGAATTGGGAGGAGGGGGGGCTCCTCGCCGCGCTGGAGGACGGGGAGGGGTACCTGGTGTCGCTGGCCATGATCAAGAAGATATACTACGGGAGCAGCAGGGCCGTCCTCGTGATGCCGTCTAGGGTGGAGGAGCTAAGAGCCATAGATCACATAAGGCTGGGCATGATAAGGCTGGGCGATAATTACGAGGAGAAGGAGAAGGTTCACTACATTAATAAGCTGGAGAGAATCCTGTCTGGAAGTGATGAAGAAAAACGCGGCTGAGACCCGTGAGGAGCTGGCGACGGACTGATTAATAGAAACGATAGAGCTGGCTTGAGGACCGTTGGTTTAATCAACTTTTATGAGTAAGGTTTTTAAAAGCTGCCCAGCGCGTCGCCCATGAATTGGGAGTTAATCAAGCTCAGGCTGGTAATGGGCTTGAGCGGCGTAACCATAGTCCTGTTATCGGTTGCACTGCTCGTGGGCATAGCGGAACTGTTGAGCGGCGGCAGCCTAGCCGTGGGGGGGCTTTACCTAATAAGCGGAATGCTAGTTCTAGTGCTTGCAATAAACATATTCCAGTGGCTCTTTGGTCCCTACATGATAAACGCAGCGTATAGAGCCCACGAGGTGACGCAGGACGACCCCAGCTATGGTTGGTTGGTGGACCTCGTGAGCGAGGTGGCGCGGGATAATGGGTTCTCCAAGCCGCCCAAGGTTTACATAGCGGAGGCGCCGTTCCCCAATGCCTTCGCGTACGGAAGCCCAATAGCTGGGAGGAGGGTCGCAATAACCCGCCCCCGCCCTTAGATTGCTGAACAAGGACGAGCTGGCGGCAGTGCTGGGCCACGAGCTTGGACACTTGAGGCATAGGGACGTGGAGCTCTTAATGGCGATAGGGTTGATACCGGCGCTCATTTACTGGCTCGGCTACTCCCTAATGTGGAGCGGCATATGGGGAGGCGCATGGGGGGGAGCGCGGGAACAATGGTTTGAGCTTGATGGCGATAGGAGTTGCGCTCCTGGGAGTCAGCTTCCTGTTCCAATTCGTGCTGCTCTACATGAATAGGCTGAGGGAGGCGTATGCGACGTGAACTCCGCCCTGACCGTGCCTAACGCGGCCAAGAACCTGCAGCGGGCGCTCGCCAAGATAACCCTATACATGGATCCCAGGACGATAGCCAAGATAAAGAAGTCGCCCACCAACAACATGGTTAAGATGCTCTTCTTTGCTCCCACCGACGATAAGATAGTGAGGGAGGCGAGCGATGCCGACGTGGAGGAGTTGATAGAGTACTGGCGCAGCTATAAGCCGAAGCCGTGGGAGGACATACTCAGCGATCACCCCCACCCAGCCAAGAGAATACAGTTGCTGGACAAAATATCCCAGTCCCAGTGAGCCCCCCCCTTCCCTTCATAAACGCTTTTCCCCAAAATCATTCTTTAAAATTTGCCCAGTTTTATTGAGATTAAATCGGGCTATGCCAGCAATTAAAGATTAAAAACCAACCGCTTCCCGTTTCATCATGATAAGCCACGATGAGTTCATGAAGATGGACTTGAGTGGGTAAGGTAATAGAGTGCGAGAGGGTGCCGGAAAGCAAGAAGCTCCTAAGGCTCGTGGTAGATATAGGGACGGAGAGAAGGCAAATAGTGACTGGCCTGGCCGAGCATTACTCGCCCGACGAAATAAAAGGCAAGCGCGTTATAGTTATAACAAACCTGGAGCCCAGGAAGATATTCGGCATAGAAAGCCAGGGAATGATACTGGCCACGTGCGGTGATAAGGGGGGGAGGCCTGCCATAGCTACAGTTGATGCAGGGGGGGACGATGCGGTGGGAGAGAGAGTTTGTTAACGGTATTATAGTTTTTGTTAATAAGTATTATGTTAAATCAAAACCGTTAATCCTTATCAGTGCCCCCCCACGCAGCTCCACGATCTTCGTCCTCATCCTCCTCTTCCTCCTCATCTGCGGCCAGGGTTATCTGAGTCAATAGATAATCTATGCTGGTATTCGGCTCCACGAATAGGATCTGAACCCCCCTCCGACGTAAAGTAATTATAGCTGGTCTGGCACGCGCCGCTGGCTATCACGGCGTTCACATCGCTCAACACGTTATTGCGCAGCCACTCGTACTTCGGCAGTCCATGCATTGGAATGCCGGGCTGAACCGCGCTCGCCTTGGCGTGGATCCCCCCTCATCCATGTCGGGCACAGTACCCAATGGATTGCTCCTAGACTCCACCCTCACCAGCTCGCCCGTCTCCTCATTCAAATCATAAATAATGTACTCCCGAGCGTGGGCGAAGTGACCCTTACTTATGGTTTTCTCGTCGTCCGTCGCAAGAGCTATTCTTACCATTAAAAAATAAAATCAAGGCCCCCCTATTAAATCCAACACCTGAATTCAAAATTCCTGGAATAAGCGAGCTCCGCCTCTCGGGGGGGAGTCCCATTACTGCGTGACCAATTTTTGGACACGCAATTCATGCATTCCCACAACAAAACTAATCTCAACCCACCATCACCGCCCCCCCGGGAGCGGTAAACAGCAACGTTTAATTTGTCCGAGTTGTTGCAATGCCATGACTGAAACAATATCGAGCGTGGATGCAATAGTTGTGGGGGGAGAAAAACCCAACAGCGGCCACTTGGCCGGCGTGTCAATAATAGTCAAGGTCACCACGTCGAGAGGCGCGGTTGGGTGGGGGGAGGCGGTGCCCACGCTTAGGGTGGGACCTGTGGTCGAGGCGATTAAGGAGGCGGCCAGGGTATACGTGGGCGGGATCCCCATAATGTCGAGGCTAACTTGAGGGAGTGGTACAAGCATGATTTTTACATGGCTAGGTCATTTGAATCAACACGGCCGCCAGCGCAATAGACATAGCCTCATGGGACTTGATAGGAAAGGAGCTGGGGGGGCGCCTCTTTATGAATTGCTCGGGGGGGGCGGAGTAGGGATAAGGTGAGGGTGTACGCCAATGGGTGGTACAGCGACGCAGTGTCGCCCGCGGATTTCGCCGAGAAGGCGAGGAAGGTTGCTGCCATGGGGGGGTACACGGGGGGGCTTAAGTTCGACCCCCCCTTCGGCAAGTACTTCGACTGGATAGACGAGAAGGGGGGGTTGGAGGAAGCTAGGGCGCGTGTGAAGGCTGTGAGGGACGTGGTGGGTGATGGGGGGGTTGACATAATGATAGAGCATCACGGTAGGTTCAATCCAAACTCGGCTATAGCGATAGCGGATGCGTTGAGCGAGTTCAATCCCCCCCTATTCATGGAGGAACCAGTTCATCCGGAGGACCTTGATGGGTTGGCTAAGTACAGGAGCCGGGCCGGCATTAAGGTAGCGCTGGGAGAGAGGCTGATTGGTTGAAGGATGCCTTGACTTACCTGGAGGGCGGGCTTTTGGACTTCATTCAGCCTGACATAACTAATATAGGCGGCGTCACAATTGCCAGGAAGGTCGTGGCGCTCGCCGAGGCCTATGGAGTGGAGGTGGCGTTCCACAACGCGTTCGGGCCGATACAGAACGCAGTCACGATTCAAATGGATGCGGCAATACCGAACTTCCTGATACAGGAGTCCTTCTACGACTTCTGGCCCCCAATGGAAGAGGGATTTGGTTAATAACGAGACGCCGGTGGTTAATGGCCACTACGAGGTGCCCTCCAAGCCAGGAATCGGCGTGTCAATAAACGAGAAGCTGCTGGAGGAGTTACGGGCCGCTGGGCCTGAGTACTTCAACCCGGAGGAGCCCGTGTGGGTCGTGAGGGGGGGAACGTGGAAGTAATCAAGCACTGCCTCACAATGTCCTGGGCGCAAGGTAAAGCACGACGGAGCCCGTGGAGAAATTAAACGTGAGCTTCAGCGGCTTGTTTGTTGCGTATTCGATGGTGACCGCATCGCATATTTGCCTCATTTGGGACATGAATCCCAGTATGTGATCCGCGGAGTATGTGGCTGTTCCCTCCTCTCCGGCTGAGTACTCGTGGAACAATTCGTCTGTGCTTTGATATATGGATTCAATGGATTTGCCGCCGTCCCCCTCAGCCCTTATCACGAATTGATCCGGTGCCGCCGTGAATGTCACTGCCTCCCCCCCTATATCCGCCGCGGCCGCTATTACGTCCTGCATCAAGCTAGATCGGCGGTTATCCTAATGGGATAGGCCAGGTTGGGCTCCGGCACCTCCTCCTCCGAGACGTCCATAAGGGGGGGAACGCTGAACTTGCGGTACATACCCCCCCCTCCCGCCCCCCCTTCTTGGTGTATATGACGACGCTCAGCTTTGCCTGCTGTTTATCTATTATTAACTCAACCTTATCCCTGGAGCCTATGCGCTTCATTATCTTCTTCAACACGTCGAAGGATATGCCGACCTCGGCATCCTCGCCTATATTTACCTCATCCAGGCTGGACGCCGGTATCTCCAGCAGTATCAACGATATCTTGGCGTCGTCTATGGCCTTCATCTTAACCCCCCCCTCAGGCCCAACCCGGAGGGATGCGCTCTTCAATATGGTGGATAAGGCGGAGAAAGCGTATCTGACATCCTTGCCCTTCGGGAAGAGAAGCGAGTAAACCCCCCCGCCCTTCCCGCTCAATGAACCCCCCCGCTCCTCAACCTCCTCCTCCGTCTCCTCCTGCGATTGCTCCTCTACCTGCTCCTCAGCGTTTTCCTCCTCGAAGTCGTCGGACATGGGTGTTGGAGGCGTTCGCCCTTTTTAAAGCTATCAACAAACCGACGAGCAATAATATTGACTACCTCAGCAACCGCAGGCTGCCGGTGACCCTATCCACCAAGTCGCGGGGGGGAGCCGGGCCGACCCCCCCCAATGCAGTCACCGTCCCCCCCGGCTCAAGCTCCGTGAAGCCTGCATCCGATATGACTGAGTGAGGCAAGCCCAGCGACGCTGCCTTGTTGGCCAACCCCCCCCAGCTCCGCCAGAGAGGAGACCTCCAGCACCACCTTCTTCTGGCCCTGGTTGAGCCAAGCCTCAACCCACTCCCTTCGTCTCTCCATGGCCTCCAACAATGCAGTAACAGACGCGTGAGCCGCTTGGGCAGCTATCTTGCCGCAGCTCATCTTTAAGTCGCTCCTTATAACTATGGATTGCTTGAATTCCATCTAGTTCGCTCAGCCAAAACGTTTTATTAAGTTCTCACTGTACCCCCCCTCCTCCCATGAAAGCCGTGACCGTTGTTCCAGGCATGCCCAATTCAATACGATTGCGCGACGTCGATAAGCCATCGCCTAAGCCCGGCATGGTCCTCCTAAGGCCGCTACAGGTGGGGGGGATATGTGGGACTGATAAGGAAATAATAGAGGGGGGGAAGTACGGCAAGGCCCCCCGAGGGATCCCAGTTCCTCATATTGGGCCACGAGGCCTGGCCAGGGTGGAGGCGTTGGGTGATAAGGTGGACTCCGTGGCGGAGGGCGAGGTCGTGGTGCCCACCGTGCGCCGCCCAGTGAACTGCGACTTACCTGTGGATTACTGCCCCCCCATGGGTCACTACGTGGAGCACGGAATATGGGGCCTGCACGGGCACGCTGCCGAGTTCTCAGTCACCGATGCCAGGTACTTGGTGAAGGTGCCCAAGGAGGTCGTGGATGTAGCGGTGCTCGCTGAGCCCCCCCTCTCAGTCGTAGAGAAGGGAATAGACGTGGCCATGAGGGTGGGCCAGTCCAGGTTCGACTGGCGCCCATCCAGCGCGTTGATAATGGGGGCGGGCCCGATAGGATTGTTGGCAACAATGGTGTTGAGGCTCATGGGGGGGTTGAAGACCGTGACCGCCGCCACTAGGCCGGCGGATAGCTTGAAGGCGCGGCTGGCCCAGGAGGTGGGGGGGAGCAAGTACCTTGACGTGCTCACGGATAAGGTGGAGGGGGGGAGTTCGACTTAGTGGTGGAGGCCACTGGGGGGGCAGTGGGGGGGTGGCCATCGACTCCGTAAAGTACTTGGCCGCGGGCGGCGTGATGGTGCTGCTAGGCGTATATCCGCAGGGCGGGGGGGAGTCCCATGACTTGGGCTCCCTCCTAACGGATGCAGTGCTCAACAACAAGGCGATAGTTGGGTCAGTCAATGCCTCGGTTAAGCACTTCGAGATGGGGGGGCTTCAACACATGGTCAAGAGCAAATCGGAGCATGGAAACTGGCTTGGAAAGCTGATAACCAAAGTATCCACTCTGGATAATTACGGCGATGCATATACATGGACTCACGATGACATAAAGACCGTTCTAAAGATAGGGGGGGAGTAAGCGGGCTATTCCAAACCTTAAGGACGGGGCTCCTCTTCATAGTCGGAGCACAGCCGATGCGTAGTCCATGGGAAGCACGAGCAACTTGCCGCTCGCTCTGAACTCCGCCGTGCTGGTCTTCACCACTCCCTCGCCGGGCAGCTCTATCTCAATCACAGCATCGGTGGGATTCCCGACGAAGTAGAGGAGAGAATCGTCGCACTTAGCCGTCGCCTCGACCGTCGCGCCATCGTTGACCTCCCACTCACAACCGTGCAGGAGCAGTCGACTTTCCATGGCCTGCACCTGGATCGTGGATATCGTGTACGCTCGGTGAATGCTGTTGAACTGTATCACCAACCCACCCCCCCCAACCCCCCCCATCCATAACTAGCCAATCCAAGTAGTTCAGATGCTCCACGCCCATTATTAGGGAGCCCCCCCTCATTGCAGTTAAGCCAATAGCCCTTCTAAACACGGTCAATTCAAGCAATGCCTCGCTCGGGGTGGTGGGCGAGACGCCTTCCAGTAACCGCAACGCGTGCCTCTCATGATTATACGACACAAACGCGTTGGCCAGCATCAATGGATCCGCTCCCCCCCCGTAGAGCCCCCCCGACAATCTCCTGAACGCATAACCATGCTCGAACGCCCTCAACCTAAGGCACAGCAATTCATCTAATTCGCCGGACAAGCACTTCTTCTTCACCATCAATTTGATCGCCCTCATCCTATCAATAGCCTCCTGTGCCCTCTCATTCCTAAGCAAGTGCTTCGCCACGAGGTAGGCGGACAGGGGGGGGTCCGGGGAGTCCACGAACATGCGCAGCGACTCCTCGTAGGAGGGGCCGAGGCCCATTAAAGCCAAGGTAAGGGCATCATCGAAGTTGGAGACCGGGGCGTTGATCGACATCTCCACGGCCGCCTTGATATTCCGCTCAAGCCGTGCATTGGGTAGTCTGATCCTCACCGCCCTCATAAGACCCTCCTCCTAATAAAGTCCCCTATAGAAAAGTTAATAAATACACGAATCCCGCGCGAGCCATGTCTTCAGGAAGCAACTGGGAGATGCCGGAGGATTATGAGTACTCCGGAGGAGAACCCGAGAGAGTTCTAAAGATAAGGGCCAAGTGTCCCCACTGCGGCCATGTCTTCGAGGTGGAGATGGGGGGGAGTCATGGTACAACATGGGAATATCCATAACGTGCCCGAAGTGCAACAACTCCTTCTCCGTCAGCAGCTATGGAGAGATAATCGGGGGGGAGAAGCAGTAATTACCCAAACATGGCAAGGCCCTCCCTCAACTTCCCAATATCTATCTCACTCGCATGCATCTTCACTATCCTGCCCAATGCCTCCTGAGCGGCGGCATCCACCTTGCTTGCCTCGCTCGCTATCAATTGAGGAGGAGCCTTTGTCCTGGGCTTCCTTGATAGTATGACGCAAGCCTCGATTGATTTAATTGATTCCTCATAGGTCCCAGCCTGCGGGCCAGCATTGTTATCTCGCTCTTATCGAAGCCGACCAGGGGGGGCCTGTATATTGGCATGTCTATGCCTAGGGAGGAGGCGTAGAGGTTATGGAGGGTCTGACTGCTGACTTGGCCCATTGACTCGCCGGTGGCCATTCCCAAGTAACCGCCGTCCTTGGCTATCCGCATGCCCATCCTATACAGCACGTACTTGAACACGGTGTTCCATACGTGTGGGTTGACGTTGCGTTGAATCGCTGATGCCAAGCCCCTACAATCGACAACGTAGATTAGGGGGGGTCATAACCATAGATCCAGTTATCGTAAAGGGCCTTCACGACCTTCATGAATCTACCAACGTCTACTCCTATCAAGCTGCAGAACATCATGTCCACGTAAACGCCTCTCTTCATCATCATCCAGGCAGCAGCTGGGCTATCTATGCCGCCCGACACCAAGCCGAGCACCTTGCCCTCCTGGGAACCGAGGGGGGGCAGTCCCCCCCCGGGGCCTTGCATGACCTCGTGGTATAGGTATGCCTTATCGTATCTGACCTCAATGAATAACTCCAAGTCAGGATTCTCCAAGTCAACGCCGCCCGACCCGCCCAGCAGGGCCGACCCCCCACAGTCCTGGCCACATCCATGGATGTGAAGCCATGCTTGCCGATCCTCCTCACCCTGACCGCGAATTTCCTGCCCTTCACGGCGTTACCCCCCACATATCAACGGCCTTCTCTACTATGTCGTCCAGCCCAGAGACTCCTATCTCCACGCCGGGCGATGCGGAGACCACGCCGAACACGTGAGAAGCCGCGACCGCCGCGTCGCTGGGGGGGCGATTTGTTCGTATTAAAATCCTTCCCTGGGTCTTGACTATGTCGGCGAAGTCAATGCCGCGTCTCCTCAACGCGTCAGCCACGTTATGGATCAGGAGTTGCTCCATTTTCTTCCTGCTGGCAGTTGCTTGATCGCTATCTCGCTGTAACGAACCAAAGTCACGCTTTCCATGAAGCGGGAGCGCTATTATAAGGTATATAAGCCTTAGTTCTTCTCCATTGGTAACCATAAACGATCCTCGGCGAACCTTGGGAAAGGCAGGTTAAGTCGCCTGCTCCCCCCCGGAGGGATTCAACAATCCAGGAACCGGGGGATTTGATCTCATCGTTCCTGGAAGTACGGCCTGGATTCGTGCTATACACGTTCCACTTGCTCCGCAGATCGGCCATGAGGGGGGAGGCAATCTTACTTTCCTTTTCGCTGTGAAAGGCTACGTTTTAAGTATCGCTTATAAAAGGGCTAGCGAGGGGAAATTCCATGAAAATGGAGAGCTGTGATGAGTGTATAAGGCACTACATGACAATTTTCAAATCCCTAGAGGAGGCATTCAAGGTATGCTTGGACCTTGGATTCACGGATTGCAACCCGGAGTACTTGGATGCATTGGAGGATAAATGATAAAAGATGGGGGGGCGGGCCTCGCTCCTTCTAGGGGGGGCTGGGGGGGTGTGTTTTCAGGTCATGTTTTGTTTGGGTTTTTCACCCCCCCCTCGGTTAATTCTTTGAGGATGGGGGGGGCTGGGGGGGCCGACTACCCCAGCAATACCAGTAGGGGAAACGGAGTATCGCCCGTAAAGGGGGGGCGTAACCCCCAAGACCCCGGGAAACCCCCTCAAGGCGGGGGGGAGGAGGTCAGACGCATCTCTCCCTCGCTAGATCAACGTAGTCAACCGTGCTGTTCGGTTTAAAGCTCCATTCCCTTGGGCCTCGGCGTTATCGTGAAGCTTGCCCGCAACGACTTGCCCGGCTCCAGCACCGTTAATCCTATTCCGTTGTTAAAGGCATCGGGGGGGCCCGTCATGGGTTCCACGGCCACCGCATTAGCCCAGCTAGGCGTGAATAATTGAATGAAGTGAAACCCGTTCAGTTTAATCGCGATTTCCCAATCATGGGGGGGAAATATTAATCGCACTTGGTCTTCATTAACCCTATAGCAATCATCGTACTCTCCAATATACGTGGATAATCGCTGAGGAACCATTCTACCAGTGGGTATATTGCCCACCATCTCCAGCCGGAAGACATTGCCTGCATTAATGAACCACTGACTCCTCGGCGTTGGGTGCACGAAGTATGGATGGGCACCCATGGTTATTGGCGCATTGGTTCCGCCCGCATTGACCGCTGCCATCTCCACGTTAAAGCCCCGCTTGGATGCCTCATAAGATACGGAGAACGATAGCTCGAATGGATAGCCGGGCTCGCCCTTGGAGTTCAGTTCCATCTTTACGAATTCATCGCCCTTCTCCAACACTTTCCATTCCTTATTCTTCACGAAGCCATGTATTGCATGCCCCCCCTCTGAATTCACAGGGAGCTTGTATTTAGCTCCATTAAACGAATACTCCCCCCCATTTCTAACCCTATTGGCGAAGGGAGCCAGCAATGCCATGCCGGCCCTAGTCGCCGATTGCTTCCCATCATTACGCAGCAGCAATGGCTTCCCCTCATAGGTTAGGTCGGCAACGTAGGCACCGAGGGAAAGCACCTCCGCGCGGAATCCGTTTCCTGTTATGCCTATCCTATCGATACTGGCTCGCCTCAACCATGTCCAGGAATAATTGACCTATCTCGTGGATTTTCACAGTGTCATGATGGCGGGGCCTCGGCATTGTGGATAAGTACACGCCGTAATCGTAGTGATCCCCCCCCTCGCGTTGGGACTGAGGCTCGCCGAAGGGCGAGAAAATTATCAAGTGGCCTATATCCTCGCTGGAGACCAGCTTGCGAATCCCCCTCATCTATTACGGAGTAAATCTCGCACTTCAATTGAGGCTTGACATGGAGAAACCTCTCCAATGCGGTTATAGACGCTATCACGGGTCTATTCCTGGACGCACTGATCACGGCATCAATCACCTTACCCACCTCCTCGCTCGGGGGAGTGGATTCATCCATCGCTATGCTCACTAACCCAAAGGTTGGATTAGTGATGGGTAGATTAATTGGCACTGCTTGGTCGCCTTTATCAAGGCCGAGGAGGCGGGGGGGTCCGGGCCATCCATCATCAACACGGACGACCAAGCCGATTGCTCCGACTGAGGCGCGTGGTTCTCCACGACTCCCCCCCTCTCCATCGAATTGACGAGCGAGAGCAGGGTAGCGGTCTCGCACTCCATGAATCCCCCCCCGTAGCCCAATCCATCCACTCCCAGCAATATGGGCTGCATCAATGATTCCCCCCCATAACAGACATTATTCTATTAATTAACGCCTTCTTTGGGACTACCCCTATTATTGTATCGGCCGGCTCTCCATTCTTGAATATTATAATCGTTGGTAAGCTCATGACATAATACCTTGACGCTATCTCGGGCTCCTCCTCTGAATTAACCTTGCCGAAGCCAACGTCGAGTAGCTCCGCCGCGGCTTGCTTCATTATTGGCTCCAACATGAAGCAGGGAGCACACCAGGGAGCCCAGAAGTCCACCACGCTACCTCGTGATCCTTTATGAAATCATCGAAATCGGCCTTGGTTAGGTGCCTTACCTCCCTTGGTTTTGTCAATTCCTTATATTTACGCTCAAGTATCTTGTTCAACTCATCATCTGACATAAATAGCCGGGATGACAATGATGTTTTATAAACCTTACTCCACGCACATCTAATTCTCTCCTTATAGATCTCACTTAATTATCTAAGGAAGCCCTTATCCAATTTCACTACGCCGATTAGGTTGATTCCTGGGTTTTATTCGAAATAGACCCAAGGGAACTTAGGGCAGTATGCTCCCATTCGGCGTTTCATTAGAGCATTGAAAGGCAGGGTTACGTTCATGAATGCAATGAATCGCCGAGGACCTCGATTTGAGTCAATTTAAAAAAATCCGGCTGGGCTTCGATGTTCATGGCGTTCGAGGACTTGAGAAATAAGGTGGTGCTGGTCACGGGTGCATCAAGGGGGGGATTGGGGAGAGCCATAGCCCTTGAATTTAGTAAGTATGGAGCCAAGGTAGCGGCCAATTATTATTCCTCGCCTGATAAGGCAATGGAATTGAAGAGCATGGGAAACATAGAGATATTCAAGGCCGATGTATCGAGACGGGATGAAGTCAGAAAAATGGTTGCCCAGGTGGAGGAGACGCTGGGCAAGATAGATATATTGGTAAATAATGCAGGCATATGGTATCTGAGGAGGTTCGAGGAATTCAATGAGGAGGAATTCAATAAGATGTGGAGAATAAATTTCATGGGAATGATGTACACCACGTTGGAAGTGCTTCCCCCCCACATGAAAGAAAAGAGGAGGGGGGGATCAATAATAAACATTGCATCCAATGCAGGCATAGGAACAGCTGCTCAGGGAACCACGTTCTACGCAATAACTAAGGCAGCAGCGATAATCTTAACCAAGCGATTGGCATTTGAGCTTGGTCCCATAGGCATAAGGGTCAATGCAATAGCTCCCGGTTGGATAGAGACCGATCTAACAATAGGAGGCAAGACTCCCGATGAGGTGAGCAGGCTGGAGGATATATTCAAATCCAAGACTATGCTGGGACTTGTGGGTAGGCCAGATGATGTGGCCAAGCTTGCCGTCTACCTGGGCTCCGACGATTCCAGATACATGACGGGGGGGCAAGTAATAGTAATAGATGGAGGCCGCATGGATAATCTAACTCATGGCATCTAAGCCGGCCCGCGTCTAAGTCTATATAACTAATAATAATTCTTAATTTTAGGCATTTCGTCCGGTTCTGACCTATCCCCTAAAGGGCGGACTTAGTTTTCTTTTATCGCTCGAGGATGGGCAGACAATGGAAAGGGAACATCCATGCACTCCACAATAATGGGCAGCTCGCTGTCATTGATTATTGGGGGGGCCATGTCATGCTTAGCACGCTTCATTGCACTAAATTTTTAAACGGTCCCGGTATTGCATTATTCATGACTTATGCTCCGATCGCGTCCGCAGCAGTTAAGGTGCCGGAGGGAGTCACGGTTCAGGTTAGTGGGAATAAGGTATCCGTTAAAGGCCCTCTCGGCTCCCTTGAGCGCGACTTCTCGTCGCTTCCCATAATTATAGAGAAACTGGATGGTGAGGTCAACGTGTATTCCTACTTCGCCGATAGGAAGAGCAAGGCAATGGTAGGAACGGTGGCTGGACACATAAACAACATGATCCTTGGTGCAACGCGTGGATGGAGGTACAAGCTGAAGGTGGTGTTCTCCCACTTCCCCCCCATGAATATAAAGGTTCAAGGGAAGCAATTGGTAATTGAGAATTTCCTCGGCCGGAAATCCAAGATAATTGTACCGGTGCCGGATGGAGTCAAGGTGCAAGTCACCAAGGATGATATAATAGTGGAGGGAATAGATAAGGAATTGGTAAGCCACTTTGCCGCCAACGTGGAGATGGCCACCACGCTACGGGGGGGCAAGGACAGGATAAGCCCACACGGCAGAGAAGGCACTCCCGGCGTTCTCGACGGAATATACGTATATGCCTCCGAGTTCTCCAAGTGAGCCACCCAGCCCTGGAGGATTCCCGCTTCTATGATTACGAACCTGAATTCCTGCCAAGGTCGCAATGAACGTACCCGCTGAAACGAGGAACGGTAAAGCCTCATCCTTAAGCCCCCCCCGTTAGAGTTAAATTTCAGCCCCCCCATGTGCGCCAACTATGAAGAGGAATGTAGCGCTGGAGCTGGCTGGCCTCACGTTGATGCCTATTGGGTTCATAGTGGCTGCGCTGGGATCGGAGGTAATTGGAGCTATTCTGTTCGCCATTGGATACGGCGTGAGCTTGCTGGAAATGATGATAGCGAAGGACCGGGAGGAGACGCCGCGCGTGGAGCGAAGGCCGTCTCCCAGCGAGTTGAAGAGTAGACCCAACAAGAAGCCCGGTGAGTGATTGATGAGGACTATCCTGGTGACCAGCGGCACTAAAGGGGGAACTGGGAAATCCACCATAGCCCTCAACTTATCCGTCCTAATGGCATACAAGCTGAGGAGTAAGGCGCAATACCCAGTGATATTAATAGACGCAAGCGTAGATAGCGGTTCATCCACGATGCTATTGTTCGGCCAATCCAATCCCAATGTGCAGTACACCCTAATAGATCTCCTGGATGGGAGAACGACAGATCCCCCCCTCTCCGTGCTGTACTTGAGGCAATGGCAAGTCAACGGCGATCAATTCAATATAGTGTTCGCCGCATCCGGCTTCTCTAATTTAACCAGGTATAGATCGCTGTATCCATTGTCCATGCTTCTCAATGCCATTAGATCCTTGTCGCCCATATTGACGATAATAGATAGCCCGGCCATGGGGATGACCGGGGGGGATATCATAGAGGTGACCGCACCTTACTTGACAGATGTCATTCCAGTGATGACGCCCGATCACAGTTCTATAAAGGCGGCGAAGCTGGCAGTGAACTCCATAAAGGCAGTGAACGCCAACATAAACGTTCTGAATCCCATACTTAACATGTTCGACGAGAGGTACCCCCCCGTTGATGCATCCACCGGCATTCCATGGACGGAGGTGGCCAAGGGAGAGCTCGGCATGGAGCCTTTCGTGGTGCCGCTGGACGAATACGTGCAGATAGCCCGCCAGGCTTTGGAAATAGAGGTGCTGAAGATAGGGCCACTGGAATCCAAGGCCGTAGCATCAATGATAAATTATTCCAATGAAGTCTTGGGAAAGCTGTTGCAGTGAGTTCAGGGAAGTCCGCCGGAGCTGCTTATCGTTAAGCCCCCCCCGAATAGCAGGTGACCTATCAGCGGAGACGCCATGTACACGACCAAGGTCAGGGCCGTGAGGGCCACTGCGTGCTTGAATCCCATGGCTAACTCCCCCCTCTCCCAACTTGCCAGCCACGAAGCCCATCAGAAACGAGTTAAGTATCACCGATATCGAGAATGACGTCGATAACAAGTCTATGGTGCTGGGGGGGGAAGTGATTCAACACGGCCGCCAGGCTCACTATCGAGGATAGCATTATCGCCAGCGTGAGTATCAGTATGCCGGCTCCTATGTACGGGACGAAGCGGAGGGGGGGCTTCATCCTGGCCCTGGCGTCCTCTTGAATGGTAACTATGTCCGACGAGAACGAGGCCAAGCTCTCCAACACCTCCGGCCTAGCGCCGCCGAACTCTATTGACTCCAGCAGCAGCCAATTGAATACCTTAGCCAAGTAGGAGTGCATCCTATTCATGACGGAATTAATCACGTTGCGCAGCGGCTCCCCGTAGCGTACCTGCTTGGTTATTTCCGACAAGTAATCATCCAGTTCGCCGTAGTGACGGGTCTCGCTGAGCGTCTCGAATATCTTCTCCGGAACGAAGCCCGACTTGCTTAACTCCGTGAAGTCCCTCAGGAAGAACGACAACTCCTTCTCCAGCTCCCAGCGGTGGGAGACCACCCTGGACCCATAAAAAGCCACCGGGGCGAACGCCAGTATCAAAATTATGCCGACAACCTCGGTGAAGTCGAAGGGATACCCGAACGCAGATATCCTATTTGCTAGGTTGCCGTGGAACCATGATACGAAAACGAAAGCAATGACAGCGGCGGCTATCGCTGCCGCTATCCCTCCTACCTTGTATGGCCTATAGTCCGTGAACGGAGTCTTGAAGCCGGACACCTCGCCAGGTACATGAATGCAATCGTTATCATTGGGGTTATGAGGAGGCCAAACATGAAGTTAGAGCTTATTGCTTGGTTAACGGCTGCCAATGCATTGCCATTCGGGGTGACTGTCTGGGCCAGGTACATCACGTCCAGTCCTATCAATAATATGACGGCGGATCCTATATATGACTCCATTAATGTTCCCAACATCTCCGCGCCCCTCCTGGCGCGCTCCACCGTGGCGCCCACTATGTCGTGGAGCTTCGTGTTCACGAAGTGAAGCACGTCACCGCCCGTCCTCACGTTAGTCACGTAGCCTATCATGAACTCCATGAAGCCCTTACTGGGGGGGGAGTAAAGCGCGACATCATTTAGCGCGGTTATGGGGGGGTCCTCGCCGAACGCCTTGAATCTCATGTACGCTATCCTGGAGAAGCGGGCCGTGGTTTCCAGTATGGACAAGGAGGCCACCCTCTCCACCGCCCTGAAGACGGAGAGCCCGGAGCTGACCATCATGGATAGGTAGGCGGAGAAGAATGGGAGCTCCGTATCCACCTTAAATGCTAAATCGGACGATGATATCTTGGGCATATTATAGAGGGAAATGAATATTACGGGAGGCACCACTAATATGGCGAATCCCATCAGAACCTTTATTGTGAAGGGAAGAAAGGCCTTACTGAATGCCATGCCGTATCTAAGGGAGGCAGAGAAGAAGCCGTAGTTTGGAATTATCAAGAAGAGCGATAATGCCACAGTGATCAAGGTGACGATGACCGTTATGAATAATGCACGCGCCACGAATCTCTCCGGCGACATGAATGATAGGGAGGACGAGAGCAATCGCTCCAGATCCGACCTTCTCTTCTCGTTCTTCAGCATTAATCTAACCAACGGCATCATGCTGGACAATGCGATGTCGTCGAGATCCATACCTATTCTATATTCGAATAGATTTTAAATGCTTTTCTGAATACTATGGGGGGGCAGGTTACGAACTCGGCCTGTCAACAGAGAGGGAATTCTTAGGTTCCCAACGCCCACGCCGAGATGTACCTCCGCTGCTCCTCCGTTAGTTCATCTATTCCTATCCCCCCCATCGCTTTCAGCTTCAATCTGGCTATCTCAATGTCGAGGTCCTCGGGAAGCTTGGTGACTGAAGGGGTTAGCTTGCCCCCCCTATTCTTAACTATGTACTCGGCTGCCAATGCTTGATTGGCGAATGATAAATCCATGACCTCCGATGGATGGCCCTCCGCCGCCACTAGATTAATTAAACGACCCTCCCCCCCAATATATAGATCACCCTTCCATTTGGGAGCTTGTACTCAACCATGAAGGGCCTGACCTCTCGCTTTCCAACAGCGTTCTTCTCAACCGCATCCACGTCTATCTCAACGTTGAAGTGACCCGCGTTGGCTAGCATTGCGCCATCCTTCATGCGAAGCATGGTATTATAGTCTATCACTCGCATATCGCCCGTGGCGGTGATGAATATATCCCCCCCTCCTCAGCTGCCTTGGAGATGGGCATCACCTCGAAGCCATCGAATACGGCTTCCAATGCCCTCACTGGATCCACCTCTGTCACTATCACCTTTCGAGCGCCTAGGCCCTTTGCCTTGCCTGCTATTCCACGGCCCACCCATCCATAGCCCGAGACCACCACTACCTTGCCTGCAATCAATGCATTAGTAGCGCGGAGAACCCCCCCGTCCCACGTGCTCTGGCCAGTGCCGTACCTATTATCGAATAGGTGCTTTGTGTATGAATCGTTTACCGCTATTATTGGATAGAGTAGGGAACCCTCGCGCTCCATTGACCTGAACCTGATCACGCCCGTCGTTGTTTCCTCGGTTCCACCATATATTCCCTTGACTAATGCCTTGAAGTCCAAATCACCCGCGGTCTCCCTGGCGTACTGTATGGACTCATCGCTTATGCCCATTGCCAGCTTGTGAAGGGTTATGGTGAGGTCGCCCCCCCATCGTCCAGCGTAACCTGGGGGGGGAGTGAGCGATCGCCGCGCCGATTGCGTTGTAGTACTCCCTCTCATTCATTCCCTTCCAAGCATATACCTTTATGCCGTCCGCGGCCAGCGCGGCCGCCACGTCGTCCTGCGTCGATAATGGATTGGACGGGGGGGCGAGGAATACATCGGCTCCGCCGGCCGCCAATGTCCTGGCCAGCACTGCGGTCTCCTTTGTGACGTGAAGGCTGGCGGATAATCTGAGACCAGCCAGCGGTTTCTCCCTTTGGAATCTCTCCCTTATTAGCATGAGAACAGGCATGTTGCGCTCCGCCCATTCTATTTGCATGCGCCCCCCCCGATCGGCCAAACTGGGGGGGTCCTTAACCTTGGAATGCATGAAACCCCCCCGGGAAATCATTAGTTAAAAACACTCCGTTTCCTCTATTATTATTAAGGGGAGGCGCGGCTGCAATCGCGTGGTTGGGTCTTTCGAGGTAATAATAGGACCCATGTTCTCGGGGGAAGACGGAGGAATTGATAAGAAGACTGCGGAGATATGAAATAGGGAAGCGGAGGACCCATTTATTCGCGCCCAGCAACTCGAGGGGCAGGTATGGCAGTGAGGATGAGTGGAGGAGCCTCGGCGGGCTTAGGTATAGGAACGTGAGTTTCATACCTGCAAATAATGAGGGAGTGAGGGAGATGATGGAGGAAACCGCCAGGAACGGGTATGAAGTGGTGGGGGGGATAGATGAAGTTCAGTTCTTCACGCTAGAGGAGGAGATGTCCATAATGGAAGCCATAAGGGCATTGAATGGCGCGGGCGTGGATGTGATAGCGGCCGGCTTGAATATGGACTTCAGGGGAGAACCGTTCGGTGGAATGGGTCAATTAATAGCGATTGCGGATAAGGTGACTCAATTAACGGCCGTGTGCGACATATGCGGCAGGGAGGCGTATTACACTCAGCGGTTAATAAACGGGGAACCAGCGCCCTACGACTCCCCCGCTGGTGTTGATAGGCTCTAGGGAGACCTACCAGGCTAGGTGCAAGGAGCATCACTTAGTGCCGAACGCCAAGGCTAATAGGTATGAGGGACTGTTCAGGAATCGACAAGCGAGGTAGAAATTATTATGATTTGGAGATAGCCTCAAATTATTCTTCGGCCCCCCCGAAAACATTAATCCGTGTGAGGAGCCAGCTCCTCTTGTCTCGGCGCTCGGCTTTCCGCTATTGTTCTTAATCTAATGGTTTCTCCAACCACGTCCCGTATTGATATGACGCCCTTCAGAGAGCCATCCTTTCCAACCACAACCAAATGCCTTATGTTGTTGCCATGCATTAACTCCGCTGCCTTGTATATATCATCGTCCTCGTTTATGGTGATGACTTGCCTCGACGCTATTGAAATCACTGGCGCGTTTAGATCGGCGCCCGACGCCACCGCCCTCATCACGTCCCTCTCGCTCACGACGCCTGCTATTTTGCCTCCGTCCAGGACCACGAGTAGTCCACGTTTTCCTTGGCCATGATTGATGCCGCGTTTCTTATGCTCTCGCCGGATGGCACTCCTATTGGTCGTTTCTTTATTAATTGATTTGCCGTAATTGACATAGGCAGTAAACGAAAAACTGGGTAAATAAAGTTTTTCCACAATCTTAAATAATAAATATATCTAATTCCATACTATATATAAAATATTTATGGATTATACGGCACCGCGCCCATTCCGGGAAGGCCGGACAGGTATATGCCGAGAGCGAAGATCAACAGCAAAATGACTATGGTCAACACATCCATCCTAGTGAGACGAAGCTCGTGGTAATAGGTCCTCTGCCTATTCGCCCGGAAACCCCTCAAATCAGCGGCTATGGCTATCTCCCTGGCATTCTTCAAGGTCAATATTATTATTGCTGTGAGGGAAAGCACCACTACCTTAAACGATGAACAGGCGCCTCAAGAGAACTATGGGATTCCTGGAACCGCGGGGGGGAACTACGTCGACTCCCCTGGCCTTCAGCGCATTTATCACTATCATGGAGCTCTCCAATACCTTAGGAATGGAGGAGGCCGCCAACAATAGCGTGAAGCCCAGCTCTATGGGCAGCTTCGACTTCTCGAGGGAGCGAAGTATGTCGGAGGGAGATGCAGAGAATATCAGGAGGAGGCCGGAGGCTATGGATGCCGTGGCGCGGAACGATATCTGTAATCCATAGATGAGGCCCTCCCAAGTCAACCCAACCGGGGGGGAAGCCGCCTTGCCCACCAGCAAGACCGATGCCGATGAATTGCCTTGCGTGACGCCCAGGGAGCTAAGCACGGAGGGAAGCAAGTATATGAACGTGACGTGGTGACCGAATATCGAATATAGATAGTTGAACGGGGGGGCGAACAAGCTCTCGCTCCAAGCCGTTCCAATGAAGGTAGACAATATGAGGGGGGCCCGCCACCCTCATCTTAGCGGCAGGATCCTTTAAGAACGCGTACAGAAACAACACGCCGGCCAGGAATATGGCTGACACCCACCAAATCGTCATTGCTGCAACAATGGTTAATATTATGGCCAGCAATATCTTGGTCCTCGGATCCAATCTATAGATGAAGGAGTTGCCGCCCACGTACCTGAACAAGGACATGTAGCCCGTGAACCCCCCCAACACCTTGTATATGAGCACTATTATCAAGACGGGACCATAGAATAGCAACACCAATGCTATCAGCCAATTGATTATTGGATTATAGAGGAGCCCCCCCATCATGGATGCCCACCCCCCCATCACCGGCCTCATTGATGCGATCGGCTTCGACCCAAGCAGCTTGCTGACCATGAATATTTGAGGCGGCGAGACCCCCCCACTCCCTGCGGCCCAGTGATGCGGAGAAGACGTTCTCGGCGGAATCCACCATATCTATCACTCCCCCCCTATTCATGACTACCACCCTATCGCTGTACTCCCCCCCCACCTGCTTCATATTGTGAGTTACCATCAATACCGTCAAGCCCAACTTTGACTGCAACTCCTTTACGTAGTTCATAACCGTCTCCCCCATCTCGTAATCCAACCCCCGAGTCGCTCGTCAAGCATGAGAACCAAGGGCCTGACCACAAGCACCGCAGCTAGGCTAACCAACCTTCGTTGACCCACGGATAATCTATGCGGCGATTCCTTCAATAGACTCCCCAATCCAAATAGATCAACCACGTCCCTGAACAGCGATTCATCCTTGACGTTCGCCGCATTCATGGTGAACCGTATCTCGTTCTCAACGGTTGAGTTGAATAACATGTAATCCGGGTCTTGAAACACATATCCCACAAGCGATGCTATCTTGCTTCTGGGAACCCTGGACACGTCGACGCCTGCCACCAACACTTGACCTTTTTGCGGCTTGTATATGCCGCTCACTAAGTTCATCAACGTGCTCTTCCCACTCCCATTGGATCCCACTATGCTGATGAACTCGCCCGCCATAATGCTTAGATTGATGCCCTTCAAGATCCAATCCCCCCCATTCCTCTCGTACTTGAAGAACAAATCCTTGATTATGACCCTGGGCTCCCCCCCATTATTTCGACTCGGCGGCGCGTCGGAATCCAGGTTACCGACGAGCTTGCGTCCACCTCCACGAATTCCTCCACGGTTATTGGAACGAATTCCGAGCTGGGGTTAAGCATCTTGTGGAGGACTGTCACTTGGGGCTCCTCCAAGCCATACTTGGCTATCCCTGCCTTTAGAACCCTATGAGGCTCATCGTCCATTACCACGGAACCTCCATCCATTACCACTATCCTGTCGACCAAGTTGATCACACGCTCCAGCTTGTGCTCCGACATTATCACGGTCAGCTTATGCTCCTCATTGAGCGATTTTATCAAGCCGAAAACCTCCTCAGTTCCCACGGAGTCCAGCTGCGATGTCGGCTCATCCAACACCAACAGCTTGGGCCTTAAGGCCAGGGCATTGGCAAAGGCAAGTCTCTGCTTCTCCCCCCCGCCACTCAATAAAAATGTAGGGTGAGACCTCTTGCCCCATAGGTTCACCAACTTAAGGGAGCTCTCCACCCGCTGCATCATATCCTCCCGCGGCACGGCCATGTTCTCCAACCCGAACGCCACATCGTCGTCCACTATTAGGGAGAATATCTGGTTCTCCGGGGGGGTTTGATATACTGTGCCCACCATCGTGGATAGCCTATGTACGGGAGTTGACGACGTGGGCTGCCCGAATACCTTGACCGTTCCCTCCATCTCTGCACTGATTATATGGGGAATCACGCCGTTTATTGCGTTCAGCAGCGTGGATTTGCCTGACCCTGTCTTGCCAGCGAGCAAGACGAACTCGCCCTCATCTATTGAGAGGGACACGCTTCTCAATGCAAGCTCGTGTTTCCCGAAGTAGGCAATGGATAGGTTCTCTATCTCGACGGCCTTCATGAAACACCCTCTTATTTTTCCATGGATGGAGGCGGGGGGGCTTGACTATATGGCTCCCTTCACCACTCGCTTTATGTAGGCTACGAAGGGAAGCGAGATCAATCCCATCACGATGCCGCCGCCTATGCTGGCCAGCGTCGTCGTGTAAACCAGGCTAGCCTTATATACAAAGCCGCTCACAAATGTAGCGAAGAATCCCCTATAGAACAAGCTATACGCCACCGCCATAGGAATAGCGCCTATTAATGCGTCCAGTACCATTAATGCATAACCCACGGTGGTGGCATTGCTGGCCTGGGCCTTGACTCTCTCCTCCAAGGTGGCTCCAGCCGACATGGAGCCGAGCCTTGACTTGGTGTAGGGCGACATGAATAACTCGCCGCGATATGCTAACCACATGTCAAGTATTGCGCCGTAAGCCAGTATTTCGTAAATGAAGTAGAAGGGCTCTCCTCCGAAGCCGTAATGGAATATATCCGACAGCAAGGTATATATAAACATCGTTATAGCCATGGTGCCCGGCTTGCCCACCAAGGCGGCCACCGTCAACAGCAGGAATATCTCTCCTATCATTGGGTAATAGAACCAAGTGGTGACGGCCCCTACCTTGGGTATTATGGGAGAGATGAAGAAGTTATACACTATTATAAGGGCCGAGATCAAGGCTATATATACGAAATCTATTGTTTTAAACGCGGAGAACTTGCCGCTTCTCCATATCCAGGCCAGAACGCCTACGTAGATTAGTCCGTATATAACTATTACGTACCAGGGTATGACGGAGTTGAGGTTGAAATGAACCCCGTTCCACACCGCGCCGGATGCGTAAATTATCCATTGCATACATACAAAGGCCATTTATAGCTAATAAAGCTTGCTTATGTAGAGTAGTAACAATATTTGTGTATATATATAAATAGTTAAATTATTAATTTCTGCTCTTCAATAGACGCCTAGCATTGGTGGGCCCGCCGGGATTTGAACCTCCCCCCCCAAGCCAATGCTTGACCGGGGCCTTTACCGCCCTTCGGCATCGGTTATCAGCCGATCGCTCCACCATGCTGAGCTACGGGCTTTCACCATGGCATACATCAATGGTTTTTAAGGATTTCCGTGTTCCGGCCCTTTCACCATGGCATGGACCTAAAATAGACCCGTTAAGGCTCATCATTAAGGAAGAACGGTATCTTAAGTACTCTGTAAAAGCTTAAATAATTGCCGCTGAACGAAGCGGGTCCATGAGCGTCACCACGGATGCCCGCATATCACGTAGGGTATACGGCGGATCCTAGTGGGATGGATAATGGATGCATTCGATCTAAGCATGATGTTTCTCTTGGTGCCCATTATGGCGGATGTATTTTTCCCAGCGAAATATGGACTGGCAATAGTGGGCACGTGGAGCATATACACTACCACCTTCATATTCAGACCCGTTGGAGGAGCATTATTTGGAAGGCTGGGTGATTTAATAGGGCGGAAGAACACAATGATGATAACGTTGACGGGCCTTGGGTTAATAGTTTTCGCCACGGGCTTCCTGCCCACCTATGCTCAGGTAGGTATCTTGGCTCCAATTCTATTATTTATTTTCAGGGCAATAACCGGTACCTTCGCTGGCGGGGGAGTACGGGAACGGCGCGGCGATCCTGGTGGAATCCGTGAACCCCCCCAGGAGGAGGGGATTATGGGGTGCATTGCTGCAGAGCGGTTATCCAATAGGCTACACGCTGGCGGCCCTGGTCTACCTGTCCCTTCATTACGTAATACCAGCCAGCGAGTTCGCGGAGGTTGGCTGGAGGTGGATGTTCTGGATAGGACTAATACCTGCGATCGCCGGCCTGGCGGTTAGACTGGCCATGCCTGAATCAATTATGTGGGAGGACCTCAAGAAACGGGGGCAGGTCAATAAGGCGCCATTGACTACCATACTTCGGAATAAGGCGTATCTGTTAAACATGATAGCTGGCGCGTTGGCTATGACCGGGATAGCATGGGTATACGGCTTGACCCTGGGCTTCTTCCCAACGCTGTTGTCGTACCACGGCTTCCTCAAGTTCCCGTTTTTCCTCTACGTGGTGATAGTGGCGATATTGATCTCCCTAATCGGTTACTTGGCATCAGGCGCATTAAGTGATGGCATCGGGAGGAGGAGCACAATGATTATATTCTCCGCCATCGCAGTAGTGCTGTCAATACCTTTATCATACCTTATATTAACGCATGCTTATGGCTACTATGGAACCATGCATTGGCCAGCTTGATGGCATTCATAACGACCGGAATCTATGGCGTAATACCGGCATACCTATCCGAGAAGTTCCCGACCAGCATTAGAAGCACTGGAGTTGGCTTCTCATTTAACGGTGGCTTCATATTGGGCAATTGGAGCACGGTATTCCTTTTGTTAATATCATCCTTGACATCGCCATCGTTCTACGCCTACTGGGGGGGCATTTTCATAATAGTGGGCGAGCTCTTCATAATGGCATCCGCCCTCACGTCAAAGGAAACTAAGGGAGCGAGGCTGGAGTAGTGAAGCCGAGTACACGGAACGTTTTTTAACAAGCATTTCATCTATATCTACATGTCAATGCATTATATAAAGGGATTCGAGGCATACATACATGGCTTCTATGATAAATCCATCAGGGAGTACATGGAGGCAATAAGGGAGGAGCCAAGGAACCCTCTGTACCATAACTGCCTGGGGCTGGCCTTTATGGCGATTAACAAGTACGAGGAGGCAATTAGGGAGTTCGATGAGGCGATGAGGGAGGAGCCTGGCAATGCCAGCTACCATGCCAATAAGTGCCTTGCCTTGATAAAGGTCGGGAGGTGCCACGATGCCGTGAGGGAGGCAGAGCTGGCCGAGGCCGATCCATCCTTCTCTGGGCTCGGTAACTACGCGCGGGAGAACTGCCACCCGCGCAGCTTGTAGTACCTGTTGAGGAGGCTCTTCATCTCCTCATCGCTTATCCCGGGGTTTTCCTCGCCTATCTCGCGCCTCACTAGAGCGGGCAGCCAATCCATGTCGGGAGTCCATCCCAGTCGCTCGTTTATTTCCCTCTTCAAGTCCATTATGGCAGCGCGTCCCTCATCATCTCCTCCAAATCCATTTGGAAGCCGGTGGCCAGGTTAACTGCCTTAAGCACGTCCTCCGCCGGCGGGTAACCGTACGTGCATATTATGACTGAGTTTTGCACTTGCCTGTAATCCTGGGCCTTTATTAAGCTCAAAACCCTCTCATCAGTGTCGACGTTCCACCTATCGCCCTGCTTTATTCCAATGCTTTCCTGAGCTGCTCCTATGTCCACCGCGTACATCTCACCCTGCAAGTGGCATGCTCCCCCCCTGGTCGATGTAGCGTAAGTCAAGGCTTGCAGCTTGAATGCCCGCGGATCGTGGGCTGGAATCTCCAATCCCTTTACCGTGGCCACCATGTTTTTATCTATACCATGCCTCGCAGCGAATCTCTCTAAGCCATCCGCTAATTCATTGCCGATCCCCTTCCTATACGCTATGTCCTGTATGGCTTGGGACACAGAGCCGATCTCGTGCTCCTTTCCAAGCAGTCCATTATCGACGAAGTACTTCACGGCGGATATTATGACGCCGGTCGATATGGAGTCCAAGCCTAGGGAATTCACTAGATAATTCCATTCTAGAATACTAGTTAAATCGGAGTTGCCCAGGAGGGGCCCGAAGACGGCCACCGTTTCATACTCAGGCCCATCTATTCTCTTACCGTTAAGTCTCTCCTCCCTGCCGCACCCAATCACGCAGCTAGCGCATGGCCTGCTGACTGGGTTGAACATCTCCCTTAGCTTGATAGAGCTCAGCGCATCATAATTGAATGCAAGCGAGGTGAAGTAGTGGGCCGGGACATCGCCTAAGGCGGAGCCGGCATCCATCCATACCGAGCTGCCGAACTCCCTTAGACTGGTGCTGAAAGCAGCCTCGTATAAATACTTGGCGACGTAAGAGCTATGGTTGAGAAAACCAGCTCTATCGTGCAGAGGCACTTGCTTCCTCCCCCTCACAGCTATTGCCTTCAACATCTTGGAGCCGAAGACCGCCCCCCATTCCTGTCCTGCCGGCTGCCCTGCCGTTATCATTCATGACTGCAGCGAAAAGAACCCCCCCATGCTCTCCGGCCGGGCCTATGGCGGCCACGCTGTACCCGCCCGGCGATAAAGCCTTTATTGCATCATATGTGGTGAGCCCCCCCCACAGTCGCGAGGCGTCAATGAGCCTAACCGATCCATCATCTATCACTATGGCCACCGGCCCTGCGCTCGACCCGTTATCACCAGCCCATCTATGCCGCTTCTCTTCAATTCAAAGCCGAATCTCCCGCCCGAGTTTGACTCTCCCAGAAGGGTTGTCTGGGGGGCTTCTGCTCACTATTTCGTGGCGGCCCGATTCTGGAAATGATGTGCCCACGAGGGGGGCCTGTGGTTATTATCACTGGATTATCCGGTGAAAACGCGTCAGCCGATCTAGAGTACTTACCGAACAGGTACGAACCAAGCCCGACTCCGCCTATGTATTTTCTCCACACGCTTTCCTCCATATCCTCTGACCAAACATCGCCTGATCCTAAGTCAATGTGAACTATGTTGTTCCAATTGCCCTCCATCAATAGGCCCCCCTCAAAAATGGAACTCAAATCATCCTCTCCCGGTATTACCGGGTTAAACGATAGCTCGCTGTCTTCCATAGCTTTCCTCACCATCTCGTCCAGTCGAGAATAGTAATCATCCCTCTTAATCCCCCCCAACTCGCTTACCTTGATTGGCTGACCAACTTTCCTATAGAACTCGAGCAGTCCCTTGATTAGGTGGTCCACGTCATCTCCGAAGCCCAATGCGCGGCTCACCTCCTCATACTTGGACCTAGCCAAGGCATCTGCGCTGTTGAACCTTATCGCGTGGGGAAGAAAGAGAGCGACGGAGGTGCCGTGAGTCACATGGAAAGTGGCGCCGAAGGCATGCCCCCCAATGCGTGGGCCATTGCAGTGCCGCTGTTGGAAAACGCCATGCCGGCCATCGTCGCCGCCAAGTGCATGGAGTCCTTCGCCACCTCATCATTGGTCATCGCAGACCCCCCCAGATTCCCGATTATCATCTTGATTGCCTTCTCGGCCAAGGCATCCGTCAGCGGCGTAGCTGTGTTGGCTGTAAGCGACTCGAAGGCGTGGACCAACGCATCCAGGCCTGTGGCTCGTATTATTGAACTCTGGGTTGGGGGGGTGAACGAGGGATCGAGCACGATTATCATGGGAACCAAGTCGTAATTGCCCATCGCCAACTTCCGTCCATCATCCGTTAAAACCACTCCAAAGGATGCATCGCTGCCCGTCCCGGACGTGGTGGGCATAGCTATCAACGTCATCCTCGGATTGATCGGCTCGAACGGATTTAATGAGCGCAGGTCCCCGCCTGGAACGGAGAGGAGGTAGGCTAGCGACTTCGCGAAGTCTATGGTGCTGCCGCCGCCTATAGCTAGTATGGATGAGTAATCGCCCCTCACCTTATCATATGCATTGAGCACATCATTAACCGACGGCTCCGGCGATACTTCGCTCCACACCGTGTACTCCACGCCCTTCAACATTTCCTTGATCTTATCTCCGTGGATCGATAATACGTTGGGATCGACCACCACCAGTACCTTGCCGCTTAAGTACCTGCCTAGAATTCCTCCCACGTCTTTGTAGATGTCCCTTTGGTAAATTACCTTGCGTGGAAGGGTGAATATGGGCACTTCACCCATCACCTCAAGAATTGAGTAGGCACTCGCTGTGCTGCCTTGACCATCGCTATGGCTGCGGTCGAGTATCGTAGCAGGAGGGCCATGTTTCCCTTAACCTTTAGCTGGCCCATCAACATGGCCTGCGTTGGATTTATCTTTCCCTCTATTACCTTCTTCCAATTATCATATGTGGCTTGTATGGTGAATGGGGGGGCGGATGCTTGGCGGCGTCCACCGGGAACTCCACGGATAGGCATTTCCCATCCATCAAATTCAATACGAAGGCGGATAGCTCCAGGCTCAGTCCGGCCTCCTCTTCCACCTTGAATAGGATGGGGGTCCTTCCACCCCCCCTTCCCCGCCTTATTGTATTCCTCCGAGGCCGATAATTCGCTGCAATACCTACTCACCCACTCCCTAGAGGGAAACGTGATTTTTTGGTCAACCATGTTTGTTTTAATTAATTATTAATTAAAAACTTTACTTATTAGGAATACTTTTAAGTTTGAATTGGTTTGAAACCCATGAAGCACTGGCAATACTTCCCGGATTCATACCGGTGAATCAAATCAAGAAGGCCGCCGCACAGATACTTCCCGAGCTGGAGATCACCATCGACGCCAGCTTCGAGAAAAGCGACGCCGATGTGTTGATAGTCACCACGTTCACTAAGGTTGATGCTGGGCTGCTCAATAGAATGCCCAACCTGAAGTTTATACAAGTGGCTAGCACCGGTTATGATAATGTGGATCTGGACGAAGTGAAGCGGCGTGGAATAATGCTGAGCAACATACCGGTGGCCAATAAGGAGGCCGTGGCGGAACACGTTATAATGTTCGCGCTGGTGCTACTGAGAAACTTCGTGCAATTAAACTCACAAATAAGGGCTGGACAATGGCCCGTCCTCACGGGGGGGCGCGAGAACTCAGGGGGGGAAGGTTTTCGGGATAATAGGTATGGGAGCCATTGGAACGAAGCTGGTGGAGAGGCTGATACCATTCGAGGTCGGAATCCTCTATAACGACGTGAGGAAGCTCCCGCAAGATAAGGAGGAGTTCTACGGCATTAAGTACGTTGAATTGGATGACTTGATGAGACTATCGGATATAATATCCATACATGTTCCCCCCCTGACGGATAAAACTAGGCGTATGATATCGGAGAGACAATTAAGCCTCATGAAGGATGGAGCGATCCTGATAAATACATCCAGGGCGGAGGTCATTGATGAGAAGGCCCTCATTAAGGCAGTGAAGGAGAAGGGAATAAGGGTTGGGATAGATGTCTATGAGAAGGAGCCCCCCCCGACTTCAAATCGGAGCTATTCTCGTTGGATAACGTGGTGTTCTCCCCCCCCACATAGCCGGCGCAACCGTTGAGAGCCAGGAGAGGTTCCTCATGGAAACCATAGCCAATGTATTGAGGTATAAGCAAGGCTGGAGCCGCAGTATAGGGTGGTTTAGATGAAGGGATACGAGGCATTGCGGGAGTCCATTAGGGAGCTAGACCTACTGCCGGCGTTCGGTAATCCAGGCACCACGGAGTTACCCATGTTGCGCGGAATAGATGAATACTACCTGACCCTGCACGATTCAATAGCCGTGGGCATGGCGGACGGCTACTCCCAATACGCCTTAAAGCCATCGCTGGTCAACCTGCACTCGGTCCCGGGCTTGGGAAATTCAATAGCATTCATACACACGGCGTCCAAGAATAGATCCCCCATAGTGGTAACGGCCGGGCAGCAGGACAGCAGGCACGCCGTTTACGAACCGCTGCTGTACGGCGATTTAACGGGGGGGTTAGTGGATGGGTTGGTTAAGATGAAGTACGAGGTGAGGCACGGCGATGATATACCCATAGCGCTCAGGAGAGCTAGGGCCGTAGCTATGTCCCCCCCACCCATGGGTCCCGTCTTCATTTCGTTCCCCCCCATGGATACATTGGACGAGGAGGCGGTGTACGAGGCAAAGCGGCTAGGCATCAATCACCCAACTTGATTGATGAGGAGGCCGTTGATTATATAGTTGATAGGTTGAATTCCGCGGCTAATCCAGCATTGATAATGGGATACGAGGTGGATGTGTTCGATGCGTTCAGGGAGGCGGAGGCCATGGCAGACGCACTTGGATGTCCCGTCTACGGGGGAGCCGCTTAGCCATAGGTCTCCCTTCAACTCAAATAATTCAAGGTTTGCCGGCGACTTGCTTCCAGCCTCCACCTTGATAAACATGAAGTTGCTGCCCCCCCACGACTTCATACTAATAATTGGGGGGGGCGGAATCACGTTATATCCGTATCTCCCATCCCCCCCATTGCTTCCCGGCAAGGATGTCATCTCCGTTGGCTTTGACGTGGATCCGAGGCTAGGGGGGGAGGCATTTGTAATGAACCCCAAGGCATTCCTCGCCGAGGCTACCAAGAAGGTCAAACATAAGTGTGACTTTAAGAGGGAAGAGGATTTGCTATACATGAATAGGGTGGCGCGGGCCAGGCCTACAATGGGTATCGATTACGTCCTTTACAAGGTGAAGAAGACATTCGAGGGCTTCACGATTGTGGATGAGTCGATATCCTACTCTCCCGCGCTTAGGAACGTGATGGGTTATGGTCATAACAAGTATTTCACGGCAAAGAGCGGTCAGTTGGGCTGGGGGGGATTGGCAGCATCAATGGGCATATCGATAATTAACAAGAAAACCGTGGCCGTGATCGGAGATGGATCCTTCATGTACTCCGTGCAGGGGGGGCTCTGGACAGCCAAAAAATACGGACTGCCCATCAAGATAATTGTTCTAAGCAATGGGGGGGATATAATATATTGAAGAGCTACGCCAAGAGCTATTACCCGGAGTTGGAGAACGCCGATTACCTGAACATAGAGGCAGGCATAACCGATATAGCCAAGGGATTCGGAGTGGAGGCGGAGATCGCAGGCAATGAATTGCGCGAGCTAGAGTGGTTACGGGAGGGAAGCGAACCCAAGCTATTATTAATAAATGTCGATAGAACCGTTCAAAAGATGTTCCTATGAAGGTATCTATTCATGCCGAGCAAAACATCACCCTTCTTCCATCGATCTAATTAATCAAGATCCAAATTGAGGAGCAATTTTATCCACCTGACCTCCCCCCCTGCCCTAAAAGGCGAGGCTTGTCGTCCATTTCTGCCAATCCATCCGGCCCATATCCTCATCTATCCATGTCCTCGTCCTTGTTCTCCGAAGCCTCATCTATCGGCTCGCCCTCTATGCCTGAATCATTCGTCTCATCCTCTATTGGAAAGTCCTCGTACTCAACACCTTCCAGTTTATCGCTCTCATCGTTTTTCTGGCTATTTGCAGTGGCCTGGGGGGGAGCAACGGGAATTATGCCCTCCTTCTTGGGCTTTATCTCCCCCCCTGCGTAATACTTATCCGCGAACTTATTGAAGTAATCCACGGGCAGATACCCCTCAACCACGTTAAATGATGCCTCCAAGCCACAGTTACTGCAAATCACACGAACCTGCTTCTCCTTCTTATCCAATATCACGTTAACGCTTGTCATGCCGCAGTGAGGACATTGAAATATCCTGGGCAACTTCTTCGCCGGTTTCGTGGCCAACTTCCTACGCACTTTTCTTCTTCCCATCGAACTTGAATTCTCGTTGGACCTATTTATTTCTTTTTCGCCCTCACCGAGCCAATCTCCATCCCTCTACTCACCAAAAACGACTCCAGCCATTACGCGCGAGCCATCCCTTCCCAAGGCTCCCCCGATTTAATAAGCGGTGCCTCAAGCCAACTGACGGCGAGAGATTTACTGAAAGCGCACAATTGCTAGATCGAGCCGCCCATGGGTTTCCATCTCGTGCATTCTAATGCGGGCCCAGCGGCAGCTACTGATCAAACCATTGAGGACACAGTTCCTGCCTAGAGGAGAAGCCGCGCTGATCAATTGATGCAGGAATCCTTATTAATCCAGTCATCTAATCGAAAATCATGTTTCAATTAATATACTTGATAGGGGAGGCCCTGCTCCTCTACCTGCTCACGGGCTGGGTGGTATGGATGAGCGGGAGGAGGGGAGATGATTACCTGCTTCTAGCCACGGGCGCGGCCTACCTCTTCCTGCTAACCATGAGCCAGGTAGCGGCGGTTAGGTTACTCAATATTTCCCCCCCATTCATGGTGCCTGGGGGGAGTGATCAGCTACAGCGCCAGCGTGGCGATGCTGGACATAGCCAGCGTTAAGTTCGGTGCGAGGTCGGTAGGTGGCTGGTCCTCACGGCCGCCGCAATGCAGGTGGCTTACTTCGTGCTCCTCAACCTGATAGCCATCACCCCCCCCGGCACGGGCGGGAACGAGTTCCTAACCTCTAGCGGGAGGATAGCGGCGGCAAGCGTAATAGCCTTCCTGGTCAGCGAGAACGTGGACGTGTTTCTAGTTACGAGGCTTAAGCTTGGCGTGGTTAGGCGTGTGGGCGTGAGCGATCCCATAGCCATGACCATCGATAGCCTGGTGTTCATACCCGCCGCCTTCCTGGGGGTTTTGCCGACCCCCCGTCCTGCTCGGCCTAATAGTGGGGGGGCAGTTAATAGTTAAGTTCACCTTCGTCCCTCTCACAATGCTGACCGTATGGATGAACAGGACGATACTGAAGTACGGGCCGAAGACACAAGCAATAAGTTAAGCGGGGCAGGCCATTTCGAATTAACCCATTATCCCCAAATCGCCTGACGCGCTTCTTAACTGGATTGAATTATATGTAGTTAGAGACGTAATTTATAGTATTGGTCAATGTCATTAATTAAGGCGATAAGTACCTTTTCCGCTTCTATGAAATTAAAAAGAACCGATTGCTTTTTGCCGGCAAAGCAATAAACGGCCTGGGCATCTCGTCATAGAAACGTTTTAATAATCGTGTGGTCAATAGACCGAGAAGTTGAATGCGAAGAAGCCCGAACGAGGTGGAGCTGGTCAACGTAATAAAGGAGATAGAGGATAAATACTCCTATTTATTGGAGTTCATGAGCGGAACAAATTACCCGCTCCCCCCCGACGTCAGGGATGCATTGATATATATCTCTGATAAGCTCAGCGAGATGAACATAAACGTGCTTGCGTTGGTCGACAGCATAAGGAGCGGCGCCGCCAGGAGGAGGATTGAGACGAAGGACTTCGGGGGGGAAATGGTTAGATACATAGATGGATTGATAACCAAGGTTCAAAGCGTCCTAAACGTGTCCAGCTCACTCTGCATGCTGTCCGATAACAACGATGCGGTGAGGCTCTGCGTAACTGCGTTATTCCAGGGGGGGCTGGTTTTTCTGGAACCAGCATAATAAAAGACATAGTGCTTCTGGTCAGAAACATAATTCTCCCAATAGTAACATCGGCAAAAACTACATAAGAATTGAGCGGATAGCAAGCCAACACAATAAGTAGCTCGAAACAATAATTAGTGAATGCCTAGAGCCTCCCCCCCATCACGGCGGGAGCGGCTTGCGTGGAGTCATTAGGAATTGGCGAATCTCTCCAATAACTGAATGAAGTCCATCAACTCATCTCCATCGAGGACCGCCAGCCAATCAATTGCATTGCCTATTAAACGACCATTCAATGCATCGATTACCATGCTCACGCATTCATCAACGGTCTTGCCCGTGGTATTTATCTCAACGGTCCTTCCATCAAACGCGCTCCAAGCGGAGTGGGACAATACATTCAATACCTCTGCCAACACGTTCTCGGCTGCCTTACGTGGAGGCCAGCCCCTCCCCCCCATCAACTCAGCCCACAACTTGCGAGGATCGCGGCGCAGCACCACCATCCTATCCACTAAGCCGGGATCCAGTAGGTCTATTGCCAGCGTTTCACACACGCATCCATCGCTGAAGGACAAGACGTTATTTAAGGCCCTGCTTGACTTATCTGGATCAGTTATAGAAAACGTATTGAGCGATTCATCCCACACGGCATCTCCTTCCCTCAAAGCAACATCGTTTAAATTAATATATTTCAATCCAAGCCTACTAGATAACTCCCTCGAAATAGTGGTCTTCCCAGTGCCCGGCGTCCCAGTAATCACTATCCTCATGCTATGGCCTTATGCGGCGCATGTCCCTGGGAAACGGCAAGGCATCCCTGACGTGGTCGAGGCCGCATATCCACATAACTAATCTATCCATTCCCAGGCCGAATCCAGCATGTTGAACGGAGCCGAAGCGGCGCAAATCCAAGTACCAACCATAATTGCTGGGCTCTAATCCGAACTTGCGTATCTTGCTCACCAACTCGTCATAGTTCTCTATGCGCTCGCCTCCCCCCCCTATAACCTCGCCGTAGCCCTCTGGGGCCAACACGTCGACGCTTAACGTCGTCTCCGGCCGCTGGGGATCGTTCTTGTGGTAAAACGCCTTAACCGCCTCAGGGAAGTGATGTAAATGAATTGGCTTATCGAATTGAAGGGTGAGAACCCTCTCCTCGTCTGCCCCTATATCATCTCCCCCCCACTTGAGCTGCACACCCTTGTTCCTAAGTATTTCTATTGCCTCATCATAGGAAACCATGGGGAACGGAGGTTTTATCCTCTCCAAGTACTCCGTCTTGCGACCTATTATGCTGAGCTCCTCCAGGTTATCCTGAAGCACCCTCTCCACTGCCCTGCTTATCACGCCTTCCCCCCCAACCTTCATTACATCGCGCAGTCCTGCCCACGCCATCTCCATTTCAGCGTGCCAGAACTCAGTCAAGTGCCTCCTCGTCCTGGACCTCTCCGCCCTGAAGCTGGGGGCTATTGTGTATACCTTCTCCAGCGAGTATATTAGGGCCTCAAGGTAGAACTGAGCGCTCTGCGTCAAGTACGCTGGGGGGGTCCCGAAGTAATCCAGGCTAAACAACGTGGAGCCGCCCTCAACCGCGGCGGATATGAACGTGGGGGGGCCTGCACTTCATAAAAGCCATTGCTTCTGAAATACTCATGAACAGCCGAGAATATGGTGCTCCTTATCTTAAGCACCGCCTGCATTTTTCTACTCCTTACCCAGAGGTGCCTCAGGTCCAGCAGCAACTCCGAGTCCGCCTCGGCGGCGTCCTCATTAATGGGGGGGAATTGCTCCCCCCCCACGAATTTCCATAATATGCTATCGGCTTGGATCTCGACTCCCCCCCCGGGCGCTCGTTCCTCCCTCTTCACTGTGCCGCCGACGTAAACGGCCGACTCTATGTTGAGCCGCGAAGCCTCTTCCGCCAATCCTCCTGAGAACACTATCTGAACTATGCCGCTGGAATCCCTTATAACTAGGAAGACCTTGTTCTTCAAGACCCTTTTCCTGTACACCCATCCCCTCACCACCACGTGTCTGCCCTCCTCTATTGACCGAAGGCCACCGATGGGGGGGTGACGTCTATATTGGGCAATGCCATATCCATCACTGACTGGATGTTTCCTTGGCTATAGATGACACCACCAGCTGGGAATTATCGTGTGGGCACCTCTCTTGATCTACTTTCCCCCCCACGTAATCGCCGAGCTCGAATTGTCTCTTCTTCTCGAAGCCGCACTGGGGGCACTTGAGAATCACGAATTCCGTCAATTGTGCCTGCTGAGCCGGGGGGGCGCTTATCCGGGCCATTAATGATTTATTAAATAATAAATAATACAGCAATAACGCCAGCGCGGCGAATATAGCCACTGAAACCGCCACTGAGTAGCCCGTTACAAAGGCATCAAATGACATGGTTCGTAGCCGATTATTTGAAGTTTAAAACTTTGCTGCCGGTCCCACTACTGAGCCACGCCTATAGTGTTGCCTACCCCCCCTATTACCAATACCTCGTCCCCCCCCTTTGACGTGTATACCTCTATTATCTTCTTTAGCCTATCCACTGCCGAGTTAACCGCATCATCTATCTGCTTCGTCATAGTGTTCAGCGCCTCCATCTCGCTCATCTTGATCAATATCGCGTATAGCGGAATATTGTGCTTAGATACGGTGGTCTCTATGTTGAACTTCTCCGCCCCCCCTATTCCCCCCCCATTGCTACGCCCAATCCATCCGTTATGGTACCGGTCTTCTCGCCCTCCAGCTTAAGGGCAGCATCTATTGTTATCACCAGCCTCGGCTTCACATTGAGGGTCTCTAACAGGTAGTTCACGGCATCATCCAAGTGACCAACCGTGCCCCCCCGGTCCTTGAGCCTTCATTAGATATATCTTCCTCTCGTTATAGAGGCACTGGCCAATATAGGTGTCCGGAACCACGTTATCCATGGAGGATTTTCCTTGACACGAATTCATGAATCTATAGATAGTCAATGGACCCGCTGCATCGCCTATCGGCTGTCCCTTCACGAATGAAGTTATGGAATTGCTTAATGCATTCACGGCCTCCTTGAGGAAAGGCAACATAAACGTCAATTGATATAGTAGGTAGTAGCTCTTGTACTTGGAGCTCAGTTTATAGTAGTGATCCACTACTTTATAGATGTAATTCAGATTTCTCAATACCTCCACCGCATTGGCCATGTTCTGAACCATGGGTTTATCGAGCCCAGGCATTATCATTCTAACGTCACCCTCCAACCTATCGCTGTACATGTTTATCAAGTACTTCAACTTGCGCACCAACCCTCCGTCTCTATGTTGGTGGGATCTATCACCACCAAATCCATCAAGTTCCTCAACTCATTCTTGACCTTCTCGCCATCAATTGACGAACCATTCTTGGATCCAATTTGATTCACTGCTCCCATGAATTGGGAGATTCCATTGGTTATGGTTGCATTCAACTGCTGTAGGAAACCATTGACTTGCATTTGAAATCTCATTAATTGAAGATACTCATATAGAAATGGAAAAACGCCGAAATATACTATGAAAAGCAATAAATTGAATAATAAGTAATCCGTCGAATTGGAGCCGCTTCCTCCAAACAATTGAAATGCCGCCAGCACGAACATTCCTATCAACATACGGGTTTAAAACCGCTTAAAAACGTTGCGATATCGACAACTCACCCACGTTTTTACATTCAAAAATAGAAACTAATGACCGAGTCTTCACAACTATTTTTCAATCCCCCCCTCCCACCTGAGGATCCCCCCCCGAAGCCTTTGTTAAGCCCCCCCTCAACTAACGTTACTTAGCTATGTAACATGGGGAATAATAACTATACTTCAATTCCAATAACTATTCCTACAATCACTTTAATTACAATGTTAAAAGCACAGTTCAAGTCCTCTTGAAACTATGCCTCAATTAATAACCAACCGCGCCTCTCGCAGGTCTTTTTCAATAATAAATTATTCCTAAAAAATTGGTGAGTACCCCCCCTAAGTTTATTAATTAGAATAGTTGCTGATCAGCATGAAGCCTGCATTTGTGTCTCGCAGAGGAGCCATTGCCAGCGAGCATCCCTTCCCTTCCTTAATCGGATTATCGGTGCTGGAGAGGGGAGGCAATGCATTTGATGCTGCTGTAGCAATATCATTTGCGCTAGCAGTCAGCCAACCCGCGTTGAATGGACTTGGAGGTGATTTCATGGCAATGATATATAATCATGGTGATGGAAAGGTAGAGTTCATAAACGGCACTGGCTGGGCGCCAGTGGTTTGACCAGGGAATTGATAATGAGCAAGTACGGCGGAGTCATGCCAAGATACGGGCCTCTTTCCATAGTGGTGCCAGGCATGGTAGGCGGAGTCCACGCGCTTTGGCAAAGGCATGGCTCGATGGAGTGGGGGGGAGACCTCCTAAGGCCGGCCGTGAGACTGGCGGAGGCTGGATTACCGGTAATGCCGAGGCTGGAGGGTGCCTTGAATTCATTGAGGGAGACCTACCATGACGACGAGACCGCGAGGACCTACCTGGCAAATAGGTGGGAAAGGATCGATATGAGGAGGCTGGGAAAGACAATAGGCGGGATAGCCGAGGCCGGCCCCTCGTTTTTCTACAAGGAGGTGGGAGAGGCAATAACTGAGTACGTCAATTCCATGGGGGGCGCATTCTCGTTATCGGATTTCAAGGATTACACGCCTGAGTGGAGGGAGCCTCTTAAGGCGGAGTATAGAGGTTGCACGGTATTTGAGTCCCCCCCGCCCAATAGCCAGGGATTGACCACTTTAATAATACTCAGGGATGTGGAGTCCAGAGGCCTCCCAGCCAACGCTAAGGATCGAATAGATGTGCTTCTCGACATTTATAGAAAGGCGTACTCGTTACGGGACGAGCATATAGGAGATCCACGATTCGTCGACGTGCCGATAGATAGTTTGCTAAAATTCAACGCTGCTGGCCCCCCCAATGCAAATAATAAGATATTGGAGGGAGATACTACTAATTTCGTAGTTATAGATGAGGCGGGAAACATAGTATCCGCTATACAAAGCTTGTATCACCCCTTTGGATCCAGGATAACGGAACCAACATACCAAATAACCCTTAACAATAGGGCAAGCGATTTCAAGCTGGATGGACCTAATGGAGTCGCTCCACGCAAGCGACCCCCCCTGCACACGCTATCATCAATGATAATCGAAAAAGGCGGGGGGGAACCTATGGCAGCCATAGGAATAAGCGGGGGGGGTCACTTCAGGCCGCAACAGCATGTCCTCCTATTAATGAATCTAATCGATAACGGAATGGATATAGTTAACGCGATAGACGCACCTAGATTTTTATGGGATGGAAATGAGGTGTTCGCGGAGGAGGGGGGGGTTGATGCTCCCATCCGCAAAATAAAGTACCCAGGCGCCACCGGCGTTGCCCATGCCATCCAAATCTTGGGACGTGAACGCATAGCATATGCCGATCCAAGGGGGGGAGACGGGTTAGCAGTGGGCCAATATTAATTCATTAAATTCTTAAATTTTCTAGATAAGATCACTTAATCTTTCAGTCCTAGGTATCCGCTTACGACTCGATTGACCTCGCCTATGTTGTATAAATCGACGTTGATGGCCTTGGATGGCACTGGAATTGCCAAGTAATCATCCTCCAAAAACCTAGTCCAGCTATCCGATATTTGCCTGCCAAACATAGCAATAATCTCCCTAAATAGGGCTGAATTATACCATGCAGCGACCAGGGGGGGATTATTTATCTTTATTATGTAGAAGTTCTTTGAGGCACACAGGGGGGGTTTTTCCGAGTAGTTGGCAATTACTCTGTTTCTCCTTGAATCTATTTTATCATGGATGAAGATATACCCATAAGGTCTCTTGGTTTTCAATTGCTTCCAGATATATTGATACCATCTATCCCCCCCGAACTTCAGGGCCGGAATGCCCAACTCTTCGCCCCCCCACTCTAAGTACCTCCCCCCCAAATCGCCGTCGGGCTCCTCATTTATTGCAAGCACGTAGTACTTGGGATCCGGTACATATATTCCATCCTTGTAATGCTCTGGCTTCCTTAAGCACCTCACTAGATATTTCTTGGGTATCGCTAGCTCGGCTCCATTATTTCTATTTTTAATAATCATTGACAAATCATCCTCTCCCTTAATGCGCCAATATTTATTTGGAATAAAGAAGAAATCCGGCCCATACATTTCAATGCCCCTAATAATCTCGCCCTTCCTCATATAACGTAACAATCCATTCTTCATGGCATTCTCTATGATGGAAATCAATAGATTTGCCTTATCATGGTCAAACAAACTGAGCCAATTCCTGTCGGCCAACTTCGGTAGCTCGTATAGATTCACCGAGTTCACCTCATTCATATCTCCATTATATTTATAAATCGCCGTATTCAAGCTTCCAATTAATGGGGAATGCCCATTCCTTTTCCTGACGAAAATTATCAATTCCTTAAAACCACTGCCTACGCTGAAGGCAGGCTCCCTCTTGTTTTCAACCAATCCTATCACGTCGTACCGCCGCTTCAACAGCTTCTTCACGCCCTCTCCTTGCTTAGTATAGAACGTTGATGCCGGCATTACTATAGCTGCATAACCCCCCGTCCCTAAGTATGAAATCTATCAAGAATAAGGAAAGCACGTGCAAACCGGGATCCCCCCCCTCATAATGAGGTCCCCATAACCTCTTGAATTCATTACTTTTAGGATCTCATTCCTATCACGGATCAAGTGCCACCTAACGAAGGGTGGATTTGAAATGATTATGTCCGCTTCATATTTCCATGCGACCTTAAACGCATCGCCGCACACAACTTCCACGTCGGAGTACAAGGAGGATAAAACCTCATGAGCCAACTCACATGGTTGTCTGTTTATCTCGATTCCTATCACCTTCCTGGGCTTAATCAAGTCATTTATGGATGAGAGCATGACTCCCGAACCCATGAAGGGATCCATTATTGTCACATCCCTCCTATACTGCTCATCCAGCATTCGGAGGAAGCTTCTGATAACTGCAAGGCCATCCCTGCTAGTGTAGTAAGATGACGTTCTCTTCCTATCCACGCTCCTTTGAACTTCATATTGCCCATCGCTTAAGTACACCGAATCCCCCCCCTATCACCACATCCCCCCCCTCGTTTAACTACTATCTACTTTCCCCCCCACCACTTAAACCTAGCACGCGATAAAGCCGGTATATTAATCTCCCCCCCGGGCTCTTAAGGGCTTCCTTGAATCGGTTCATCGTTTGCGGTTCACTGCCCTCATCTTCACTGCACACGGCTGGTTGACGCGTAGGGCACCCACCCCCCCGCTCCACTCGTTCAGCAATGAACCATGGACCGGGCCTTCAACTCCATCCCTAAAGGGAGTGGGAGTCAATTCTATTTATCACACAAACACTTCCCACCAGCATCGCCTGATGTCTCCACCACATTGATAAGGGGATTGGAAGCTGTGCTTGGATGAGGGGGGGTGCAATTCCCTCGAACCCATTCCACTTCCAAGGTAATTAATGCATTGCGGTCAGAGGGTCTCAGGAAGTGAACCATCCCCCCCCTCACGGACGAGGTCTCTGGCGGGCATAATTATTATTATGCCTGTTGGGCGGGAACATCCTCTCTCAATGAGGTATTTCCTGCCTCGCGAAACTTACTTCCCCGGCGGAAGAAAACTTCGGCTTCAACTTCCCTTGAAGTGCAGCGGGTGAGTCCGCATTCTCTGCCATAATTGTAATTGTGTGAGGGGGGGGAGTCATATCATCGATATCAAGCCAGCGATTCCCCCCCCGATTATTATCACGGCTGTCATTGCCCAGTACATCGCTGATTCCCAGGCTTATAGGTGAGGCCCTTCATTATATTTGGATCCGTCACTAAGCGGCCAAGAACATAGAGCGATGGTATAATGATTATAGTGTATAAAACCATTAGGTCCAGCATCAATTCCACGTAATTACTATATAAAATTACCAACACTAGAGCCGGAAGCTCTCCATCAAGTAAACTGAAAGAAATGCCCTCCTCGATGTTCGCCCCACGGCCTCCAATACGCCCCCACGCAGATGCCATAGATATCACCACCAGCGCCAGGAAACCAGCCGCTAGGAAGCCCATGGCTAATAGGAACGGGGGGGCTGCCGAACCGAAGGGGGCCAACGCATGCGATAATTCGTCAATGTTAAGGAAATCATTGACGTTCCTCAAGTGAATTCCATCTATCACTATCATAGCCATCAATACCTCCGATGCAATCGCTCCTATTAGCGTCTCCAGCCTCTCCGCCCTTAGATCGCTGGTTTTCAATTTCTTTCTGGAATCCGCGCCCGAGTGAAAGTACAGCATCCACGGCATTATGACGCGCCTATATTGGCGGCCAGCAAGTAATCAAATGATGGATTTCCGTAAGGCTGTAATGGAGAGAGACCGGATAGCACGAGCGACGGATTTGGCTTGAACAGCACTGCTGATGCAGCTATGCTGGCTGCCAACACGAAGCTTATCGGTAACATTATAATCTCGGCCTTCCTGTAGTTCCTGGATAGAACCACCACGGCATGGAACACATATATCAACAGCAGAAGCGGAATTAAAGGAAGCCCCCCCAAGAGCATTATTCCAATGGATATCCCGGCGTACTCCGCGACGTACTCCAAGAAGTCCGAGACGGCCATTGGGATGGATAAGATGGCCGCCGTCTTGCCGCTATACCTAATCCTTATTGCCTCGCCCAAACCCTTGCCCCCCCCAACGGTGCCCAAGCGACCGGCAGCGTCTTGAATAACGAAGAGGGGAATAGTCAAAATTATCATAATGAATATCATCCTGTACCCCCCCCAAGTGGCTCCCGACTGCAGTCCAGTGACTATGCTGGCAACATCTATATCCGCCATCATTACCAACCAAGCCGGCCCGAACACATATAATTGCCGCCTGATGGTTTCCGCATCTACGCGTAAATTCACGGGAAAGCCATAGGGATCGCCAAATAATAAATGTTTCTAAAGATACTTGAAATGAACGACATAAATCCAAGGGTAACTCGGAGCAAGCTCCATGGCTAGATTACCATATTGAATCAATGATAATAGGCAAGGCGGAATTTTTATAAATAAGGTAAAATGATTGGATGCTATGGTTGAGGTACTAAAATATGACGTGTTGATTCTTGGTTCCGGCCTCGCTGGGCTGCGGGCCGCGTTTGAGGCGGCGCGCACATCCAATGGGAAAATAAGGATAGCGGTCGTGAGCAAGGTCCACGCCATGAGAAGCCACTCCGTGTCTGCTGAAGGCGGCGCCAGCGCTGTTCTGTACCCTAAGGAAAACGGCGATAGCTTGGACTTGCATGGGTATGATACTGCAAAGGGCAGCGATTTCCTGGCCGATCAAGACGCCATAGAGCTGCTCGTTCAGACGGCCCCCCCACAGGAAATAAAGTTCCTCGACCATCTGGGAGTGCCTTGGTCCCGCGATCCCCCCCAGGGAAAGATACTGCAGAGACCATTTGGCGGAATGACAATACCGAGGACCACATTTGCCCAAGATAAGACTGGCTTCTTCTTGCTGAGCACAATATATGATAATACGCTCAGGTTTGGAAACATAGACATGCTGCACGAGCACTTCGCCACTTCCCTCATACTGGAGAATGGAGAGTTCAAGGGAATAACTGCCATAGACCTTAAAACCGGGGGGGAATTCAAGGTGATACTGGCCAAGGCTGGAATAATAGCGACGGGGGGGGAATGGAAGGGTATACGGCTTCACGACAATGGCCCACTCATCAACCGGAGATGGATATAGCCTGGCGTATAGGGCGGGAATACCTCTGAAGGACTTCGAGTTTCCCCAGTTCCACCCGACCGCATTGGTTCCCAACGGCATATTGATAACGGAGGGAGCCAGGGGGGGAGAGGGGGGGTTACCTGGTCAATAAGGATGGGGGGGAGCGGTTCATGAAGAGGTACGCGCCGAGCAGGATGGAGCTGGCTCCCCGCGATATAGTCAGCAGGTCCATAATAACCGAGATAAACCAGGGAAGAGGATTCATCGATGAGGAGAGCGGGCTTGGCTATGTTTTGCTGGATCTAAGGCATTTAGGCGAGGAGAGACTCAATAAGAGACTCCCAATGATAAGGGAGATATCGATAAAGACAATAGGAGTAGATCCCGTGGATGAGCCTATACCGGTGAGGCCTGCGATGCATTACATGATGGGAGGCATACACGTCGACTTAAGGGGGGGACAGGTATACATGGACGCTGAGAGGAAGATATCGAATCTATGGGCTGCCGGGGGGGAGGCGGCCAATGTCAGCGTTCATGGCGCCAATAGGCTTGGAAGCAACTCCTTGAGCGAGTGCTTGGTATGGGGGGGTCACTTCACCGGAGAGGCGGCCGCCAAGTATGCCATGTCCAAGGCCGGGGGGAAGCGGAATTTGATGGATACGTGAAGGACGCGGCCGAGAAGGAGGAGAAGAGGATATTTGATGAACTGCTCCACAAGGAAACTAATGCGGAGAATCCATACGATATAAAGCGGGAAATGAATAAGATAATGGATACGTATGTCTATGTATTCAGGGAGAAAAGCGGGTTGGAGGAGGCGTATGCATCGTTGAAGAAATTGAGGGAGCGCTTCGGCAATGCGAGGATAGAGGATAGAGGTCGAGTCTATAACCAGAACCTAAAAGATATAATGGAGATAGATTTCCTATTGGAGCAGGCGGAGGTCATAACCTTGGGAGCCCTCAATAGGACTGAATCCCGCGGCGCGCATGCCAGAATAGATTATCCAAAACGCGACGACGTGAATTGGCTGAAGCATACATTGGCATTCCGGACTAAGGAGGGCCCCCCCAGCTTCTCTTACATACCGGTTACGATAACCAAGTGGAAACCCGAGGAGCGCAAGTATTGAAAATCCTATGAATCGTTCTGGTTTGCCTCCAGGGTAGTTATGGGGGGGTATTGAAGAATCGCCGCGTATCCTCCAAACGTTTGGTCAAGCATTTTCGATTCCTCCACGGCCTTAGGTATCACCTCCACCTTTATCCCCTTCCTGTCTCCCTCCATCACTAGGTTCAGTATCTCCTCCTCCCCCCCCACGTTCTCGCTCACCAATATAACCCTGGCTGCCCCGTACTTTAATGCCTTCATTGCGGCATCCCTGCCGAACACCACGTAATTGCTCTTCCTGACGGCGTACTCCATCAATGTATCCAATAATTCCTTTGCATGGACGTATTCGTTATCCTTTATGTGGCTGCTGGCCTTCCTTATGGTCTCTATGACGCCATATTCATCCGGGCAGCAAGCATCTACTATCGCAATTACCTTATCCTTAAGCCTGTAATCCAATGCATCCTCCTTTAGGAAGTCCTCCTTGGTGGGGCCTGGACCGGAAACTATTATTCCCTTCAAGTCCTCTATTTTCAAGAAGATCTCGTTCGCTGAATCCGCAAGCATTTTATAGAAGACCTCCGCTAAGTGCTCCGTCTGCCGCTTATATCTGAGGGCTGACTGACCGCCCGCGCTATGCTTGTTTGGAACGAAGAACTGGACCTTCTTAACTATCTCCCAGTAATTCCCCCTGAGCAATGCTATGACGGCCTCCCCCTCGCTCCACTATTATTATGCCGTACGTGGAGGTGGTGTTGGCGCCCTCCTCAAGCAATTCCGTGTGGAACGTCATATCACATATGTACTTGAACGTGCTTATCTTGAATGGAGGAATCACGACGTAGGAGACCCATGTATAATTGCCCGGGGGGGAGATCATATGGAAACCGGCGAATACTACCAACGTGGGTAGGTGCTTGGGACGTTGCCTTCCTAGCATGCCTATTATTCTATCTATCGCGTCCTGGACGTGGTTCCTGGTGGTCTTGTCCTTTATATTGCCGGAAACCGCCCACTCCTCCCTGAGCATGTTAACTATATCTGGTATTGGCCTATCCCCATTTATGTAGAGCGTCACCAACGTGGTTGCATAGCCCC